>JBKJRX010000338.1:0-3428 GCA_046593155.1 Lacunisphaera sp.
TTTAAAGAAAATCGTAGCCGGATTTTTAGCCACAAAGGAACGCAAGGAGCACAAAGACAATCCATTCAGACTGCTGTTCTTTGCGATCTATGCGTTCCTTTGTGGCTACACTTCAGGTTAAACCGCTCTAGTGAGGATTAGTGGTTAAAAAATGTCGTAGATCGGATCCGTGTGTTAATCCGTGTAATCCGTAGTCAAAAACACCTCTGGTTCATCCTTCCGGCAAAGCCTTGCCGCGCCGGCGGCACAACGTCAACCTGCCCGCATGCCCGCCAAAAAGGATCCTCGCATCGACGCCTACCTCGCCAAGGCCGCCCCGTTCGCGCCTCGACCTCGGCTACGCCGACGGCCTGGTGCCCGCCCCGTTGGCCGTGCCTGAGTCCCCCGTCCCCGCCGGCACCTGCGCTGGCTGAAACTCATGAGTGGCCACATTTCCAAGGACCCCCTGCACGGCATCACGCTGGAGAAAATCCTGGAAGCCCTCGTCGCACACCACGGTTGGGGCGGACTCGCGCAGCGGGTTGAAATCCGCTGCTTCATGTTCGATCCGAGCATCAAGTCCTCGCTGCAGTTTCTCCGGCGCACTCCCTGGGCCCGGGCCAAGGTCGAGCAGCTTTACCGCGAGTTGGCGGCCCGAGCCTGATCCGGCTGCGAAAAACAGGAACCTGCCTCTGCCGGAAATGGTCCAAGGGGCATGAGTGCCTCTTCCACCCCGCCCCTCGCCCGGACCGCATTCAAGCTAGGCTTGGCGGTGACTTTGGTCGCCGCGAACTGTTTTTATCCGTCCATCGCCGGGGGGCGCCTGGCCTCCAGACCCATCGCCGGCTGGCATCTGGTCGAACTCAACAATGAGCCCGTGGAAGCCTACCCGGTGCCGACGTTATCCCTGCATCAACTGGAAAGCCGCTTGAGCGGTTTCGCCGGCGTCAACCAGTTCTCCGCCGAGATCCTTACCGACGGCGACTCGTTCAAAGTCGGGCCCATCCGCAGCACCAAACTGGCGGGCCAGCCCGAACGCATGGCCCTGGAAGGACACTATCTCGATGCACTGGCTCAAACGACCGGCTGGCAGGTGCAGGACCGCAACCTTGCCTTGGTGGCCGGTGACCGGGTGCTGGCCCGCTTCACGGCGGAGCATTGAACTGCTGGAGGCGGACGATCAGTCCCGCCTCCATGAAAGAAAATCACGTCCCCGGCAGCATCCGCACGCGGCGGTGCTTTTGCGGGAACTGGAGCATGACGACCGTGCCGAGGCTCTCCTTGCTTTCGATCCCAATGTGTCCGCCGTGGTCGCGCATGATCCGCTGCACGATCATCAACCCAAGCCCGTGACCACCGCTCTTCGTGGTGTGGTAGGGCGAAAATAGTTTCGGCAAATCCCCGGTCTTGATGCCCTCGCCAGTGTCGGCAATCCGGATGAACACGGAGTCATCGTCCGCGCGGACCCGGAGCGTCAGTTTGCCGCCGGCCTGCATGGCTTCCATGGCGTTCTTCACAAGGTTGAAGAACACCTGCTTGAGCTGGTTGCGGTCGGCCATGATGACGGGGATGCTGGCTGGCAGCTCCGCATCCACCCCCAGGCCGCGGTCGGCCAGTTCCTTGCCTTGGAAGCGAAGCACGTCATCGATGACCTCGACCACATTGACCTCGGCGAGGTCGGGCGGGCGGGGGCGGATGGCCTCGAGGAAGTTCCGGATGATGCCGTCGAGCCGCGTGACCTCGTCCTGGCAGATGCGGATGGACTCGCCCAGCGAGTCGGCCTCCTTCGATCCCCTGAGCTTCTTCAGCTTCCGCTCGATGAGCTGCAGATGAATGGTGAGCGAGTTGAGCGGGTTGCCGAGCTCATGGGCCACCCCGGCGGCGAGCAGCAGGATGGACGAGACTTTTTCGTTCTCAATCAACGCCTCGGTGGATTTTTTCTCCGTGGTGATGTCGGAAAGGATGATCGCAAAACGCGGCGCCCCGCCCTCCCCTTCGCTGAACGGCACCATGTAGAGTCGCACGACCCGCGGCGCCGGATAAGTCAGCTCGAACTCGCGGGTCACCGCGGGCCGGCCGTTCCGCTTGCTGTCGGCCGTTTCGCTCTCCAGTGAGGCGCGCAGGCCGGGCACGAGCCGCCACAGCGTCTTTTCCGTGCCCGCCTCGCCCTTGTAGCCGATGAGCCGCCCCGCCGCATCGTTGGCATAGTCGATCTCGCCGCCGGCGGTGATGACCAGCACGCCCTCCTGCAGGGTATTGAAGACCGTGTCGAGCAACGACCGCTCGCGAGCCAGCCGCTGCACCAGCGTCCGCAAGCCGGCATCGTCGAGCCGGTCGAGCCGGTCGAGCACCTTGTCGAGCGAACTGGGTTTCTTGCCGGACATGAATGTCGCGTCAGTTGGCCAGAGGAGGTGGCGGGCTGCAATTCAATCTGTAGGGCGGGATCACCGTATCCCGCCTCGAGCGTGATATCATCCTCGAACGAAGGCGGGATACGGTGATTCCGCCCTACAACAATGCTCCTCAATCAAACAGGATCATCTGCCCCTCAAGGTCACGCGGCTGGGCAAAGAGCTTGCGCAGGAAGCTGTCGCGGTGCACGGCACTGCGACCGTGCTTGAGGATTGCCTCGCGGTGCTCCTCGGTGCCGTAGCCCTTATGCTGGGCGAAACCGTAGCCGGGATGCATTTTGTCGAGCTCATCCATCAGCCGGTCGCGCGTGACCTTGGCGATGATCGACGCCATCGCGATGCACAGCGAGCGGGCGTCGCCGCTGACGATGCCCTGGTGGGGATAGGGGAAGCTGCGCAGCGGCAGTCCGTCGATCAGGATCTGGCATGACACGGTCGGCTGGAACGCCGCCTTTTCCTCGTCACTGGCAAACAGGTCCGGCTCGATCTTCCGCGCAAACGCTTCGGGCGGGTAGATGCCCTCGAGGGCACGACGCATCGCGAGTTTGGTGGCACCCAGGATGTTGACGGTCTCGACCTCCGCCACGGTGGCGGCGCCGTAGTTGGCATGGATCTGGCCTTGGGCGACGAGTTCCTCAAACTCCACGTATAATTCGCCACGCTCACCGGCGGACAACTGCTTGGAGTCGTTGACGCGGCCGGACTTGCCGACGGCCCAGCGGCCCTCAAGAAATTCCGGCGACACCAGCACGGCAGCCGCGACCACCGGCCCCGCCAGCGCCCCGCGCCCGGCCTCGTCCACGCCAATCAGCCCCCCGAAGCCGTAAATCTGCTTCAGGTCGAATCCGCGGAGCTGGCGGCGTTTGGCCATGATAAAGGCAGGCAGTCGCCTCACCGGCGCGCCAGAAGCAACCCGAAGATCATCATGACGAGCGCGGAGTCTTCCTGGGATAGTTCACCGACCCGTTGCAAGGCCCGCCGATGAATGGGACGCGCGGGTTCGCACATCACGACAAAATCTTTTCCCGACACCGTCAC
>JBKJRX010000053.1:0-3578 GCA_046593155.1 Lacunisphaera sp.
ATAAAATTCACGCCCTCACCCACCGCGGCATCCACGCGTTCATCGTCAATTTCGGCGCCTACTCGCACACCAGCATCGCGCTCCACGACGCGCTCGCCGCCTCCGGCCTGCCGGCGGTCGAGGTGCACATCTCGAACATCAGGAAGCGCGAGAAATTCCGGCACAAATCCATGACCGCCGGCGCCTGCATCGCGATGATCTCGGGAAAGGGATTCCCGGGTTACGTCGAGGCCCTGCGGCTTTTGGCGAAACTGTAGGTCGGGCTTTCCTGTCCGCCGTAGCCTTGGCGAAGGCGGAACGCCCCGAATTTCTCAAAACTCTACCGACCTACATGGGACAACACTTACCCGATTTTGCCGAGCCGCGGTGGTTCGTCTGCCACACGAAGCCCCGTTGCGAAAAGAAATTCGACGACCTGATGGCGCGCGAGCAGTTCCCGCACTACCTCCCGCTCATCCAGAGCGTGCGACGCTACGGCACCCAAAAGAAGACCTTCACCAAGCCGCTCTTCGCCGGCTACGTGTTCGCCCGGCTGGAACCCACCCGCAAGGATCGCATCTATCAGCAGGACCTGCTGGTGCGGGCCAGGCAGGTGGAAAACGAGGAGGTCTTCCTGCGCCAGCTGGAGGTGGTTAGGACGGTCTGCGCCTCCGGCTTCGAGGCCGCGATCCATCCGCTGGTCAAAAAGGGCACGCACGTCCGCGTGCTGGGCGGGCCGCTGCACGGTCTCGAGGGCTATGTGGACAATCCCGCGAACCCACAGGGCATCGTGGTGTCTGTTGACGTGTTGCAACAAGGCTTGCTCGTCCGACTGCCTCTGGAAAGCCTGCAACTGCTGCCCTGACCCCACCCATGGCTCCCCGCCTGATCCTAGTATTTCTGCTCGGTTTTATCACCGCGCACGCCCAGACCGTTCCCGCCGACAAACCATCCGGGGATGGCCCACGCCCGGTGCTTTCCCGCATCAACGGCTTCGTCGACGACCTGCCCCAACTCGACTTTCCGGGGACCTTCAAAATTCTTCTCCGGCCGCATTTCGGCGACCTTCTGCGACGCGACTACATGCGCACCGAAGCCGGCCTGCGGTGGGCCTTGAACGAGAAATTCGACATCAGCGGCGAGGCCTCGGTGTTTTTCACCCACGGCCTGGGGGATGCCGGTGACGGCTATGGCATCGGCCGCGTGCGCCTGGGCTCGCGCTACCTTTTGGATGACTGGCCCAAGTTCGGTTATGATACCAGCCTGGCCCTGAACATGGAGGCCCCGGTGGGCAGCCCTCCGGCCGACATGACGGATGGACACTATCATCTCACCCCGAGTTTCATCGTGCAGCGTGAATCCGACCGCTACCGCCGGCTCACCCTCTTCGGCGGCTTGGGGTTTGATCTCATTGACGGCAGTCCCATTCCCGGCCGTTTCGGCACCAACCAGCCGCATGACGACTCCGTGAACGGCACCATCGGCGGCATCTATGATCTCGGGCAGTTGAAATACACGGTCTCCGCCACCTACGCCACCACGGCGTGGCTCGGTGAGGAGACCGAGCATTTTTTCTACCTGCAACCCGGCGTGCAGTGGTATGTGCCGCGAAGGTTCACCTTCAATTCCAAGACCCAGTGGATCGCGAGTTTCGGCATCCGCACCAGCTGGGGGCCGGACGGGACCGACATCAGCTTCCGCACCCGGCTCCGCGCCGAAATCACCTTCCGCCAGCTCATGGCCAAATTTCGCGAACGGAACAAGGCGAAGGACCGGACGGAACCCTAGTCCGCTGCTAAGGGGATCCGTTGCTTGATGTAGGAGCCTGTTTACAGGCGATGTGAACTCACGCCAACGGACGCCGCCCTGAATCGCTTGTAAACAAGCTCCTACAACTCGAATGACGGCCAATCCAATTCTGTCGCGGACTTACCGTCCAAGGGCACTGTAGTCCCGACCACCGCTCAGGTGATTCCAAAAACCAAGACATACCAAAGAAACATGAAGAGATGAAGGACTGCGCAGGCCGCCAGGGCCGCAGCAAAGTCATCGGCTACGATCCCCCACCCGCCCGGCCAGCGTTGCAGCCGGGCGATGCCCAGCGGCTTGAGAATATCAAAGAATCGGAACAGCCCGAAGCCGGCGAGCAACACGGCCCAGTCAGGCAAACCGGCCACATACCCTGCCCGCCAGCCGAGGAACACCAGCGGCATGACTGCAAACTCGTCGAGAATCACCTCACCCGGATCCTTTTTGCCCAAACGTCGCGCGGCTTCGCCGCAGAAAGCGACCGCGAGATAACTCAGCAGCACGGACCAGGCGAAAACCACTTCCCACCGCGAGTAACGGAAGAGCAGCGCGAAATACAACAAGCCCGCCAGCGATCCCCACGTGCCCGGTGCCGGCAGCCGCCGGCCGAGCGGACCGAGTGTCGCCACGGCGCAGACCAACCGGGTGGGGAAAATCCGCGGCCAGCGTGGCTCGGGCAGCTGCATCGTCAGTCTTTCACCACGTGCCCGTGCCGCCGGAAATAGGAGACTCCGGAAGTGACCGTCAGCACCGCCGACAACGCATACAGGCCGAGGCCCGTGGCGTGGATGACCCGGATCCAGGTCGCTTCCTCGCCGCCGAAAAGATTGCCGAAATCCCGCTCGAACATCCGGGCGCCCAGCAGCCAGCCGATGGCGTTGAGCTGCACAAAGGTCTTCACCTTGCCACCCGCGTCCGCTTCAACGACGAGGCCCTTGGTCGCCGCCGCCATGCGCAGTCCGGAAATGGTGAACTCCCGCGCAATGATCAGCAGGAGCAACAGCATGGCCGTGATGCGAAACCCCTCGAAGTAGCCACCGTTCACCAGTGCGATCATCAGGCCGATGACCATGACCTTGTCGATCACCGCATCCATGAACCGGCCGAAGGCGGAGACCTGATTGGCGCGGCGCGCCAGCAGCCCGTCCAACCAGTCCGTCAGGGCCGACGCGATGAACAGCCAGAACGCCCACGTCGCCGCCCACAACCAGTCCGAATACATCAGGGCCACGACGACAAACATCATCGGCACGCGAGAAATGGTGAGGATGTTAGGCAGGGTGAACTTCACCCGCCCAGTCCAGACCACCGCCCCACCCTTGGCAATCACTTGATTGATGTAGGGCGGGATCACCGTATCCCGCCCTACATCCCCGCCTTGACACAAAACGTCCTCGCCATCCCGGGGTGCTGTGCAATTCTTGCCTCCGCTTCGCCGCATGAAACTCTGCATCTACCCCGGAACCTTCGATCCGTTCACCAACGGCCACCTCGATGTGCTGCAGCGCGCGGCCAGGCTTTTCGGCCACGTCCGCGTCGCCGTCGCCATCGACTCGACGAAGAAGCCGCTGTTCAGCCCCGAGCGCCGGGTGGAACTCATCAGCGCCAACCTGCGGGGTCTGCCCAATGTCGATGTCACGAGTTTCGACGGCCTCCTCGTCGAGTTCGCCCGCAAGCAGAAAGCCGCCGCCATCATCCGCGGCCTGCGCGCGCTCTCCGATTTCGAGTTCGAGTTCAACATGGCGCTGATGAACCGCCACCTCGAGCCGAAGCTCGAGACCCTCTTCGTG
>JBKJRX010000055.1:0-9234 GCA_046593155.1 Lacunisphaera sp.
ATGCGACGAATGCGTGTGGACGATCCCGCCGACATCCTTGAACGCGAGGTAGAGCCGGCGATGGGTCGGCGTGTCGGAAGAAGGGTTCAGCTTGCCCTCGACTTTTTTGCCGGCGAGGTCGACGAGCACCATGTTGGCGGGCTTGAGCACGGCGTAGTCCACGCCGCTGGGTTTGATGGCAAAGATGCCTTTTGCCCGGTCGAGCGCGCTGGCGTTGCCGAAGGTGAGGTTGATGAGCCCGTGCTTCGGCAGGAGCAGGTTGGCCTCATAGGCCTCGCGTTTGAGTTCGTTAAGCATCGGCGGAGGTCACCACGAAATACACGAATCACACGAAAATAAGACGCTGGAGGTTACGCGCATGACCTTTCGTGTATTTGGTGTGTTTCGTGGTGGCAAGGTTTGCTCAGACCCGGATGCCCTGGGCGAGATGGTAATAGACCTCGTTGTTGCGGAGGTCCTGCTTGAGCTGCGGCAGCGTGGTGCCGGCGGCGATGAGCACGGTCTCGATGCCGGCGATGGTGGCGAAGTCCTCCAGCATCTCGGTCGTGACCGTGTAGCTGTAACCCGTGTGGTGGGCGCCGCCGGCGTAGATCCACGCGGCACACGCGGTCTTGAAATCCGGTTTGCATTCCCAGACGGCGCGGGCGACGGGGAGCTTGGGCAGCTTGGGCGTTTTGACGGCCTTGACCTCGTTGATGATGAGGCGGAAACGGTTGCCGAGGTCCACGAGCGAGGCATTGAGCGCCTCGCCGGCGGGGGCGTCGAACACGAGGCGAACGGGATCATCCTTGCCGCCGATGCCGAGCGGGTGGATCTCCACGGCGGGTTTGCCGGTGGCGATGCTCGGGCAGATCTCCAGCATATGTGAACCGAGGACCTGGTGGCCCTTGGGCGACAGATGGTAAGTATAGTCCTCCATGAATGAGGTGCCCCCACCAAGGCCCTCGCCCATGGCCTTCATCACGCGGACGAGTGCGGCCGTCTTCCAGTCGCCTTCGCCGCCGAAGCCGTAGCCCATGCCCATCAGGCGTTGCGTCGCCATGCCGGGGAGCTGGCGCAGGCCGTGCAGATCCTCGAAGGTGTCCGTGAAGCCCTTGTAGCCGCCCTCCTCGAGGAAGGCCGCCATGCCCAGCTCGAGCCGCGCGCTATAGCGGAGCTCATCATGGCGCGCGCCGCCTTTCCGGAGGGCCGGCACCACGGCGTAGTCCCGCTCGTAGTCGGCGCAGAGGGCGGTGATTTTCTTTTCGGTGACGGTGGCGACCTTCGCGACCAGGTCGCCGACGCCATGGGTGTTGACGGCAAAGCCGAACTTCATCTCGGTGGCGACCTTGTCGCCCTCGGTCACGGCGACCTGCCGCATGTTGTCGCCGAAGCGGACGAATTTTGCGCCCTGCCAGTCATGCCAGCCGCGGACGGCGCGCATCCACGCGCCGATGCGTGCGTGGACCTCGGGGTCGGACCAGTGGCCGACGACGACCTTGCGGCCGAGCCGCATGCGCGTGTGGATGAACCCCGCCTCGCGGTCGCCATGGGCGGCCTGGTTGAGGTTCATGAAATCCATGTCGATCGTGTTCCAGGGCAGGTCGCGGTTGAACTGCGTGTGCAGGTGCAGGAAGGGCTTCTGCAGCGCTGTGAGGCCGCGGATCCACATCTTCGACGGAGAGAAGGTGTGCATCCAGAGGATGAGGCCGGCGCAATGAGCGTCGTTGTTCGCCGCGAGCATCACATTGGTGATCTCGTCCGGCGTGGTGAGCAGGGCCTTGAACTTCGTCTTGAGCGGCAGTGCTTTCGCGGCGGCGAGCGCGGCGGCGACGGCCTGGGCGTTGGCGGCGACCTGCTTGAGCGGGCCGGGGCCGTAGAGGTGCTGCGAGCCGCAGACGAACCAGATTTCAGGGGAGGCGAGGAGTTTCATGAGGGAGAGTGATCCTTTTGTAGGGCGGGGCCGCTGACCCCGCCGCGAACGAGGCGGGATCAGCGATCCCGCCCTGCATTGTTTATTCGAGTGCGAGGACGACAACCGACTTGGCCGGGAGCGTGAGCGTGAGCTGGCCGTTGGCGAACTTCGCGCTGTCGAAGGGCGCGGGTTTCACGACGTCGGGCGCGGCGAAGGTGTTGTGCGAGTTGACCGCCGGCGCGGTGAGGATGCGACCGGTGACCGATTTGGCCGTCACGCCGGCCAGCGCGGCGGTGATGGTGATAGCGGTGTTCGGGTTGGCGTTGGAGAGCGAGACGTGGATTTTGCCCGCGGCGTTGCGCGAGGCGGACGCACTGACGGCGGGGACCTTGGCGTCGCCCACCACATAGTCGGGGGTGGTGAGCGTAAGCGGCAGCGAGGTGGCGCCTTGATGGGGTTTGAACATCTCGAAGACGTGGTAGGTCGGTGTGAGGATCATCTTCTCCTTGTCGGTGAGGATCATCGCCTGGAGCACGTTTACCATCTGCGCGATGTTGGCCATGGTGATGCGGTCGGCGTGTTCGTGGAAGAGATGGAGGTTGATCGCGGCGAGGATGGCGTCGCGCAGCGTGTTCTGTTGATAGAGGAAGCCGCGGTTAGTGCCCGGCTCGACGTCGGTCCAGATGCCCCACTCGTCGACCACCATGCCGACCCGCTTCTGCGGGTCGTATTTGTCCATGATGGCGCCGTGCTTCTCGATGAGTTCCTTCATCTTCAGGGTCTGGACCAGCGTGGCGTGATATTGGGCCTCGGCGAAATCCGTCGCGGAGCCCTTGCTGCCCTGCCAGCTGCCGGAGGGCAGCGTATAATAGTGGAGCGCGAGGCCGTTCATCTGGCGACCGTTGACGTTCTTCATCATCACTTCCGTCCAATTGTAATTGTCCCCATTGGCGCCGCAGGCGATGCGCTGGATGCTGTTTTCCGGTCCGGATTGGTAGTTTTTGACGAAGGTGTTGTAGCGCTTGTAATTGTCGGCATAGAACTCGGGCGTCATTGTGCCGCCGCAGCCCCAGCTCTCGTTGCCGATGGCCATGTAGGGAACCTTCCAGGGTTTGTCGCGGCCGTTGTCGCGGCGGAGATTGGCCATCGGCGAGTCGGCGGGGGAGGTCATGTATTCGACCCACTCCATCTGCTCCTGCACGGTGCCGCTGCCGACGTTGAGGCAGACGTAGGGCTCGATGTTGAGCATCTCGCAAAGCTCAAGGAACTCGTGCGTGCCGAAATGGTTGTTCTCCACGACGCCGCCCCAGTGGGAGTTATACATGGAGGGACGCTTCTCGCGCGGGCCGATGCCGTCGTGCCAGTGGTATTCGTCGGCGAAGCAGCCGCCCGGCCAGCGCAGCTGCGGAACGGCGAGGGTCTTGAGGGCGGCGAGCACATCGTTGCGGTAGCCCTTGGTGTTGGGAATGGGCGAGTCCGGGCCGACCCAGAGGCCCTCGTAAATGCATCGGCCGAGATGCTCGGCGAACTGGCCGTAGATGTTCTTGTTGATGACTGGACCGGGCTTGGCGGTGTCGAGGGCGAAGGAAGCAGCCTCTTTCGCCAAGGCTTCGGAGGCCAGGGCGGCGAAGGCAAAGGTGGTGATGATGCCGAGGCGGCGGAGGAGGGCGGGGGTATTCATGGGGGTAGGGGTCAGGATCGTTCTCTTAGTCATTCTCGTTCTCATTCTCTCGGAGAGAACGATTAGGAGTAGGAGAACGAGAACGATTGGTTGGGTAGGGGTTAGATTTCGCCCTTGAGGGCAAGCAGGTCCTTCATCACGCGGGACAGATCGGCGGACTTGTTAAGACCGCCGAAGGAATCATGGACCTGGCGGTAGAGGGCGTAGAGCTGGTTGTAGGTTTTTTGCGCCGCCGCCTTCGGCTTGTAGACAACTTTCTTCAATGAAGTCATCTTGCGCTGGGCCGTCGGGAAATCCGGATGTGCGCCGGCCAGGACGGCGGCGGAGATCGCGGAGCCGAGCGCGCAGGCCTGGGTCGAACCGGAGACGAACATCGTGCAGCCCGTGACGTCGGCGTAGATCTGCATCAGCAGCGGGTTTTTCTCGGCGATGCCGCCGGCGCAGACGACGCGGTCAATCGGCACGCCGTATTCCTTGATGCGTTCGATGATGGCGCGGGCGCCGAAGGCAGTGGCCTCGATGAGCGCACGGTAAATCTCGGCCTGCGTCGTGTGCAGCGTGCAGCCGAGGATGAGGCCGGTGAGCAACGGATCGACGAGAATGGTGCGGTTGCCGTTCTGCCAGTCGAGCGCGAGCAGGCCGCCCTGGCCGGGCCTGGGCTGCGCGGCCTGTTTGGTGAGCTTGGCGTGTTTGCTGGCGTCGCCCTCGCAGGCGACCTCGACCCACCATTTGAAGATGTCGCCGACGGCCGACTGGCCGGCTTCGATGCCATAGAAACCGGGAAGGATCGCGCCGGGCACGATGCCGCAGATGCCCGGGATGTCGGGCACGGTCTTTTGCATCGACACCACGCCGCAGTCGCAGGTGGAGGTGCCGATGACCTTGACCAGCGTGCCCTCGGCGACACCGCAACCGATGGCACCGTAATGGACGTCGAATTCGCCGATCGCGATCGGGATGCCGGCGGGCAGCCCGAGCTTGCCGGCCCATTCCGCACTGAGTTTGCCAGCAGACTCACTGGCGTCGTGGGCCTTGTTGTAAAGCCGGTCGCGGAGGTCGGCGAGGGCCGGATCGAGCAGCGCAAGGAACTCCTTGTCCGGCAGGCCGCCCCAGTCATCCGAATAGAGCGCCTTGTGGCCCGCGGCGCAGATGCCGCGTTTCACCTCGCGGGGATCGGTGATGCCGGCGAGCACGGCCGGCACCCAGTCGCACAGCTCCACCCAGGAGTAGGCGGCGGAGAAAACGGCCGGCGCCACGTTGCGGCAATGCCAGAGCTTGGACCAGAACCACTCGGAGGAATAGGTGTTGCCGCACTTGGCGATGAATTGCGGACGGTGTTGCGCGGCGAGCTCGGTGATTTTCGCGGCTTCGCGCCAGCTGGTATGGTCCTTCCAGAGCCAGCACTGGGCGTGGAGATTTTTCCGCCATTTCTTCGAGCAAGCGAGGGGGACGTTTTTTTCGTCCACGGGAATCGGGCTGGAGCCGGTGGTGTCGACGCCGAGGCCGATGATGCGGGCGGCGTCGAAACCCTTGGTTTTCCTAGCCGCGGCGAGCGCTCCCTTCACGGATTTCCCCAGGCCGAAGAGATAATCGGTGGGGTGCTGGCGGGCGAGGTGGTGATCCTTCGGGTCGAGCAGGATGCCGGCGGAGCCGGAGGGGTAGTTGACGACGCTGGTGCCGAGCTCGGCGCCATCCGCGCAGCGGACGACGAGGGCGCGCACCGAGTTGGTGCCATAATCGATGCCTAGGGTATACACGGGGTTCAGCATGTTTAAGGGGTGTTGCGGGGAGGGAAACGACCGCGTCACATTACAGTCATATTGCGGGGGCTTTGCACGTTCAGTCCGCAAAATCAGTGTTCGTCTCCGCCCCGCTTCAACCTACCCTGACTGCGTCATGAAAACTACCTCCTGGTTCAAGACCCTGCTTCTCACTTCCGGATTCGCCGCCGCACTGGCTTCGGCCGCCCCGCTCAAGATCGGCTTTGCCCAGACCGGCGCCGAGAGCGCCTGGCGCACCGCCAATTCCGAGTCGATGAAGGCCGAGGCCGCCAAGCGTGGTATCGACCTCAAGTTCTCCGACGGCCAGGGCAAGCAGGAGAACCAGATCCGAGCGCTCCGCTCGTTCATCGTCCAGAAGGTCGACGCCATCGTGCTCGCCCCGCTCGTCGAAACAGGCTGGGACCCGGTGCTACGCGACGCCAAGCGGGCCGGCATCCCCGTGATCATTACCGACCGCTCGATCACCACCGCGGATGAGACACTCTATGCGTGCTTCATTGGATCGGATTTCCTCGAGGAGGGCCGCATGGCCGCCGCGTGGCTCGCCAAGAAGACGGGCGGCAAGGGTCGCATCGTCGAATTGCAGGGCACGCCCGGCTCCGCGCCGGCCAACGACCGCCGCAAGGCTTTTGCGGAGGGCATCGCCAAGCATCCCGGCCTGAAGGTCATCGATTCGCAAAGCGGCGACTTCCGCCGCACCGGCGGCAAAGAGGTCATGGAAGCCTTCATCAAGAAACACGGGAAGACCATTGATATCCTTTACGCCCACAATGACGACATGGCGCTCGGCGCCGTCCAGGCCATCGAGGAAGCCGGTCTGAAGCCCGGCTCGGATATCATCATCGTCTCGATCGACGCGGTGCGCGAGGGCGTGCAAGCCGTGGTGGCGGGAAAAATCAACTGCACGGTTGAGTGCAACCCGCTCTTCGGGCCCAAGGTTTACGACACCGTCGCGGTGGTGCTGGCCGGCAAGAAGGTCGAGCGCAAGTCCTACAACAAGGATGAGCTCTTCGACGCGACCAACGCCGCGGCCGCACTGCCCACGCGGCAATACTGAGGCTTTCCGTAATGTAGGTTGCGAGCTCGCTCGCAACGTGGCGCGCAAGCGCGCCACCTACACCGGGGACTCTGAACCGACGATCCATGCCCACCCACGCCTTGCTCGAACTCCGCGGCATCGGGAAAAAATTTCCCGGAGTCGTGGCGCTCGCGGGAGTAGGTTTCACCGTCCGCGCCGGCGAAATCCACGCGTTGCTCGGCGAAAACGGCGCCGGCAAGTCCACGCTCATCAAGGTCCTGACAGGCGTGCACCCGGTCGATGCGGGCGAGATCCGCCTGGCGGGCCAGCTCATCCGGCCGGCCGCGCCTAAGGAGGCCGAGCGCCTCGGCATCAGCACGGTTTATCAGGAAGTGAATCTGGTGCCATCGCTCTCCGTGGCGGAGAACATCACCCTCGGCCGCCAGCCCGGCCGGCTGGGGTTTCTCAACTGGCGCGCGATCCGCCGCCGGGCGCGCGCCGCGCTGGCCCGGCTCGAGGTCGAGTGTGACGTGGACGCGGAACTCGGTTCGCTCTCGGTCGCCCGGCAACAGATGGTTGCCATTGCCCGCGCGCTCGACACGTCGGCCAGGCTGCTTGTGCTTGATGAACCGACCGCCAGCCTCGATGAAAAAGAAGTGGCCGAGCTGTTCGGCATCATGCGCAAGCTGCGCGCCGAGGGCCTGGGCATCGTGTTCGTGACCCACTTTCTCGATCAGGTCTATGCGGTCAGCGATCGCCTCACGGTCCTGCGCAATGGCCAGCTCGTGGGCGAATACGCCACGGCGGACCTGTCGCGGCTTGAGCTGGTCGGCAAGATGCTCGGCCGCGAGGTCAGCGCGGCGGATTTCACCAGCCATGTCGCGGCGCCCGCGGCCACCACGCAGCCGGTGCTCGCGGCCCGCGGGCTCGGTCGGCGCGGGGCCATCGCGCCGGTGGACCTCTCGCTGCACGCCGGCGAGGTCGCCGGGCTCGGCGGCCTGCTCGGCTCCGGACGCACCGAGACGGCGCGGCTGCTCTTCGGCATTGATGCCTGTGATTGCGGCGAGATCAGCGTGAAGGGTGCGGTGGTCAGGGTAGATTCGCCACGCGCCGCCGTGCGGTTGGGGCTGGCGTTTTGCTCGGAGGATCGCAAGGCCGAGGGCATTCTGCCGAACCTCTCCGTCCGCGAGAACCTTATCGTCGCGCTGCAGGGCAAGCGCGGCGCGCTGCGGGCGCTGACCGCGGCCGAGCAGGCGCAGTTGGGCGAACACTACATCAAGACGCTGCGGATCAAGACCGCCGACGCCGAGACGCCGATCAGGAATCTCTCGGGCGGCAACCAGCAGAAGGTGTTGCTCGCGCGCTGGCTGGCGACGCAGCCGGCGGTTATCATCCTCGACGAGCCGACGCGCGGCATCGACATCGGTGCCAAGCAGGAGATCGAGCAACTGATCGCGAAATTGCGCGACGACGGCCTGGCGGTGCTGTTCATCTCCTCGGAGATCGACGAGGTGGTGCGCAACTGTTCGCGCGTGCTTGTGCTGCGCGAGCGGCGGCTGACCGGCGAGATCGCCGGCGCCGACATCAATTCAGAAAAACTCATGCAACTGATGGCGGGAACTCATGAATAACAGCATGATGAGTCTTGCGGGAATATTTGCCAGGGTGGGCCAGCGAGCTTGCTCGCGCCTTTCCCGAAAACGAACAAGCGCGAGCAAGCTCGCTGGCCCACAGCTCTGAATGCGCACCAAGCCTCCAGTCCTCTGGCCCCTGCTCGGCCTCGTCGCCCTCGTGCTGCTGAATGCGGGGCACGACATCGGCTTCCTGAAGGTCACGCTGCTCGACGGCCATCTTTACGGCGTGCCGATCGACATTCTCACGCAGGGCTCGCGGACGATGCTGGTCGCGCTGGGCATGACGCTGGTCATTGCCACCGGCGGTGTGGACCTGTCGGTCGGCTCAGTGGTGGCCATCACCGGTGCCGTGTGTGCGGTGCTGCTGCAGGGCGGACACTCGCTGGCGCTGACGCTGGCCGCGGCCCTCGGGGCCGGCGTGGTCGCGGGTTCGGCCAACGGGTTGCTCGTGGCGCGGCTCGGGGTGCAACCGATTGTGGCGACACTGATCCTGATGGTCGCGGGTCGTGGCCTGGCCCAGCTCATCGTCGACGGGCAGGTGATCATCATCGCGAGCCCGTCGTTCGAATATCTGGCCAATGGGTTTCTGCTGGGCCTGCCGGTGGCGCCGTTGCTGGTCGCGGCATTGTTCCTGGTGACTCATCTCGCGCTCCGGCGCACGGCGCTGGGGTTGTTCATCGAAGCGGTGGGGGACAACGAGACGGCGAGCCGCTTTGCCGGCCTGGCGGCGGCGCGCATCAAGACGATGGCCTACATTTTCTGCGGCGCCTGCGCCGGGCTGACGGGGGTGCTGGCCGCGGCGAACATCCGCGCGGCCGATGCCTACCGCGCCGGTGAGAACATGGAGCTCGACGCCATCTTTGCGGTGGTCGTCGGCGGCACGGCACTGTCGGGCGGGCGGTTTTCGATCCTCGGCACGGCCATCGGCGCACTGCTCATCCAGACGCTGACGACCACCATGTATAACCTCGGCGTGCCGCCGGCGATCGCGCCGGTGCCAAAGGCGCTGCTGATCATCGGGGTTTCGCTCCTGCAGTCGGAGAAGGTAAGTCGGTGGGCCAGCGAGCTTGCCCGCGCCCGATTCAGCGCGAGCAAGCTCCTTGGCCCACAGTAAAGATCCCCGGGGCAAGCCCCGGGGCATTTGACAAGACCACTGCCAACTCATCCGAGCGTCATGCAATCCACACCCAAACCCGACCGACCAACCAAGCCGAAGCAAGCTTCGG
>JBKJRX010000097.1:0-6625 GCA_046593155.1 Lacunisphaera sp.
CCCTGCTGGTCGGCTAACGACAGCTGCGGTGGTTTTCGATCATCACTGAATGGTGTGGTCTTTAAATGTAGGGCCGGTGCTCGTCGCCGGGCCGTGGTTCGCACGCGGAACGGTCCGCCGACGAGCGGCGACCCTACATTTCACTGCATCGTTCCGGATGAAGAGGGGTGCCCGACAGGGCGGGGTGTGTAGGAGCGCACGCGATAAAGAGTCGATGCCGTCACTTCTTTGAGTAATCCTCAATAGCTCAAAGTTCAGTTCGCCTGATCCTTCAGGCTTTGCGCCTGGCGGAGATGCTCGCGCATGGTGGGCAGGTGCTTGCCGGCCAGGGCGGCGATTTCCGGATCGGCATCCTTGTCGCCGGAATAGCCTGCCAAGGTGTCGACGGCATCCTGGTGGATCTTGATGATCCGCTCGACGTAGTCCTCATCAAAGTCCTTACCGTCCTTATTCTGCCATTTCCTTTCGTCATCGGCCGCGTCCTGGGCGGTTTTGCCGGTCGGAACGATGACATTTTTCGTCTGGGCGATCCGATCGATCTCCTGTTGCAGGTCATGGGTGGAGGTCTCGACCTGTTGGGCGAAACTGCGCACCTGGGTGTTGGTGGCCCGCTGGGCCGCGATCTGGGAAAGACGGAGCTGCTCGGAAGTGAGCATGGAGACCTTGGTGATGAATTTTTCCGAGTCCCGGCTGGGCACCAGGCTGGCGCTGCTAGTGAGGTCCTGCATGGTCGCAGGGGGCGGGGTCACCGGCTCGTTCAGGCTCGGCGGGATGGGATTCGCGGGCGGCATGGCCGGCGGCGGGTAAGCTTGGGCGGAAGCGGACAAAGCGGCGAGACCGCCGAGAAGGCAGGCCGCGACTGTGCGGGCGAAAGAACCGGGAGGATATTTCATGGTGGTCCACTATAAGCCAGGGCGGTGCCGCCGGCCATCAGGCCGCTTGACTAGGCGGTTATCCGGGAAATGCCTGGGAAGAAATGATCAAGAGGGTGGCCCGCCGCACCGCGACGCGGGGTCGCCCAGGTCTTACGACGCCTTGCAAACCGGCTCGAAGAAATCCTCCATCGTGGCGTTGCGGCCCAGCTCCGGGGCGGAGTTGAGGAGCAGCTTGCGCAGGCGTTCCCGGGCGCGCGCCATGCGGCTCTTGACGGTTCCGAAGTTGAGCTGCAGAGAAGCGCCGATTTCCTCGTAGGAATAATGGAGAATATAACGCATGCGCAGGATGTCGCGGTGCGGGGTGTCGAGCTGTTCGAGGCAGCGGGCGACGAGTTCGACGAATTCATTGCGCATGGTCTGGCGCAACGGGCTGGGGGAGTCGGTGGCCTCGAGTTCCGGCAGCTGGTAGGGATGGTCGGCACTGATGGGCTGGTTCAGCGACATGGTGTCCTGCCGGTGCCGGCGGAAAAAATACCAGTAGCGGTTCCGCGCCAGGTTCGTGGCAATGCGGTAAAGCCAGGTAGCGAGCGACGAGTCGCCGCGAAATTGCGCGAGACCACGGTGCGCGCGGATAAAGGTGTCCTGCGCGATGTCGTCCGCGTCCAGATCGTTGTTCAGCAGGCGGCGGGCGATCGCGAGCACCCGCGGGTGATAGTGTCCCATGATCTCGGCGAAGGCCTTTTCATCGCCGGCGTGAAAGCGGCGGAGCAGAGCGGCGTCTTCCACCGCGCGGGATGGGCGGGGGTTGACGGAGTTGTCGGGAGTGCGGGTGGACGGTGTGGTGTTGGGAAACATGGGAGTGGCGAGTTCCCATCAAACATAACGAATCCCGGCTCGCGCTATATGGGGCGTGCGCCCCATTTGCGGACGGGTAGGTCCTACCCCAGCGATTTCCCTTCTTTTTTACTCTTACCCGTCGGACCGGCTTTCCGGGTCATTCTGGCCCAAATTCAAACCCGCGGGCTGCGTCGGCCTGTAAAAAGCGAGACAACGAAGAGCACCAAGAACACAACGAAGAGGATCTTGGCCACAGTGGCGGCGAGACCGGATATGCCCATAAAACCGAGGGCTCCGGCGATGAGCGCGATAATGAGGAAGATGATGGAATAGCTTAACATGATCGAGGTGGGTTGAACGTGGATTTTCTTTAAGTGCCGCCGGGATTGGATCCCGGCCTTGAGGTCGGGACTTGATATCCGGCGCGGAGGCTCCCGTCGTGGAAGCGCCCGTCGTTGATCTGTTCTTCGATCAAGCCGACCTGATCGAAGAACCAACCAGGGGAATAGACACCAAAAGGTGGACGAAGGTCTGGGCTTCCTGAAACATCCGGGCAGTCTTTTTCCGGTTTCGGAGCGCGGTTGATTCTCAGCGTGACGCATCGGGCAGGCCCCGATGCCCACCATGGGAAATATCCGGTAGGAGTTCACCTCGTTCCCGGTTTGGCGGTCCGTGAAATCTCGCTCCGCCACCGGTTGTCCAGCGGAGATGCATTTGCGTGCGCATGAGATTAATCTGCGTCCAGGCGGTCTGACTTTGCCGGGCGTTTTTTTCTGCGCCGGTCGCCGCTTTCACGCAACCATGGACAAAAAAATTCCACCGGCGCCGCCTGATCTGCGAAAATTGCCGCGCGGCCCGCGCGCACGGTTTTGAGCGATTTCCCCTCTGGAACGGGCGATCCGCGGAGGGCGGCGAGATCTTCCAGGCAGGCGCACGCCTCGGCGCCCGGGTGGTTGCGGAGCCGCCGATCAACTCCGTCTCCCGGGTGCAGGTGGGCGCACGCTGCGTGCGGTTGGGCTGCGCGTGGGGCGAGGAATGTGGGCGGCATCCGGGCGAACATTTTGCGCTTTCTGCGACGGTTGGCGAGCAGACCGCATTCACGTGTCGTGCGACGGCTGGACGGACCCGAATGGGGCCCGCCCCCGCGAGGAAGACGGGTGGGCGGGTGTCCCGAAAGAGGGCGCGGGGCGGGGCCGGATTCGGGTTACTGGGTATGGGGCGGCCGGCCGCCATTCACTATAGTGTGAAGCGTTCCCGCCTGCTGATGAGCCGGCTGAAGCGACGTGATGAAGATTTTTTCAATCCACAGAATTTTCCCGAGGTTCATGGTGTTCGCCCTGCTGGTGGCGGTCGCCGGCCTGGGGTCTGGTTGCGCGACGAGCGCCCTGACCCGCACCGCGACGGCCTCGGCGCCCGCGACCGGCAAGGTGATGAGCGGGGCGCAACTGCGGGCGGTGGTGCCAGGGGCGATCATCGGTGAGGGCAATTACGCCGAGGTGAACAGTGCGTGGCTGCCCGAGTGGTATCGGCTTTTCCGTTCGCAGCTCTTCAAGATCGGCATCGTGCGCTGGGATGCCCGTTTCGACTGCAACCGCTTCGCTGATTTTTATTCAAATCTCGCGCAGGCGTTTTTCTCGCTGGAGATGTTTCATTCGGAGACGCCCGCCCAGGCCCTGGCGCTCGGTCCGATCTGGTATGTGCGGGCGGATGGCAAGGGGCGGCATGCGGTGATCCAGGCCTTGACGGAGCGCGGCCGCCTCTTCATCGATCCCCAGACCGGGTTGGAGATGAATCTCCAGCCGGGCGAGCGGCAGAGCGCCTACGTGCAGCTTTTTTGACGCTCGCGGACGGAACCGGTTTGTAGGCGGAAGACTGACGCGCCGGACCGCCGGGCGCTGACAGGATAATCAGCCTCGCGCCGATGACGGTAGGCCCCCCGGGTGGGCTACGGTCATGGCGCATGAAAAAATCAATCCGCGCCGTTCTCGCCGCCTGTGTCATGGTGATCTTCTCCGTGGCCGCGCGTGCGTTGGAATCGACCTGGAACTACGCTGTCCAAGTGACGGCGGCTGTCCAGTCCACTCCGGCCAAAATCACCCTCAGCTGGACGCAGGATACCACTGCCACGCCGTCCGGCCATACCGTTTACCGCAAGTCGCCTGGCGCCACCTCCTGGGGCACCGGCACTTCGCTGTCCGGCAACGTCACCTCCTACGAAGACACCAGCGTGTCCGTGGGCACCGCTTATGAGTATCAGGTTGTCCGCAACGCCGGGGGTTATACCGCCTACGGCTACGTCCTGTCCGGCATCGATGTGCCGTTGGTCGAAAGCCGCGGCAAGGTGGTGCTCGTCGTGGACAACACCCACGCCCCGGCGCTCGCCGCCGAGCTCACCCGCCTGCAGGACGACCTCGCTGGCGACGGCTGGACCGTGGTCCGCCACGATGTGGCGCGCAACAGCTCGCCCGCCGCGGTGCGGACCCTCATCCAGGGCACCTACAACGCCGATCCCGCCAACGTGAAGAGCGTCTTCCTGTTCGGCCACGTGCCGGTCCCGTATTCCGGCCAGCTGAATCCCGACGGGCATCCGGACCACCTCGGGGCCTGGCCCGCTGACGCCTACTATGGCGACATGGATGGCAACTGGACCGACAGCACCGTCAATTACACCCAGACGGAGAACACTGACCCGGCGGACGCCGCGCGCCTGACCAACCGGCCTGGCGACGGCAAATTCGACCAGGTGACGCTGCCCTCGGCCATTGAGCTGCAGGTCGGCCGCGTCGATCTCGCGAACATGCCCGGCACAACGAGCTGGAATTCCCCGCCGTCCTTCCCGAGCGAGCTCGAGCTCCTCCGCCAATACCTGAAAAAGGATCACGACTATCGCCATCGTCTGATGGCGGTTCAGCGCCGCGCCATCGTCGGTGATTATTTCGGCATCCGCAACGGCGAGGCCTTCGCCGCCAGCGCCTACCGCAATGCGACCGCGCTCGTCGGCAGCGACCAGATCACGAATCTGAACACCCAATACAACGACCAGCGTGGCGTCTTTGTGCCCGCCTTGGCAGCGGGCAACTACCTCTTCGCCTATGGTTGCGGCGCCGGCAGCTACAAGACCATCGGTGGTCTCGGCAACGTCGGCCAATACAATGACACCGACACGGTGGAAATGGTGAGCAACGACGTCCATGGCGTCTTCACCTTCCTGTTCGGCAGCTGGCTCGGCGATTGGGACCATGAGGACAGCGTCCTCCGCTCGGTGCTCGCGACCCCGACCAACGGCCTCGCCTCGGCGTGGTCCGGCCGCCCGCACTGGTTCATCCACCAGATGGGCCTCGGTGAAACCATCGGTTCCACCGCCCGCCTCACGCAGAACAACACCGGCCTCTACCGCAACCAGATCAATAATGCGGCGAACTCCATCCACGTCGCCCTGATGGGCGATCCGACCCTGCGCATCAACCCGGTTGCTCCGCCCGCCTCCCTCGGCGGCACGGTCGCCGGCAGCGCCGTCGCCCTCACTTGGGCGCCGTCGCCTGACACCGTGGTCGGTTACAACGTCTATCGCGCCAGCTCCACCGGCGCCGCCTTCACGCGCCTGAACAGCTCGCTGCTCACGGTCCTGACGTTCACCGACCCCAGCGCTCCGGCCGGGGCCATCTACATGGTCCGCGCGGTCAAGCGCGAGATCTCGCCCAGCGGCACCTACTTCAACGCCTCGCAAGGCCTCTTCTGGAAGACCGGCGGCGCCTCCGGCCCGGTCGTTTCCCTGGACCTGACCGCGCCCACCGTTTCGCTGGCGGCCCCGGCCTCCGGCGCCACCGTGACCGGCACCGCCAGCGTCACCGCCAACGCGGCTGACAATGTCGGCGTCATCGGCGTGCAGTTCCTGCTCGACGGCAACAACGTCGGCGCCGAGGTCACCTCGGCCCCGTTCACGCTGTCGTGGGACAGCACCGCGGCCGCCAACGGCCCGCACACGCTGGCCGCGATCGCCCGCGATCTCGGCAGCAACCGCACCACTTCGGCCGCGGTTACCATTACGGTCAGCAACACCAGCGGTTCGGCCGGCACCCCGTCCGCGTCCACCGCGTGGGTTGACGACGCGCTGCCCGCTGGCGCCAGTGGCGCCGGCGCAGGCGGCGATTCCTGGAACTGGGTGACCAGTGGCCCGGCGCCGTTCTCCGGCACGAAGGCTCACCAGTCCAATCTGGCCGCCGGCCTGCATGATCATTCCTTCAGCTGGGCCAGCGCCACGATGCCCGTGACGGCCGGCGACAAGCTGTTCGCCTACATTTATCTCGATCCGGCGAATCCGCCGACCGAGGTGATGATCAGCTGGCTCGCCGACAACTGGGAGCACCGCGCCTATTGGGGCAGTGACCAGATTACCTATGGCACGAATGGCACCGCCAGCCGCCGTTACGTCGGCCCGCTGCCGGCCACGGGCCAGTGGGTGCGCCTCGAGGTGCCGGCCAGCCAGGTCGGCCTTGAGGGCCAGGCCGTCACCGGCATGAGCTTCTCGCTCTTCGGTGGCCGCGCGACCTGGGACTATGCCGGCCGCGCGTCGGCCTCGTCCATCACGGCTCTGGCCACGACTGGTCCGTCCACCATTACCGTCGCCGCGACCGATGCGAACGCTGTCATCAGCAGCACCGATAACGCCGCGCTGACGTTCACGCGCACCGGTGGCGACACCAGTGCCGCGCTGTTGGTCAAGTTCGCCCTTTCCGGCACCGCCGTGAAGTGGATCGACTATCGTCGTCCCGAGGGCGACATGCCGGTGGAAATCACCATTCCCGCCAGTGCGATGTCGGCGGTGTTGACCCTGCAGGCCATTGCCAACTCGACGAACGCGAATCCGGAGACCGTCAGCGTGACGCTGTCCGATGACGCGGCCTACATGGTTG
>JBKJRX010000155.1:0-6998 GCA_046593155.1 Lacunisphaera sp.
GGATTTGTAGCCACAAAGGAACGCCAGGAGCACAAAGACAATCCATTCAGACTGCTGTTCTTTGCGATCTATGCGTTCCTTTGTGGCTACACTTCAGCTTAAGACCCAATGGGAATAAAAACAAAAGACCCCGGCTTTGCAGCCAGGGTCTTGGCGTAACCGGCGGAGCGTCGGTCTATTTTTTCTCGGCGGCCTTGGCCTCCTTCTTCGCATCTTTCTCAGCCTTCTTGGTGGCCTTCTCCGCATCCTCGTCGGCTTTGCGGACAGCTTTCTCGGTCTCATCGAGTTTGCCGTCCTTGTTGGCGTCGTATTTCGCCAGGTTCTCCTCCCTGGTCGCCTTGGACTTGGTGGCAATATCTGACTTCCACGCCGCCATCTCGGCGTCGTCGAGCATGCCGTCTTTGTTGGCGTCGTATTTCGCCAGGGTTTCCTTGGAGGGTTTCCTTTCCTTCGCCGCGCCTTCTTCGGCCATCGCGAACGTCACCGTGAACAAAAGCGCCAGTGTGCCCAGCGCGATCCTTGCAATGAAACTAGGAGTTTTCATGGGAGCGCCACGTTAGCGGCCGGCCCCCCGCCCACAAATAGCGCTCTGAACCTGAAATCAGGTGCCTGAATTTATCAGGGTTTGACCACCAGCTGCACCCGGCTGGCGGGCTGGAAATACTGCCGGGCAAAGGCCTGCGTGTCGGCCAGGGTGACGGTATCGATGCGGGCGTCGTAGGTCCGCCAGTCGTTGACGGGCAGACTGTAAACCGCGTTCAACGCCGCCTGCATGGCCCGCGCCGAGTTTGTCTGCATGCCCATCCGCTTGCCGGCTTTGAGCCGGGTCTGGCAGCGCGCGAGTTCCTCAGCCGTCACTCCCCCGCCCTGCACGCGGGCGATCTCCAGGTCCAATTCCCCAATAACTTCGTCGTAACGTTGCGGGCTTGTCCCCGCGAAGAAGTAGAACATGCCCGTGTCGAGACCCACGATGCGGCTGGCGCGGACGAAATAGGCCAGGCTCTTCTGCTCGCGCACGCGTTCGAACAGGTGCGAGGACATGCCGCTGAATAATTCGTCCATCACTTCGCTGATATGGTAGTCGGGCGCATGCAGGCCCGGTCCCGGGAATGCCTGGAAAACAATCGCCTGCTGCCGCGGCTGCACTTCGGTGAAGTCGCCCGCCTTGACCTTCAGCGGGGCCACGGCCTTGGCGACCACCCCTCTGGGGAGTTTCGCCAGGAAGGCCTGCAACTTCGGGACCAACTTCTTCGCATCGAAGTCGCCCGCGACGGCCAGCACCGCGTTGCCGCTGACCAGCAGCCGCTGGTGCAACGCCCGCAAGTCGGCTGCCGAGATGGCCATCAGGCCGGCCTCGTCGCCGCCGCTCTCGATGGCAAAGGGATGGGGGCCGAAGAATTGCGCGCGCATCTTCTTCCGGCCGACGGTCACGACGTCATCGAGCCCTTCCTTGAGAGCCGCCAGCGCCGACTCGCGCTCAACCTCCAACCGCGCGGGCTTGAAGGCCGGCCGCAGCACAGCGTCGCTGATCAGTTCCAAAGCCAGGTCGGCGTCGCCGGGCAGCACCTCGGCCATGAGGCCGAAGCTGTTGTTGCCGGAAAAATCCTCGAATACGCCGCCCACTTCCTCGATCGCCCGGGCCACTTCCTCGGCGGAGCGTTTCGCCGTGTCCATGGCCAGCAGCGTGGCCATGAGGTTGGTCAGGCCGCGCCGATCCGCCGGCTCAAACATCGGCCCACCGGCCAGCGCGAGACGCAGATGCAGGTTCGGCAGCTGCTTGTTCGGCTGGAGCAGAAGCTTGGCGCCATTGGACAGCGTGAATTCCTCAAAATCCAGGGAAGCGACCGCCCGGGTGACCGGCCCTCCGCCACCCCCGGCGGCAGCGGCCGGGTTGGACGACACCACGGTGAGTTTCTCCGGCACCAGGTAAATGCGCATCACCCGCTGCAGGCTGGCTGGCGTGAGCGCGAACAGCCGCTCAAAGTAAGTTCGCGTGTAGTTGATGTCGCCCACCACGACCTCGCCGGCGCCGAGGCGCGACGCCTGGCCGGACATGGTCTTGCGCATGTTGATCTCGGAAGTGACCGCCTGCCGCACGGCCTTGGCCAGTGCCTTGGGGCTGATGCCCTTTTTCGCGATGCGGGCAAGCTCGGCGAGGATGGCGCGCTCGGCCGCCACGCGTTTGTCAGGGTCAGCCAGGTAGGAAACATAGAACAGGCCGCTTGTGCCGGGGCTCCACGACATGGCGTCGATCGAGTGCACCAGCCGCGCTTTTTCACGGATGGCCTGCCAGAGCAGCGAGCTGTCGCCATGGCCCAAGACCATCGCGAGCATGTCGAGCGCCGGGGCATCGGGGTGCGTCAATCCCGGGATCTGCCAGCCAAGACCGGCGCGTGACACCTGCACATCCTCGTGCAGATGCTGGTCCCGCCGGGAGAGTTGGACCGGCTCGTCGGGCACGAGCACCGGCGCCAGCCGCACGCGCGGCGCCTCACCGAAGTGCTTCGCGATGGCTGCGCGCGTGGTCGCCGGTTCGAAATCGCCCGCAATGACCAGCACCAGGTTGTTGGGCACGTAGCGGGCGCGGTAATAGGCGAGCAGATCCTCGCGGGTGCTGGCGGCAAAAACATCGCGGTGGCCGATGATGGGCTGGCGGTAGGGATGAGCGCGGAAGGCAGTCTCGAACAAGGCCTGCGAGAGGCGCTGGTCGGGGTCGTCGAGACACATGTCGATCTCGCGGAGGATGACGTCTTTTTCCTTGGTCACCTCCTCCGCCGGCAGGGTCGAGTGCAGCGTGACATCGGCCAGCAGGTCGATGGCCACGGCGGTGTGGGTGGACGGCACATCGATGTAGTAAACCGTGCGGTCAAAGGTGGTGTAGGCGTTGATATAACCGCCATGCGCCTGGACCGTCGCGGAGATCTCGCGGCCGGCGCGGCGTTCCGTGCCCTTGAAAAGCATGTGCTCCAGGTAGTGCGAGAGCCCCCCACCCAAGTGCGCGCCCTCGTGGATGCTGCCGGTCTTCACCCACACCTGCACCGAACTCACCGGCGCCGCCGTGTCGTGACGGAGCAGGACGGTGAGGCCGTTGGGCAGCGTGTAGCGTTCCACCGGCTCACGCCAGAGGTTTTCCAACAGGGCAAGGTCGCGCGAACGGGCGGGCAGGGATTTGGACATGAAAAAATGGCGCCTCAGGCGGCGCCGGAATGGCCGCGTGTGCGGCGCGCGCCAGCTGGCTGAAAGGGCTTCACGAACGCTTCATCAAAATCGTAAATGTCCGCGAAATCCTCCCGCCGGTCGTTCTCGGTTTTACTGAAGACATTGTATTCGATCAGATTAAACACGATGTCGCCAAAGTCGGGGCAACGCCGGATGCCCCAGTTAATGAGAACGGTCTTGGTCAGCGGACCGTATTGATCGAGCGCGTAGGCGCGGATGCCCTCCAGCAATTCGGCGCCGGTGACATGCTGGGACTTGCCCGTGCGCTCAGGATTCTTCCGCTTCACTTCCTTGACGGTATGGTCAAGGGCCTGCCGGACAAAGTTGTAGGCTTTGCGGTCGAAGCGGGTGTCTTCTTTACAAATCAACCCTACGATTTCGGAAAATTCCAAGTCTTGCATGAATTTCAGTAACAATAGCTAGCACAGCCCGCTGTCTCCCGCAACTCCGCAGCCAAATGATGCCCCCCTCGGACGGCGGGCGCAAAACCCAGGGCGAAAACCATGCAGTCTTTAGCAAGTGGGTAAACTTCAACTCGCGTTTCTCCCGTCATAATGCATAAAAACACCCTACAACCCCATGATTTCCGCGACCCAGTCGAATCATCCCTTGGCCGTAGTTGCCACTCCTGCCCCGTCGGAATCCGCGCTGGACGAAGCCCGCACCCGCATCCGCCAGGCGCACATGCGCATCACGAAACCGCGCATTGCCATCATCGAGTCGCTGCAACGCCATGAGGGTCCCATTAGCATTGAGCGCATCCATCAGGAGATGGGCATCAAGGTGTGCGATCTCGTGACGATCTATCGCTGCCTGGCGGCCTTCGAGCAGCTCGGCATGGTCCGTCGCAGCTATCTGCATAACGGCACCTGTCTCTACGAACTCACGCTAGGCACCCCGCGCCACTACCATATCATTTGCAAGGCCTGCGGCTCGACGGAGCGGGTGGATTATTTCCCGGTTGAGGGCGTCGAACGTTTGCTGCAGGAACGCGGCTACGCGCAGATCAGTCATGTGGTCGAGTTTTTCGGCGTGTGTCCCAAGTGCCAGCAGGCAACTCTGGCGCGTAACGCGGCCCCGGCCTTCCCGCGCGAACGCGTCTGACCTTCGCGCAGTCCCACTTCCCGCGCGGCTTCGGCCGCGCTTTTTTATGGGGGGAGCGGACCCGCCCCGGGCGGGCCGAGTGGATTGACCGCCCTCACCCACTCCGCCACCGGCACGCCGCTCTCCAGATGCTCGCGACGGATCCGGTCAAAGCGCTCGGGCGTGACCTGCGAATACCACACCCCACCGGGATAAACGACGAGCCACGGACCATCCTGACACATGCGCAGGCACGCGGCCTTGGTCCGCAGCATCGGCACCGGACACAGCTTGAGCGAGACCTTGAGGTGTTCCCAAGTTTTCAGTCCGGTTTCGATCGAGCAACAGTCGGGCCCGGTGCACAGGAACAGGTGACGCCGGGCCGCCGGACCGCCGATTTCCTCAAAAGTTTTGGCACCCATGATTGGAATTTAGGTAGGTTGCGCGCTCGCGCGCAACGTGGCGTGCAAGCACGCCACCTACAGATATCAGCCCTTCAGCGCCGCGCCGTAGTTCGCCTCGGCCTGCGTCCAGTTGAGCACGTTCCAGAAGGCGCTCACGTAGTCGGCCCGGCGGTTCTGGTAGTGCAGGTAATACGCGTGCTCCCAGACATCGAGGCCGATGATCGGCCGGGCGCCGTCGCTCAGCGGCGAATCCTGATTGGCGGTCGAATGCACCACGAGCTTGCCGTCCTTCAGGCTCAGCCAAGCCCAGCCGCTGCCGAAACGCTTCATGGCCACATCAGCGAAGAGTTTCTTGAACTCCTCCATCGAGCCGAACGCCCCGGCGATGGCCACGGGTAGCTGCTGGATGGACAGGCCGGCCACCGGCGCGATGACCTGCCAGAAGAAAGCATGATTCACATGACCGCCCGCGTTGTTGCGGATACCAGCGCGGATCGTCTCCGGCACGCTCGCAAGGTCGCGCACCAACGCCTCCGGCCCGCGGGCCAGCAGATCCGGGTGGTCCTTGAGGAGGTTCTTCGCATTGGTGATGTAGGCCTGGTGATGCTTCGTGTGATGGATCTCCATCGTCCGCGCATCGAAATGCGGCTCGAGCGCACCATAGGCGTAGCCCAGCGGCGGCAGGTCCCAACCGAGGGCCGGGGCGGCGACGCCTTCAGCTGCCCCACCCTTGGTCAGGCCGAGGCTGGCGACGGCCACGCCGGTGCCGATGATCTTGAGGGCTGCGCGACGCGTGAACTGCGGGGTATCAGGAGCATTCATGCCCGGAACCATGACCGCAATCGTCCGAGGCGCAAGGCTGAGCCGACAATCTCACGCTGCCACCGCGCCTGGCGGGTTAAAGCGGCCACCAGAACTGCGATTGACCACCCTCCCCGTCATGTGCTGAGGTGTGGCGGGCCCGCAACAAGACCCGGTTCTGCGTGAGTGAACCGGGCAACTTTTTATTGCCTTTCGCCAACCCTCGCCCGCCATGAATCGCATCGCCCAAGACTGGACTACGCCCCTAGAAACGCAACGGGCGGCAGTTTTGCTGCCGCCCGAGCTAGAAGCGCTGGTGACCACGGTGTGTCCGCCTAACGGACAGGGAAGCGGGCTGCGCTCACTGACTTTGTCTTGATTTCAATGGCCACAAAATCATCCCCCACTCCCCTCGCAAGCCAGAATTCATCCCCACTGGCATTCGCTTTCGACGTCGGCCACAGCTCAATCGGTTGGTCCGTCCTGACAGCACCCGAGCGCGGACACCCCGATATTCTTGGCTGCGGAGTTGTCTTATTCGAAAAGGACAGCGCTCTCGCCAGCCAGCGCCGCCTCCACCGATCCCAGCGCCGACATGTGCGTGCCACGCGCCAGCGCATTGCCCGTTTGGAGAAACTCCTCGCTCATCTTGGCGTCATGACAGCCCAGCAACTTGCTGCCAAGCATGCCGCCGGGGCAGGCCACGCTGCGCCTTGGCTACTCGCGGCTCGTGTTCTGGCCAGCAACGGCGCCCGCATCCTCAGCTGGGACGAACTTTGGGACGTATTGCGCTGGTATGCCCATAATCGCGGCTATGAGTCCATCGGGGTAGATGAAGAAGAAAAAGAGAACCAGGAGAAGCGCGCTCACGCCAAGGACGGCATGCAGCAAGCCGGCAAAACGACCATGGCTGAAACCATCTGTGCATGGCTCGGACTTGATCCGCTGGGTGACAAGATTGCCTCGATGGGTAACTATAAAGGCAAGGATGCCGCCTTTGAACGCGCCACTGTCCGCACCGAGGTTCGCCGCTTGCTTGAAGCACACGCCGGCAAGCTTCCCGGTATCGACGACGCGTTTGTCTCTGCGTTGCTCGACCAAGCTCACGCCCTACCCTGTTCCGACGTTAAGCTGCCCAAACGCTATACAGGCGGACTTCTTTTTGGTCGCCTCGCGATGCGCTATCATAATCGCATCATTGGACGCTGCCCTCTCTCAGGTGAAAAACTCCCCAGCAAAGACTGCCCCGAGTTCTACCGCTTCCGCTGGGCTATGCTCCTTGCCAATATCACCGTGGCCGGATCGGCCGATGCCAAGCTGCGCCCGCTGACACTTGATGAGCGCTTGAGCCTCACTCGGGATGCCACGGCCAAAGGTTATTTCACTCCCGGTGAATTCAGGAAAACCGTCTACGCGCTCACCGGCACCAATCGCAGCAATCTTGAGCAAATGTTTATGGACGCGACCGCTGCTGAAAACTTGGTCGTAGAT
>JBKJRX010000247.1:0-16993 GCA_046593155.1 Lacunisphaera sp.
TCGTTGAGCCGGCCGGTGAAGATCGCGACCGGGAAATACATCTGGTAGTAATAGGGCAGAAACTGGGAGATCCGGAACAGCCAGTCGGGCAGCAGATCGAGCGGGAAGATCTGGCCGCCGAGCACCGACTCCAGCGCCATCGAGAGGATCACCAGGCCCTGGATCTCCAGGAACCAGAAGCTCATCATCCCGAAGCAGTAGGCGATGCCGAACTGGATGAGGGCGGACAGGGCCAGCGCGGGGAGGCCGAGGCCCAGCCGCCACCATTCGGTGGGGATCGTGAGGTAGTCCTTGAGCAGCGGATAGGTCACCAGCACCGGCAGCAAAATGAGCAGGCCGGTGACGAGGCGCGCCGAGACGTAGATGCTGAAGCGGTAGGCGAAATAGTTGACCGGCTTGAGGAGGAACTGGTTGATGAGGCCGTTGCGGATTTCCTCGCTGATCTGGTAGTCCTCGTTGAACGCGCCGATCATGAATTGCACGACGATGAGCGCGACGAAGTAGGTGAAGGTCTGGGCGAAGGTGAAGCCGCCGATCTCGGGTTTGCCCGCGTAGGCGGCGCTCCACAGGATGAACACCACGATCAGGTGGAAAAACGAGAAGAAGCCACGGATGCCGAAGTTGACGCGGTAAACGAGGTTGCTCTGCAGGCCGACGGAGAAGGCGGCGCGGTATTTGTTCAGGGTGGCGAGCATGGACAGTGGGCTGAAGCAGTGAGCAGTTAGCCGGCAAAATCGCAAGCGGCCGTTGGTAGGGGCGCTTGCCCTCAAGCGCCCGGGCCGTTGGGGGCAACGGCCCCTACCGGATCATCAGGCCCCATTCTCCTTCAGCCCGAAGCGGGCCGCCACCTCCTTGCCGAGGGCGCGGTAAGCTGTGGCGCCGGGACCGTGCGGATCGTAGGCAAAGATGGGCTTGCCGAAGCTGGGTGCTTCACTGAGCCGGACCGTGCGCGGGATGAGGGTCGAAAAAATCTTGTCCGGCAGGTGCTGGCGCACTTCCTCGACGACCTGCTTGGCCAGGTTGATGCGGCTGTCATACATCGTCATGATGATGCCACCGACATCGAGGGTGGGGTTGACGCCGGCGTTCTTCAGGCGGTCAACGACCTTGAGGATCTGGCCGAGGCCCTCGAGGGCCATGTATTCGCATTGCAGGGCGATGAGCAGGTGGTCGGCAGCGGCGAGGGAGTTCATCGAGAGCATGCCAAGGGCAGGCGGGCAGTCGATGATGATGGCGCGGTAGCCGCCGGAGCTGCGCAACGGCTCAAGCACGGAGCGGAGGCGCATCAGGTAATTGGGCTGTTGGGCCAGTTCGATCTCAATGGCCGCGAGATCCACCTCGGACGGGATGAGGGCGAGGTGGGGCCACGCGGTCGGCGTGAGCATCTCGAACGCGCTGCCTTCGCCCCGGAGCGGACCGTAGAGGCTCTTGCCCTCGAACTTCTCGACCCCGAGGGCACTGGTGGCGTTGGCCTGCGGGTCGAGGTCCACGACGAGGGTATGGACCTTGCGCTCGGCAAGAGCGGCCGCGAGGTTGACCGCGGTGGTGGTTTTGCCGACGCCGCCCTTCTGGTTGGCGATGGTGAAAACGGTGCAGGCCATGCGCGATTAACCGGAAACCCGGCTTGGTAGTCTAGCGTTAAGTGGGCGGTATTTCAGTTCTTGCGGACCATGGATTTTTGACCCAACTTGCGCGCTCGTTTGTTCCGGTGCGGTAGCCAAGTGGTAAGGCCGAGCTCTGCAAAAGCTCTATTCGGCGGTTCGATTCCGCCCCGCACCTCCACCTTTCGAAGGTCGAAAGGTGCCCTTCGTAGCCCGCAGGGCGAAGGAGGGTATTTCGCCAGCCCGGCGAACCGGGTCGCTCAATGCGGTGAGGTCGCCGGAGCCGGCTTTCGCAAGCGCGTCTCGGCCCCCGCATCCAGATACCAGCTCGCTGTCAGGACGGTTTTTCCCTCGGGAACCAGCAGGGGATCGATGAGGCCCGGGATCGGGACCTCGGTGACAGCGCCGGTTCCCTCGACTTGGAGCATGACCATCTTTGATCCGGCCTTCGCGGCCTCGGCTTGGATCCGCGGCAAATTGAAGTAGATCCAACCGGCCGTGGTCACACCCGGGGGCACGGAAATTTTCTGGAATTTCACCGCGACATGCGGCTTCTGTGCATCCACCGCGCCGGTCGAGAATAATACCGGCGACGTGGTCGGTTCCCCTCCTTTGAAGAACACGACGGCGAGGGAAGTTTTGGTTGGCCGGAGTTTTAACGTGGTGTTGGCGGCGGGGATGAAAATCTCGATGGGATTCTTACCCGGGGATGAAAACAGGCAGAGGTAGCTGAATCCCTGCTGGGTCGCGGCGGGCAGGATTCCCGCAATGGCCGAAGAGAGGCCGTTCGCGATGGATTTGGGATCCTGTGACCCGGCATCCTGGAACGGGAGGCGAAACGGACTGGCGCCGGCAAACGTGGCCCCGGCGGGAATGGTGTTCACCAGCACCTTGGTCTCCCCGAACAACAAACCAGGGAGAAAAATCAAAAGGAGTAGGAATCGCTTCATGATCCAGGATGGGGTGATGCTCGCCTGGTTGTGCCGTCTGGGCCGCAACCCTACAGGTGACCCGCGCATGGACGAGCCGCGGAGTGGACCTGAAATCAGGAGCCGTCGAGCGGCGCCGGGCCGCTTGCCTCACACCGTCCGGCTCGGCAGGTTACCAAACGGGTGCGTGGTCTGGGTCTGCGAGACCGGCAGGTAGATGCGGAAGGTGGAACCCTTGCCGGGGGTGCTGAAGACGCGGAGTGTGCCGTTGTGCGTGCGCACAATACCGAGCACCGCGGCCAGGCCCAGGCCGCGGCCGGTGAATTTTGTGCTGAAGAAGGGATCGAAGATCCGGGCGACCACGTCGGGCGGCATGCCGCAGCCGGTGTCGGAAATCTCCATGCAGACATAGGCGCCCGGGGACAGCTCGGCAATGGGGTCGGCATTGGCCGCCCCGGGCAGGATTACCACCGTGGTGGCAAGGCAAATGGTGCCGGCGGTGTGCCCGCCAATGGCCTCGGACGCATTGATCACGAGGTTCATGATGATTTGCCGCAGCTGCGAGGCGTCGGCCTCGATGGAGGGCAGGGCCGGGGCCAGGGTAAATTCCAAGCGGGCCTGCTTGCTGATCGAAAGCTCCAGCAAGCGGGTCGTCTCGGTGATGAGACCGTTGAGGTTGAGGCGGGCGATGGAAAAGCTGCCCTTGCCGGCGTAGGCCAGCAGCTGCCGGCAGAGTTCGGCCGCGCGGTTGGCGGCGGTGATGATACTGTCAAGACGGGCGACGTTGGCGGGGGTCTCGGCGGCTTCCAGCCGGGCGAGCGAGGCGTTGCCGAGCACGACGCTCAGCAGGTTGTTGAAATCGTGGGCGATGCCGCCGGCGAGGACGCCGAGGCTTTCGAGTTTCTGCGTCTCCTGCATCTTCTGCTCCAGGCGGTCGGCGGCCTCCTCGGCCTGTTTGCGCGTGGTAATGTCGGTGTGCGTGCCGGTGATGCGGAGGGGTTTCCCGGTGGCGGGATCGCGCGCCACGACCTTGCCACGATCGAGGATCCATTTCCATTCGCCCGATTTGGCCTGCATGCGGAACTCATGCGCATAATGGTCCTTGCCTGCCTCCATGAGTTTTTCGTCCGCGATGATGAGGGGCAGGTCATCAGGATGGATCCGGTCGAGAAAGGATTCTCGCCCGGGACCAACCTCCTCCAGAGTGTAGCCGAGCATGCCGGCCCAGCGCGGGCTGCGGAGGATGTAACCGGCGGTGACGTCCCAGTCCCAAAAGCCGTCCTGGCTCCCTTCGAAGACGAGTTGCAGCCGCTGTTCATTCTCACGGATGGCCTTCGCTTGGTGGGAAACGCGGAGCAGCAGGCGGCGCTGCCACAGCAATACGCCCAGCACCGCGATGAGGAACGCCGTCAAGGGCGGCAGGAATGGCTGCACGTCCCGCCAGCGCATTTTCTGGCGTTCCAGCGGACCGAGCCGTTTTTCGTGAAGCACTTCATGTTCACGGTTCAACCGGAGGTTCAGGATGCCCCGGTTGAGCTTGGCGAGCAGCGCCTTGTTGCCGGGCTGCACGGCGTAACACAGGTCGTAACTGATGTCGGGGAAACTTAGCTCGCTGCGCTCGATCTGCTTCAGGCCGAGCGTGCGGATCTGGTAATCCGTGACGAGTTGCGTGCCCAGCAAAGCGTCGACCTCGCCGCGTTCAACCGCCTCCACGCACGCGCCGAGTAACTCATAAGGATGGACGACGACACCCCACGACTGTTTCTGGGCATATTCGTGGGTGATCGCGTTCTTGATCACGGCCAGGCGCAGGCCCCGCAAGTCGGCCACGGTCCGGATGGGCCGGTGATCGCGGTTATAATAGAGGCCGCAGACAAGTTTCCCGAAGGGGAGCGAGAAATCCATGAAGGCCGCCCGCTCCGCGGAGTAGGCTACGAGTCCGAGGATGTCCGCGCGCCCCTGCTGGAACTCCGCGTAGATCTGCTGCCATGGGCGCAGGTCGAATTCGAGATTCAACCCCTGGTCAGCGGCGATGCCCTGGAGGAGTTCCACCGCGAAACCTTCCGGCTTACCGGCGGCGTTCAAGGTCGAGAAGGGCGGACTGGCATGCTCCATCGTCACCCGCAGCGGCGGGGACTCGGCGCCCGCCAGGGCAACGGCCGTGGCGAGGAGGAGGGAAAGGAAGTTGAATGGCCGAATCATCAAGTTGTGCTGAGTGAGAGCATGGGGTGGTGCAAATCAATCCTCTGCTGACGGTGCAATGTAGGGCGGAATCGCTGATCCCGCCAAGATGGCAGAAATGGCATGCGCAGCAGGCGGGATCGGCGATCCCGCCCTACAATGCTTACCCGTGGCGCCCCTTGAAGGTCAGCTCGGCCACGCCCGATTTGTCCAGCCCTCCCAAGCCGAGAGTGACCATCCGATCAAATTGCTCCTTCGTGGCTTGGGCCAACGGCAGCTTCAAACCGCAATCGAGACCGAGTTGGTGGGCGATGCCGGAATCCTTCGCCGCGTGTGCCCCGGAGAAATAGCAATCGTGCGCGCGGTTCTGCATGTCCTCACCATCGGTCTTGAGCACCTGTGAGTTGGCGCCGGTTTGCAGGAAGACCTCGCGCAGCATGTTCAGGTCGAGCCCGAGGGCGTGGCCGAGACCGAGGCCTTCCGCGAGGCCGGCGGTATTGATGTTCATCACCATGTTGACGAGCGCTTTCACCTGCGCGGCGGTGCCGGCGGGCCCGATGTAGCGGAGCGCGGTGCTGAGTTTTTCGAGCACGGGCTTGACTTGGTCAAAGGTGGCCGGCGCGCCACCGCACATAAGATAGAGCGTGCCGTTGCGGGCCTGCGGGATGCTGGAGGCCATGCAGCCTTCCAGGCTGGTCGCGCCGACCGCGCGGGCACGGCGCTCGACCTCGGCGTGGACCTTGGGTGTGAGCGTGGCGCAGTTGACGAAGGTTTTGCCTTTCGCGCCGGTGAGGAGCGAGTCACCGGACTCGGCGAACACCTTGAGCTGGGCGGTGTCGTCAGTGACGACGGTGAAGATGAGTTCAGCCTTCGCGCTCACTTCGGCGAGCGTCGTGCAGTGCGCGGCGCCGATCTCCTTCGCCAGCTCGGCGGCGATGGGGGCGTGGGCGTCATAGACGGCGGTGACATTGTAGCCGCAGTCCTTGAGACGGCGGGCCATGTTGCCGCCCATGCGGCCGGTGCCAACGAAGGCGATGGTGGGGTTCATAGATTTTGATTTTAACGACGCTGCGCTCAGAATGACGAACCGGGAGTGATTGGAACTTGTTTTGTGGGCCAGCGAGCTTGCTCGCGCCAAATGTGCGCCAGCGAGCTGGCTGCCCACAAGTCGGGATCAGCGTTTGTTCGCGAAAAACGGATTGTGTTGTTTCTCCTGCTTCAGGGTCGTTAGCGGGCCGTGACCGCAGGCGAGCACGGTGTCGGCGGGCAGCTTGAGGATCTTCTGCTGGTTGTTGCGGAGCTGCATCTCGAAATGCGTGAGGCTGCCGCCCATCGAGCCGGCGAAGATGGAATCGCCGACGATGGCCAGCGGCCAGGAAAGGCCGGAGATGAAGAAAGTCGTCATGCCCGGCGAGTGGCCCCAGGTGAAGAGGGTCTTGATGGAGATTTCGCCGAGGTGGAAGTGGGCGTTTTCCTGGAAGGTCTTGGCGCCGGGCCGGTCGGACGGCTCGAGTTCGCTGGCCCACACTTCAGCGCCGGTGCCGGCCAGGCGGTCGAGGTCGGCGATGTGGTCGTCGTGGGTGTGCGTGAGGAAGATATTACGCAGGGTCAGACCCTCTGCGGAGATCGTGTCGAGCATGCCTTGGGAGTTCGCACCGGTGTCAAAGGCGGCGGCGAGCTTCGTCTTCACGTCCCACACAAGGTAACTATTCACGGTCATGTCCTCGAAGGTAGTGTTGAACATCGAGAACCCGCGCTTGAAGATCGGTTGTTCGGGATACCACTCGCGGCGGGCGAGGGCCAGCAGGGCGTTGCGCTCAAGGCCGAGAGGACGGGCGAGGGCCAGGAGGGTATTTTCGCGGATCTCGCCCCCTTTCACCGCCTGCAGGTCGGCGACGGGGATGTTTGCAGCCGTGGCGAGGGCGTCATCGGTCAGTTTGAGCCCCCGTTGGGCCTTGCCGATGATGTCGGTGAAATTGTCTTCGAGAGGGATGCGGGGCATGGGTAATCAGGCTCCGGAGAAATTCCGCATACCGCAAGCCGGCTTTGTGTCGTGAAATTTCAGGTCATTGTTTGTCGCGAACGACCGCAGATCAACCAGGGCGTGTTTGCGAAATGTGATTTCAGCCCAACTCAGCCGCGGTGGGCAGCCTGCTTGCAGGCGCAGATCTGGCGCGAGCATCAGCCGTCGCCAAGCCTATGGCCGACAAGAGCTCTCTGGCCCACGAAAAAAAGCGATTTTGCAAACACACACCCGAAAACAGCTTTCACCCCTAATCTACACTTATGGGCCACTAGTAAAGAATCCTCGGGGCAAGCCCCGAGGCATTAGCCCAACTCAACGCCATCCCACAGTGCACTCTAATTCATCCCTTATTTGTAGGAGCCTGCTGGCAGGCGATTCAGCGTGGGGTCCATTGACGGGTGTCCCGAATCGCCTGCAAGCAGGCTCCTACATCCCATCCAAGCCGGAGCACCGGTCAGCCATAGGCTCGGCGACGGCTGAAACTCCGGGGTATTAAACCCACAGGAAATAATTAGTGACTGATTAGTGAAAAGTAGTGGTGCCTATCCCGGCCCTTTATCCGCGTTCATCCGTGTAATCAGCTGCAAAAAGCGGGGGCGGCGCCTTGCGACGCCGCCCCCTCGGGGATGTAACCTACCAATTGTTTACTTCGGGGGCTCGACGGTGATGTTGAGCTTCTCGAGCGTGACGCCGAGCTGGCGGTCGTATTCGGCGAGGGCCTTGGCGTAGTCGGACTGGGCGCTGGCTTCGCGGACCTCGGCATTGGAAAGGATTTCCTGCTGTTGCGAGACGAAGAACGTCGTGCTGGCGCCGGCGCGGAGGCGTTTCACTTCGGAATCAAGCGTGGATTGGGCCAGTTCGCGGGCGCGGCGGGTGGCTTGCACGCGTTTTTGCGCGGTCTCGATCTGCCCGGCGGCGTTGCCGACGCGGACCACAATGTCCTGTTCCACGCGCTCGAGTTCGGTCTCGGACTGACGCTGTTGCAGCTTGGCGGCGCGGTAGCGGCCGCGTTCGGTGGTGAAGGTGAGCGGGACAGACACGACCACGCCCCAGCTGTAGGCGCGGTAATCCTCGTCCTTGATCTGCTGGCGACTGATGCCCAACTCGGTGTCGTAACCGCTGTAGCCGTAGCTGCCTATGAGGTCGACGCGGGGGAGCATCTGGTTGCGCTGCAGGCGGGTGTTGATGCCGTCGCGCTTGAGGGAGAGTCTGGCCTGCTGGTAGTCCGGGCGTTTTTCCAGGGCGACGCGGAAGTCAGTGGCGGCATCAACCATCACGATGGGCGAGGGCGGCGGTGGCTCGATGGTCAGGTGGTGGGCAAGCAGGCCGGGGGTCTTGTCGTCGGTGATGAGTTGCTTGAGTTCGTTCTCCGCTACGCGGACCCGGTTGTGGGCGATCAAAATGGACTCCTCGCGGGTGGCGGCACGCGACTCGGCGGAGGTGACGTCGTATTCGGACATGCTGCCGACCTTGAAGCGCTTGCGATTCTCATCGAGCAACTGCCCGGCAAGTTCCTTCGAGCGGATGGCGCTGCGGAGGTTGGCGTAGGCAAAGTTGAGGTCGTGATAGGCGAAGATGACGCGCGTGATGGTGTCCATCACCGACTGCCGGAAAAACCACTGGCTGATGCCACGGTTGACCTGGGCGATGCGGATCGACGCGAGCGTCGGGCCAAAGCCAAAGTTGCGCAGCAGCGGCTGGGTGCCGGAGATGCCGGCGAAGGTATCGTAGTTGTCGGCGTAGGAGTTGAAGGTGCCGCGGGTGTTGGTGCTGCTGGCGCCGAGCCGGTAGGTCATGCCCCAAGGCATCAGGCCGCCGAGGCTGAGGTCGGCGGTGTCGGTTTTGCTGAAGCTGGCAGCGGGATGCACGCCGGTGGTGGCGTCGGCCAGCGCGGGATTGAAGCTTTCCGCATAGTTATAGGTGCCGTTGAGCACCGGGTCGAATTTGCCGAAGGCCTCGGTGACACGGGCGGCGGCGATGGACGACTCAAAGCCATCGACCTTGATCGCGAAATTTTTGTCCAAGGCGCGGCGGATGGCATCGTCCAAGGTGATTTTTTCCGCGGTGGCGCCGTCCAACGGGACGGCTTGGGCGAAGGCGGCGACAGTCAGAATCGAGGAGAAAAGCAGGGCGATTAAGCGCCGGGGGGTGAGCATGGTGGTTGGGTTGTCGACCCAATTTGCAACCCTCATGCCAGCGGGAAAACTAAAACTAACCGGCTGGAAGCCATATATATGTGCTGGTTTGTGAAAACACACTTTAACCGGTCCGCTTCAGCAACGGGATTGGGCAATCCCGGAAATGGGAAGGAGGGGTTTTAACGCGGAGGGCGCGGAGATTGGAATTTTGTAGGGCCGGTGCTTCAGCCGTCGCCAGGCCTTCAGCACCCTGCTGCGTCGCCGCGGGTTTAAGGTCAGCTTGGCGACAGGTGTCGCCAAAGCCCTCGAGCTGGCGGCGTCCGAATCATTTGACATCGTGGTGAGCGATCTCGGTCTCCCCGTCGGCACGGGTTCGAACTCATGAGCCAGATCCGGGCGCGGTATGCATTTCCGGGCATCGCGCTGAGCGGTTTCGGCATGGAGGAGGATGTGCGCAAATGCCGGGAGGCAGGTTTCAGCGAACACCTGGTCAAGCCGGTGAATCTGGACCAGGTGCAGGCAGCGATCCGGCGGATCCTGGCGGGCGGCCGCCCTACCTGATTCCAGCTCAGAAACTCAGCGGAGTGGCGTAGGCGGCGCGCTCGGCCGCGGACTGGAGCTCACGCCATTTGCCGATGCCATAGGGATTACCCGCCGTCAGACGCCCGAGCGCATCGTCGTAGTGAAATGACGTATTACCGTTCATCCGGATGTTCCTGGCGACGACCGCGCCGCACATCAGGCCGTTGGTGCCACCGCCGTTCAAGGTCACGGAGGCATTGGGGGCATAGACGCAGGCGTTGAGCTGGCCGTTGCCACTGACGTCAAGGGACTGGGTGCCGGAAGCGGTGCCGGTGCCGTAAATGATGCAGCTCGCAGCGCTCGCGTTGCCGTTGGCCATGTTGCTGCCGTTGCCGGAAATGCTCACATTGCCGTCGGTGTAAACATGCAGGGACCCACCGAGTCCGATGTCGATGCCGCCGGTCGCTGTGCCGGAGACGGAGATGGCGCCGGCGGAGGCGTGGTTCGTCATCAGCCACACCACCTTCTTGCTCGCGGTAATTTGGATGTGTTCGGAACCGGCGATGACGACCGAGGCGCCGGCGGCAAACCGGTAATAATAGATCTGTTCGCCATTAACGGTCGTGAAGGTGTCGCCAGTCCGGGGAAAAATTTCGTCGGTATTGACGCTGCTCGCGATGGCATTAACGCCCGTGGAGGGGCTGGGCACGGTGGACTCGGGGAAGGTGGCGTTGAAATCGTTGGTGCGGCGGGTTGGATCATTGGTCGTCGTAAAGAGGTCATGGACGGCACCGCCATCGATTGAGCCCGCTTCACCGGTCTTCGCGTAGCCCCACACTTCGCCACCGGCCAGGTCGATGCTGCCGCCGATGCTGCCCACGATGACATTGGCGCTGCGGTAGGTGCTTGAATACGGGCGCGGAAGATCGAGGATACTGTCACCGTTGGCATCCGTATCGTAAATGTCGATCAGACCGTCGAGGTCCGTATCCAGCGTGGTGCTGTTAAAGAGCTTCGAATCCCAACTATCGGCCATCGGAGAGCCGACCCAGTCGACGTCCAGGCGGGCCACCAGGCCATTCGAAAACAACGAGCGTTTGCGGAGCTCGACTTCGATATATTTGCTGATGGGCGGGCTGCCATCCGGCTGGGCGATGGTGGACTTGGCGATAATCCTGGGGGTCTTACCGGCATCGCCGGCATAATAGTGCACCCAGACCTTGATACTGCCGGTGGTGTTCGGGCCCGGAGTAAAGCCGGTGAGCGTCTGGGTGGCCGAGGGTGTCCAGGGGCTGCTGGTGGCATGATAGGCCGTGGTGTTGAGCGTCCACGGGCTCGGCCACGCGTCGGCGGGGGCGGCCACATTGTCGAGTTTGTTGAAGCGGAAGAGCGCCTCCTCCAGGCCCACCTCCGCCAGGTTCATGGCGGAGTTCGAATAAAAGGTGCGGTGCGCCTGCTTGAGCGAGTTGTTGGAAAGCTTGATGAAGCTGACCAGGGAAATGCCGATGATGGCGGCCATCAGCATGGCTACGATCAGAACGGATCCGCGGGTGGCGCGAGGGACAAAAGGAGAGGTTTTCATGGTCCGGTTAATTGGCGTATTTATTACGAAGAATGTAAGAGGCCGAGAGGATGATGTTGCTGGCCCCAACCGCGGTCTGGGTGGTGGTCCGGGCAGTCATGCTCAGCTGGATGCGCTTGGTGGTGGTGTCCAGCGTCGACGCATTGTTGATCCGATCGTATCGGGCGTAGCTAAAAGTGGCCACATTGCTGATGAGCCTGGTGCGGTTTCGCCTGAGCGTATCCGTGGTCAACAAGGCATCCGCCGCGCCATCCCCGGGCAAACGATAAAAGGCTTGGGCCGAGGGGTTGGTCGTGGAGGTATCGCTGTCGTAGGCATACGTCACCTTGCCGAGGGTGGCGCTATAATTGTTTGGAACGGTCAGGGTAATGGACGTGGTGCTATTCCACGTAACGGCGTTGGCCATGCGGAGGTCCTGGCTGAATTCTTCAAGCGCCCGGCGCGACTGGGCCTCCATCACGCTGTAGTTGGCGACGTTGGCGCCGCTGCGGCCGAGCATGAGGAACGTGGACATGACGCCGGCGAGCACCATCGTGCCGATGCTGGAGGCGATCATCACCTCGACCAAGGTGAAGGCGCGGCCGCGGCGCTTAGAGTGAATTGTAGAAGTAGTCATAAAGTCCGTTTTGTCCGTAGTAGCTGGAATAACTGCGGGTGATCAGGCGTCCGTCAAAGCTGGTCCAGGCGACCGTCAGGGTGATCTGCTTCATGCCGGCGCGAATGAGCGTCACCGTGCGGGTCATGGTGAAGCGTGTGCCGATGAAGGAATTTGAAGTGAAACTACTGTCCACATCGGCAGCAACCGGATTGCCGGATGCATCATAGCCGTCCACGGTGGCCCACGGCACCAGCCGCATTTTCTCGAACTCGCTCTGCATGATCTGTCCGGCAATGGTGATGTTGCGCGCAGTGTCGAGGGAGAGGAACCCGCGTTGCATGGTGGTGATCGAGGTGGTGATGGCGAAGGCCATCACCATCGAGGCCATCATGACTTCAACGATCGTGAAGGCGGCCCGGCGCGGGCGGCGGGCACGGAAGGGGCTGGGAGCATCACCGCCCGGCGGGGTGGAGCAGAGGGAAGGCGTTTTCACGACGCCACTCTAGCGGATCGGAGCGAATTCCGTAACAGGCGATGGACCCCGGATAATGGCCCTAGTGGCTAGGGCCGAATGTCATTTCGCCGACCCGCGACTCGCTGAATAAAGGACTGCCGCCTGCGATCGCCGGCTGATCTTCAGCTTCTCGAAGATATTACTGAGGTAGTTTTTCACGGTTTTGTCACTCAACCCCATCTGCTCCGCGATTTCCTTGTTGGTTTTGCCTTCCGCCACCAAGGCGAGGACACGCCGCTCCTGCGCGGAGAGCGTGGCCAGCTTGTCCTGATCATTGGGCGGGTTGCTGCCGCTGCGCACCAGATTAAGGACGTGGGTCGTGACCGTGGGATCGAGGATGAATTTTCCCGCCGCGACATCCACGATGGCTTGGCAGAGACCCTGGGCATTGATCTCCTTAAGCAGGTAACCGTGGGCCCCGCTGCTCATGGCGTCGTAAACCAGGTTGTCGTCGATCACCGAAGTCAGGATGAGGACCTTGGTCTCCGGATCGCCGGCCAGGATCTTGCGGCAGGCTTCCAGCCCGGAGCCGTCGGGGAGGCGGATGTCCATCAGCACGACATCAGGCTTGAGTCGGGTGGTTTCGACCACGGCCGCGTTGGCCGAGCTGGCCTCGCCGACCATGCGCAGCTGGGTGCCGGCCATGCGGGCATGGGCCTCCAGCAGCGTTTTCAGACCGGTGCGCACCAGTTCGCTGTCGTCAACGATGAGGATGTCGATGGATTCTTGGGCCGTCACGGTCATGGCGGATAAGTTGGATTGAAGCGGAGGGTGATACGAGTTCCTTTTCCCAACATGGAGTCGATTTGCAGCGTCCCGCCCATTTCCCGCGCGCGGATGCCAAGGTTGACCAACCCGCGGCCGGGGCCGGTTTGGGCGTCGGGCTCAAAGCCGCAGCCGTCATCGGCGATGGAGAGCACGGCGTGGTTTTCGGCGTCGGCCTGAAGGGAAAGATGGATGGAGGAGGGCGCGGCATGCCGCAGGGCGTTGCTGATCGATTCCCGCAAGATGTGCAGGACCTGCAGTTCCTGCGCGGGGCTGATGCGGCGGGCGAGGGCTTCATCCACGGCGAGCGTGATGTTCCCCGGCTGGATCGACTGCATGGTGGCGACGAGGGTGGCCAGGGTCTGCCGGAAAGGCCGGGCGGGGGGAGACTCGGACTCGAGGCCGTTGATAAAGGTGCGCACGTCCCGGATGGTGTCGTTAAGTGCGGCCTGACAGGCGACCAGCCGGCGGTCGGCGAGGGCGGGATCGGTGAGCAGCGTGCTGCGCACGCCCTCAAGGCCTAGGCCCGCGGCATAGATCGCCTGGATGACCCCGTCGTGCAGATCGCGGGCCAGCCGGCTGCGCAGCTCGATCGACTCGCGCAGCTGGGTGCCGGCCTCCTGCAGGGCCGCGGCCATGCGGCTCCGCTCGTTCACCTCGTGCTCGAGCGTGGTGCGCTGGTTGAACGACTGGCCGACCAGGCGGGCGAGGTGGCCGAATTCGTTCGGCTGGTGGTGGAGTGTCTGCAACGGCTCCGGCCGGTCGCTTTCCAGGCTCTGCCCGAGCTGCTGCAAGGGCGTGAGCACCCAGCGGGACAGACCGAAGCCGGTGACGGTGATCATCGCGAGGCCGAGGAAGAAGAGCACGGCGGCTTCATCCACGTTGCCCTCCAGCAGCCGGGCGAGGGCGAGGGATTGGTATTCCACCTGCAGGGTGCGGACCCGGCGGCCGGTCCAGTCGGACAGGTCCCGGTGGTGGCGGATCGCCGCGGGATTGTCCGCGGCCTCCGGCGCGGAGACAAAGCTCACTTCGCTTTCCAGCGTCTCGGCCAGGGTCTGCAGATACGCCGGGCTCCACAGCCGGGTCACCACCAGCCAGCCGCGGGCCGGGCTGGTCCGGGCGATGTCATTCGAGGGTTGGATCGGCGCGGTGCGCACTTCGAGCAAACCCGCGGGCGACTCGAGGTAGAAATGCATGGTCTGCTCGCGCTGCAGTTGCGCGTGGAAGGCCGGGCGCCCGAACGGGAGGTTCGCCAGGGTGGCCGCGTCGAGGCCGCCGGTTTGATAGACCAGGCTGCCGTCGGGGCGCAGCACCCAGACGGCCAGGGCGCCAAAATTGGGCAGGCTGGCGTCGAGGTTGATCTTCGCCCAAGTGCGGTCGTCGGTCTCGACAAAGCGCAGCATCTCATCCCAGAGGGAGTAATCGCTGGCGAAGCTGCGGAGCGACTGGCCGGTGAGCACGAGCAGGCGGTCGAGCAGGTCGCCGCGCTGCCGCTCAACACTGTCCCGGACCGTTTCCGCCTCGCGCCGCTGGGCGGCCTGCAGCACCACGATGGCGACGATGAAGACCGCCAACAGGCAACCGAGCAGGAGGATGAGCCGGAGGCGGATTTTCATGCGCGGGCGGGTGAGGGCGGCGGCACTCTCCCGCAAGGCCGCGCCAAAGGCAAGCGGCCGGGAGCACCTCAGCCGGCGCTCATTTCACCCAGAGCCGGGCGGCGGCATAGAGGAGAAAGACTGCAAAGGTGCGCTTGGCGTAGATCGCGGGGATTTTCTGAATGAAAAGTGAGCCCAGCACCGCGCCGATGACACCGGCCAGTGCACAGGCCCAGAAGATCGGCCAGTTGATCTTGCCGAAGGTGAAATTGGTCGCGCTGCCGGCGAGCGAGATCGGAAGGATCAATGCCAGCGAAGTGCCGACGGCGATGTGGTAGTCGATTTTGAAAAGCAGCACCAACACCGGCACAATGATGATGCCGCCGCCAATGCCGAAACAGCCGCTGGCGAAACCGGCCAGCAGGCCGAGGAGCGCATAGCCGAGCGTGGGATTCATGCCGGCAATCTGGAGACCGGGCTGCCCGGCGACAAGTGCGGGCGCGGATTATTTTGCGGCGGCGGCCGGGTCCGGCGCAAACTGCGCCTGCGCGGCGGCCGCGTCGGGCCCGCGCAACACGATGAGCCCGGTGTCGCCAAAACGGGCACCCAGCACCAGGACCCCCTCACGGCGCATCCGCGCGATGTTCGCCGAGTGTTCGCGCATGCCCGCCTGGTCGTGGGGAGGCTTGGCGGTGTCCCAGGCCGGGCCGGTGGTCAGGCGGACGGCGAACATTTTTGGGGCGGGTGTCGGTGGGGTGGGCGGGGTCTGGGCGGCGAGGGCGCTGGCGAACAGAAGACTGAGCAGGGCGGTGAGAGTGGTTTTCATCCGATGAATCATTCTCGTTCTCTTAATCGTAATCGTTCTCGGGATAAAATGTTGGGGAATACGCGGAGGAGAGAACGAGAAAGAGTAGGAGAATGAGAACGATTTTGACCGCTAACTCACCAGCATGCCGTCTGCGAGCCGGATGACGCGGCTGCCGTAAGTGGCGTTCTCAGCCGAGTGCGTGACCTGGATGATGGTCGTGCCTTCCTCGTTGAGTTTCTTGAAAAGCTTCATGATCTCGCGACCCTGGTCGGAATGGAGGTTACCGGTGGGCTCGTCCGCGAGGATGAGCGAGGGTTTGGCGATGAGGGCCCGGGCGACGCCGACGAGCTGCTGCTGGCCGCCCGACAGCTGACTCGGATAGAGGTCTTTTTTCGCCACGATGCCGAACTTGTCGAGAACGTCGCAGACGACAGACTCACGTTCCTTCTTGGGGATGTCCCGGTAGGAAAGCGGAATCTCGAGGTTTTCGTAGACGGTGAGGTCGTCGAGCAGGTGGTAGCTTTGAAAGACGAAGCCGATGTGTTTTTTCTGCAGCTCGAAGCGCTTCTTTTTGTCGAGCTTGTGCACGGCCTCGCCCTTGAGCGTGTATTCGCCGCCCCAGGCACTGTCGTGCAGGCCGAGGATGTGCAGGAGCGTGGACTTGCCGGAGCCGGAGTTGCCCATGATGGAGACAAACTCACCCTCATTGATCGTGAAGCTGATGTGATGCAGGGCATAGAAGACCCCGCCCTTGAGCGGGTAGACTTTTTCGACGTTACGGAGCGTAAGCATAGGGGATGGAATTTTTTTGAACCACCCGGGTGTGTTTGCAAACCCGGTTTTTGTGGGCCAGCGAGCTCTCGTCGGCCATAGCCTTGGCGACGGCTGATGCTCGCGCCCAATCGGCGCCTGTAAGCAGGCGGCCCACCGCGGCCAAGTTGGTCAAAACCGCATTTTGCAAACACTCTCGAATGGATACTAATGAACACTCATTTTTGCGGGAAGTTGCCTGCACGTCAGTCCAGGCGGCTCGATGGGGTGATCCGGCCGTTGGCATGTGACCAGCGGTGCAGGCCCGCGCCGGCCCCGTGTTTGAGCGCCTTGAACAGCTCGGGGGCGTCGCGCTTCTGGAGCATCAGTTCGGCCACACCGCCGGCGTCGCAGGTGAAGAGCTTCGCGTAGCCCTTGTAGTGGCGCGGTTCGCCGAGGATGCGGGCGAGCTGCGTCGATTCGGGTGTAGGTCGGGGTTTATCCCCGACATCGGGTGTAATAGCTGTCGGGCCTAAAGCCCGACCTACAGGCCGCTGATCCAAAACCAGAAAACAATAAGGTAGCGAGCGCAGGTCGATGCCGGCGCGCTGACCGAACTTCACCCAGTCGGAATCCGCGTAGAGGCTGGCGGGCGGAGACGCGAAGAAGTGGCACCAATGCCGCTCATTGCCGGCCGTGAGCACGCCGCACGCGGCCTGGTGCGGGCAGGGGGCGACCGCGCTCATACCGATGGCGCGCAACTTCTCCCGCCACCCACCAAGTGCCCGGCTGACTTCATGCGTGCCGGGTTCGACCCAGAGGATGGTTTGGGCGCGGGCGCAGAGATCGGCGAGTTCGGCCCGGGCGACGTCGTCGAGTTCGTTCAGCACATGGCTGAGCACCAGCACTCCGATCGGTTCTTCCGAGCGGAGAAAGCGCGTGTCGGCGCGACTGACTTCCAGTTGCGGATGCTGTTTCCGTCCG
>JBKJRX010000174.1:0-2868 GCA_046593155.1 Lacunisphaera sp.
GCGGCACCTGCGGCCGGCTCAACCAGGCCTTCGCGCGGCGGATCCCGCAGGGTAAAATAGAGCAGCACGCCGAGCGCCAGATTGGGCACACCAATGGCCGTGTAAGCATAGCTCCAACCGTGTTCGGCCGCCAACCAGCCGCCCGCGCCGCCGAGCGCCGAGCCGGCGACCATCCCGGTCACGTGAATTCCGGCGGCCAGAGCGCGGGTCGGTCCGCGATGAAAGTCGATGATCAGAGCGACGGCGGCGGGAATGTAGCAGGCCTGACTCAGACCCAGCAGGATGCGCAGCACGAAAAACTGCTCGAAAGTTTGCACGTAGGCGGTGAGCCAAGTGATCACCGACCAGGCAAACAGGCTGATGATGACCACCAGGCGGCGGCTGAACCGGTCGGCAACAAACCCCGCGAAGGGACTGGCAAAGGCGTAAACCCACAAAAACCCCGAGGTGAGCAGCCCGAATTGCGCGTCGCTCATGGGAATCTCTTCCAGGATTGATCCGCGCATCGTGGTCAGCATGGTGCGCGTGAGATAATTTGAGCCGCCCGCCAGCCAGAGCACCGCCACCGCCGTCCACGCCATTGCTGCCAACGGCGAGTTTACGGATACGGGATTTACGATTCGTGTCGGCGTGGTCATGGGGGATTCGCCGGGAGTTCGGCGGTCAGTAGCCCAGCCGCTTGTTGGTCTGGTTAAGCAACGGCTGATCGGCGTGAAAGCGGCGGAGGTTTTCGGTGAACAAGGTCATCATCGCCGGCCAGAAGCCTTCGAAAGCTCCAGCCATGTGCGGTGTCATGATGAGGTTCGGCGTGTCGTAGAAGAAATGATCCGCGGGTGGAGGCTCCTGCTCGAAGCAATCGACGGCGGCTCCAGCCAAATGCCCACGCTTGAGCGAGTCGGCCAGCGCGCGCTCCTGGACGATGCCGCCACGGGAGATAATGATAACGCGCCCGCCCGGCTTCATCAGCGCCAGTTCGGCTGGGCCGATCATTCCCTCCGTATGTGGAGTATACGGCGCCGCCACCACCAACACGTCGCACTCCCTCAACATAGCTTGCAACTCCGGCGGCTTGAACCAAAGGGCCGGCAGTGCGCCCTCGGGATCACCGGTGCCGGGCCAGCAGTTATAACCGTCGTCTCGACGGCCGGCCGGATCCAGCGCCACGATGCGCATCCCGAGCGCGTGGAGCTGGCGGGCGCATTCGCGGCCAATGCTCCCATAACCCAACACCCCGGCAGTGAGGCCGCGCAGGATCGCGCCACGCAGGTCCCAGCGTGAGGCCGGCCAGTGCCGGGACCGCTGGATTTCGCCAAGCTGGGGCAGGCAATGCACCAACATGAGCAGATTACCCGTCACGAACTGGGCGATCGGCACGCCATGCAGCCCGCTCGCGGTCGTGACCAGGATATCGCTTTCCGCGATGGCCGTCTTGGTCACCTGGTTCGCGCCCGCGGAGATCAACTGGATCCATTTCAATTTCGGGCAAGCGCTCAGATCACACGGCACGCGCAGGTCCGTCATGAGAATCTCCACCTCGCGGAGATCCGGCTCAGACTTTCCATCCTTCCCGTGTGTCTCGATCAGTTCGAGGCCGGGATGCGCAGCATGGATCGCCGCCATCTCGGCCGCGGTGGGATGATAGGACACGTCCGCGTTGAACAGGACTCGAGTCACGGTGGCTGGTGCTTTCATTTCTGATCAACTGAGATCGACAAAGCGCCCTTCTGCGCTCGACTTCATCAAACCAAGGCAAGCGGCAAGCCCTTGGCGACCGTCAAAGCCAGTGCCTATCGCCGCGGATTTCCCGTTAATCGTGTCCATGAAAGCCCCCACTTGGTTGCGGAAGGCCAGCATGCGGCCTTCCTTAAAGGCAGCGTCGGGATCGTCCGGGTTCACCGGCGGCTGGGTCGACACCAACCGCCACCCTTTCGCGCGATCGCTCAGGTAGAGGTCGCCGAATCCATCCATTTCGAGATTACCCTTGCTGCCGACGATGCTGAGGCGTGCCATCTCGCCCTTATATTCGCCGTCGGACGCCTTGGTGATATGGACCGAGCAGATCGCGCCGTTTGTGTATTCCATGATGCCCACCGTGGTGTCCTCGATCTGGCGACCGGCCAGAAAGGTCCGGCTGAACCCGGCGACGCGCTTCACCTCGGCCCCGGTCGACCAACGAATGGCGTCCACGCCGTGCGGCAGTGCATCGATGACGAAGCCGATCACCTCGGGTAGCTCGACCCAGCTGGTCTTGTTGCCCCCGAAGTTCCCGGCCACGGAGGCCTGGCGGATCATCGAGTAATGCATGCTTTGCACCCGCCCGATCGCGCCCTCGGCAATTAGCCGCTTCACGTTCGGCAGATTGATGCGGAAGCGCAAGTTGTAGGCCACGGATAGAACGCGTTTGTGTTTTGTGGCGGCCGCCAGCATGCGGTCGCAGTCCTCCACCTTCGTTGCCATCGGTTTTTCAACGAGCACATGTTTGCCCGACTGCATCGCCAACAGCGCTTCCTGGCAATGCACGTGCTGCGGCGTGGTAATAATGATTGCGTCGATGTCCGGCCGGGCCATCAGCGATTCGAGCGTGGGTTCGGCGGCGACGCCACAGCGCTCGGCGAGCGATCCCGCGCGGCTGCCGCCCCAGATGGCGACGAGTTCGGCGGTATCGCGGTGGTATTGGACGGCTTCGGCGTGGGTGCGACCCATATAGCCGGAGCCGGTGATGCCAAAACGGATTTTTTTCATGTTTTTGGGTAGTAAGGGTTTTATTTCCAGAGAATGGATCGGTCGATCGAGGCAATGGTGGGACAACCGAGAAGCGACATGGCCATCAGCAGCTCCTGCCGGAGAATCTTGAGCACGTGCGTGACG
>JBKJRX010000080.1:0-12928 GCA_046593155.1 Lacunisphaera sp.
CACAAGACCTTCCGCGGACCGCAGGCCTATGCCCGGTTCGAGACCGAAGTGCGCGTCCTCCGCCACCTTGAGCAGCGCGACTGCGGTTTTGTCCCGCGCCTCATGGAGGCGGATGAGGCCGGCCTCAAAATTGTCACGAGCAATTGCGGCTCGCGGGTGGACCAGGTCAACCCGGAGCGCCTGAAAGAGCTGTTCGCCGAACTTGAGACCTTCGGCGTCCGTCACGACGACCCCGAGATCCGCAATATCACCTACCGCAAGACCGATGGGCGTTTTTGCATCATCGACTTTGAGTTTGCCGAAATCCTGGACGAGACTCCCGGGGGCACGCGGCCGTCCGCCCCCACCCTCCGCTGGTCGGGCCAGACTCACATCGGTCATGTCCGACCGAATAACGAGGACACCTTTCTGGCCCTGGAATTCGACGGCCGTGAGGTCCGTTACCTCGGCAAGACCGGCGAGGCCTCATCCCAGCGCACCGACTTCGTGTTCGCCGTCAGTGACGGCATGGGCGGGGCCAATTCAGGCGAGTTCGCCAGCCGCATCACCAAGGACAAAATCACGCAACTCCTGCCCAAGGGTTTCCGTCTCGCCGTGCCCGGCCCGCAGAGCGGCTACGACTCCACCCTGCGCGAACTTTTCAGCGCCATTCATTACGACCTGCTGAAGCTCGGCCAGTCCTACGAGGAATGCCGCGGCATGGGCACCACCCTCAGCCTTACCTGGCTCACGCCGGGCTGGCTGTATTTCGGCCACATCGGCGACAGCCGCATCTACCACCTGCCCCCGGGCGGCGGGCTGCTGCAGCTCACGCATGACCACGGCCATGTCGGCTGGCTGCGACGCAACGGCCGGATCAACGAACGCGAGGCCCGCGAACACCCGATGCGCAACCTTCTGAACCAAGCGCTCGGCGCCGAACACCAGTTCATCGATCCGCAGTTCGGCGCCCTGCCCTGCGCCCCGGGCGACCGCTACCTGCTTTGCTCCGACGGCCTCACCGAGGGCCTGTGGGACCGCCGTCTCGAGGAACTCATTCGCACCACCGATTCCGTCCCCGTCGCCCAGCGGCTAGTTGACGCCGCTCTCGCCAACGCCGGCCGCGACAACATCACTGCACTCGTCATCGAGGCCTTGCCGGGCGACTGGCCCGGGCAAACACCGGCCGGCCAGCTCAGCCGCAGCGAAGGCTGCGCAACTGATCCCGGGCTGGCAGGAGCCAACAACAGGAAGGCCGGAACGGCGACAGCCCCGCGCCATGAACCTTGATTTAACCACCGATTGGTTTCGCCGATGGGCGAAACTTTGGCGCACCCCTTCGCCTTATCGGCTACGGATCAAGTTCAAGGGTCTGCTGATCGCCGGCCGAAAATACTGCCTGCGATTAGCAGGCCCCAGGATCCCATCGGCGGCGACGATCAGTCGCCGCACATCAATAAGGATTCATCCCTTTGATGAATCCTATTAGTGGTTAACCCGACTGGCTCTTTTCCTTCCATGACCCGCGTCTTCGTTTACGGCACGCTGAAACGGGGTGGCGACAACCACCACTACCTCGCCTATCAGCAGTTCCTCGGCGCTGCGCGCACCCCGGCGGGCTACACCCTTTATTCGCTCGGCGATTATCCCGGCATGGTGCGTGCACCTGCAGACACCGCCGGCGTGACCGGCGAACTCTGGGTCGTAGACGATACCTGCCTCAGACAACTCGACCTGCTCGAAGGCGTGAATGAAGGCCTCTATGAGCGCGTGACGATCAAGCTCGCGTCGCCCCCCGACGAACAGTCGGTCGAAACCTACCTCTATCTCCTAGGCGTCACCGACCGGAAAACACTCGGCCCGACTTGGGAGGTTTAAGTGTCTTCTGGGTGCCCTCACCCTGCGCCTCATCAGCATCGAAAGTTTCCACCCGCGGGGTGAGGGCATCCCGCCTCCATCTCGCTAGGGTGTGTTTGCAAAATGTGACTCTGGACAAACAAGCCACGGTAGGCTGCCTGCTTGCAGGCGCGGCTACGGCACGAGCAAGCTCGCCGGTCCACGAAAAACTGATTTTGCAAACACGCCCTAGTTCTTGAGCGCCGATTGCGGAATGCGCTTCACGGTCACGAAGCGCGCCCGGAACAGCTCTTCAATGGCCTCGCGCGCCAGGGCCGGGATTCGCTTCACCAGATCCTCCATGGGCGGCAGGTCGCCGGTTTCCTCCGGCGGCGTTTCCACATGCACCAACGCCGGCGTCACGATACCCATCTCGCGCTCCTGTGCGAGAAACGCCGCTTCCTCCTCGGACGACGGTCCGACCGGGGCATCAGCAGTTGTGGCTTCCGTGGCAATCGCACTTGCGGGCGCCTCGTCTTCCTCCGCTTTCTGACCTCCGTCCTCCGTCCTCTGGCCCTCAGCCGCCCGTATCAGTCGTTTTTTTTTGAGCCGTCGTCGGGGAGGCTGTCGGCCAGCGTCGCGATCTCCTTGATCAGCGAGTCGATGGCCCGGGCGCGGCTGGCCTCGACGGCCTTGAGCAATGCCACCTCGAAATTGATCTTCTCCGACAGGCCGTGCTTCACGCCGTTCTCGCCCTCGCGGAGGCCGTCGAGCAGACGCGTGAGTTGCTCGGTGGTCATCGGCGCTCCGAGTGCGTCGCTGCTGCCGCCCTTGCTGATGGCGGCGAGCAGGGCCGAGCGCACGTTCGCCTGCACGTCCACCAGGAGCCGGTAGAGGTCGCGGCCGTTCTCGTCGCACTCGTCCACGATCTCGACAATCTTCCGGTGGTCGCCGGCCGCGAGCGCGGCGGCAAGCGCGGCGATCTTTTCGCCGGCCACCAGGCCGTAGACATCAAGCACATCGGCCTCGCTGACCTCATTGCCGCAGAAGGAAATCATTTGGTCGAAAATGGACTGCGCGTCGCGCATGCCGCCGTCGGCCATGCGGGCGATGCTGCCGAGCGCGGCGTCGGTCACCTTGATCTTCTCGGCCACGGCGATCTTCTTCAGCCGCTGCACGATCAGCTCGGTCGGAATCGGCTTCAGGTCGAAGCGCTGGCAGCGGGAGATGATGGTCGGGAGCACCTTCTGCACCTCGGTGGTGGCGAAGATGAACTTCGCGTGCGCCGGCGGCTCCTCGAGGGTCTTGAGCAGGGCGTTGAACGCCGCCGTCGAGAGCATGTGCACCTCGTCGATGATGTAGACCTTGTATTTGCCCTGGGCCGGGGCGTAGCGGACGGTGTCGCGCAGCTCGCGCACCTGCTCGACGCCGTTGTTTGAGGCGCCGTCGATCTCGATGACATCCAGGCAGGAGCCGTCAGCGATGGACTGGGCGATCGGATCGTTGACGTCGAAGTCGGCCTTGGGGCCGCCGGTGACATTGAGGGCCTTGGCAAAGGTGCGCGCCGTGCTGGTCTTGCCCGTGCCACGCGGGCCGACGAACAGGTAAGCGTGCGCGATGCGGTTGCGGGCAATGGCGTTCTTTAGCGTCCGGACCACGTGGTCCTGCCCAACAACGTCGTCAAACGTCTGGGGGCGCCACTTGCGCGCGATGACTTGGTAGGCGGAAGACATGCAGGACGGAGAGACTGAAAGGCTGAAGGACTGAAAAATCCAGCCCGCGTTTCAATTTCTTTCAGCTCCTCAGTCGTTCCGCCCTTCCGCCCTTGAAAATAGTGGCCAGGCACTCCACGGCACTGGTAGGACGTCGTCACCGTTGCTGCCTTCCGGCCCTGGCGGGGTTCACGCGCCTGCCCATGCATGGCGCCTGGCCAAGGCGGAACGTAGGTCGGCACCCTCCCCCTGCAACCAAAATAAAAAGGCGGGGCTATCAGCCCCGCGTGTCATCGGTTGCGATGCCCATGCCTCGCGGGGCTGATAGCCCCGCCTTCACTCAATCAGTTGCCGGGCGGTTTCGCCGGTGGTTTCTCAGCCGCCGGTTTTTTTCCCCCGAGCGTGCGCTCCAGGTTTGACCGTTTCTCGCGCTCGGCCTTTTCCCGCGCCTCGCGGGCTTGGCGCAGCTCAAGGTTCATCTGCTCGAACCTCGTGCGCTGCTCGGGCGTAAGTTGCTCGGAAATATCACGCTGCATGCCCTCGACCACCGTCTGGGTCTCGGCCAGGGAATGGTTCCGCACGCGGTTCAGCTGCTCCATGTTGCGCCGCACGATCGGTCGGATCTGCTCCTGTTGCTCCGGGGTCAGGGCCAGGCGGTCAACCAGCCGCTTCAGGTGCTTCGGAGCCCACTCCTCGGGCACCGGGCGGTTGAGGATCTTGTTCTTGCACACGCGCAGGGTGACAAACCCGCCCGTCACCCCGCCGGCCGCAAAGATGCCGATCAGGACGATGATGACTTTCCAAGGTTTGTTCATCAGGAGATATCCAACAGCTCGACAACCGTGTCGGCCGTGCCTGTGGCATAGATGTCAGCCTGGTCCGTGGAAAGAATCGAGTAATTGAACGCGACGGCGGCCACGCTGCAGACCGCCGCGAGGAACAGCCCGCGAAGGGCGAAACGCTCGAGGGGCAGCCACGGGGCCGCGGGCAGCGCGCCGGCCTGGGCGGCCACGCGGATCGCAAAGCCATACGGCACTTCGCCGGGGGCGGCGGGCGCCTGCCGCGCGAGGGCGGTCAATTTCTGCCATTGGTGGTCGAATCGGTTCATGACTTCTCCTTGCTTTGTAGTTCCTGAAAAAGTTTTTGCAATTTCCGTCTCGCGCGAAAAGCGCGCACCTTGACGAGGGTCTGATTCCAACCGGTGAGGGCGCTGATCTCGGCGATGGTCTTCTGCTCAAGGTCGAGCAGCTGGATGACAAGCCGGTCGTCGGGCTTGAGTTGGCCGAGCAGCTTGTGCACGAGCTCGCGGGCCGCGAGGGCGTCGCCGGGCAGCACGTCGCGCTCGTCGGTGAGCACGTTGTCGAGCACCTCCGCCTCATTCTCGGACAGGTCGGCCCAGCGGAACTCCGGGCGGCGCTTCTGGGCGCGCAGCTGGTCGATACAAGTCGTGACCGCAATGCGGGAGACCCAGTGCGGGAATGGCACGTTGCCCTGGTATTGTTCGAGGCGGGTGAACATTTTCAGAAAGATGTCCTGCGCGAGGTCTTCCTCGGCGACGCGCCGGGGCAGATGGGAGCGCACGATGCGGCTGACCAGCGGATAGAGATGCTCGACCAATTGCCGGGCTGCCACCTGGTCGCGCTGGCGCACCCGTTCAAGGCAACCCACGAGGTCGAACGATTCATCAGCCATGGAGTTGTGCAAAAGTCTGGCACATCCCAAGTGACGGTGGGCCGGGGCGGGAGTTACCGGCAAAACCAAGGAGGCGTGGGGGGGAGAAAATCACGGAAAACCGCGGATCGGTAATGGTTGGGCCGGGCGACTCAAGCGCGGTCCACCTTGTAAAACATCCATAACCCGAGGCTTTGGAAGGCGACATTGGGCAGCCACATGAGCAAGTCGGGTCGCAGCCCGGGGTAATTGTCGAACCACCCCACCGCGATGGTCACGAAGTAGTAACCGAGCGCCAGCAACAGCCCGATGCCGAGGTTGGCCGACGTCTCCTTGCGCGAGACCTTGATGCCGAGCGGAATCGCGACGAGCGCAAACGACAGCACCGAAAACGCCATGGCGAACTTCTCGTGGAGGGTGATCTGCACCCGCATCTGCTGCTGGGCACGTTCGGCCACCGGCATCGCCGGGTCGGGCCGGTTCAACCGGCGCCACTCCTCGACCAGCTGCGGGAAGGTCAGCCACTTGGTCTTCACCTTGACCGTTTGCTGGCCGGTCAGCTTGTCGAGCAACAGGTCGAAAGTCGCGTGGTCGGTGGCGCCGCCACTGCGGATGGTGGCCGGGTCCTCCGGGTCCTTGCGGTCGTGGATCTCCGCTTGCAGGTAGTCGAGGCTCAGCACCAGTTTGCTCTTGGCCTCATCAAATCGGACCCAGCCCGTGGCTGCGCGACCTGAGTTGATCACGCGCTTCTGTTTGTCGAGCTCCCAGATCCAGATGTCCTTGAGCAAATCAGCCTGCTTCGCGCCCACGTAGATGATGACGCCCGGAAAATCACGGATGAAGGTTTTCGGCACGATGAAGCTCAGCGGATTGTGGCGCACGGCCCCGGCCAGCTCGCGCTGGTAGGCCAGCCGCGCCGTCGGCATGAACTGAAAATTGACGAACGCCGCCAGGGTCACCCCCATCAGCGCGAAGCAGAGGATCGGGGCCGACAGCCACGCCACGCTCATCCCCGACGAACGCAGGGCGGTGATTTCCCGATCGGAGGACATCCGGCCGAGCACCAGCAAAATCCCCGTCAGCATGCCCATGGGCAGCGCATAGGAGACCACGAACGGCACCAGCAACCAGATCAGCCGGACAAAGGTGTCCACCTCGATCTGGCCCTGCAGCATATAGCCCAACAGGTCCTTCAGGGCGTTGGCCAGCATCAGCACGAACGCGAACAACCCCACGGCGGCCCCGCACGTCAGGACAACGTTGGCGAAGATGTGCCGGTGGATGAGGTTCATCTGATTGGTTGAAAGTTGAGGGTTGAGAGTTGAGAGTCCGACCGCAACGACGAGTTTTTGTCGCTGCGTTTCACTCAACTCTCAACCTTCATCTCTCCACTCCGCCTTGATGCGCTACACCCCCGCCCGGCCGACGATCTACGGCGAAACCCTCGATTCGCTGACGACCCTCCTCACGGAGCAGGGCCACCCGGCATTCCGGGCGCGCCAGATCATGACCTGGCTGTATAAGAAGCGCGTCGGCACCTGGGAGGAGATGACGGACCTTTCCCGTCCGCTCCGGGCCTGGCTGGCCGCCACCTTCGAACTTGAGCCGACCAAATTTGTCCTGACCAAGCAGTCCGAGGACGTCACCGACAAGCTCCTGCTCGAACTCGGCGACAAGTCCCTCATCGAGACCGTCATTATCCGCGCCCCGCAACTCGGCGTCGGCCAGGAGAACTCCCGGAAGACCATCTGCATCTCCACCCAGGTCGGCTGCGCCATGGGTTGCAAGTTCTGCGCTTCCGGCCTCGAAGGTCTCAAGCGCAACCTCTCCGCCGGCGAGATCGTCCACCAGCTGCTGCAGGTCTGCCGGCAGGAGGACGCCCGCACACCGCGCGCCCATGCCGAACTTGTGTCGTTCGACAACCTCGTCGTCATGGGCATGGGCGAGCCGCTGCACAATTACGACGCCGTCATCCGCGCGCTCACCATCCTCAATGCTGAGTGGGGCCTCGGCTTCGGTGCCCGCCGCATCACCCTCTCCACCTCCGGCCTCGTGCCCAAGATCAAGCAGCTCGCCGACGAGCCACTCGGCATCCGCCTCGCCATCTCGCTGCACGGCGCCACCGACGAGGTCCGCGAGCAGATCATGCCGGTCAACAAGAAGTGGCCGCTCAAGGAACTTATTCCGGCCATCCGCGAGTTCTCGGAAAAACACGGCCGCATGGTCACGCTGGAGTTCATCCTCATCGAGGATATCAATGACTCGCTCGACCAGGCCGGGAAGCTTCGCGACATCGCCTACGACCTGCACGCCCACGTGAACCTCATCCCCTACAACACCGTCGAGGGCCTGCCCTGGAAGCGCCCAAGCCTCACGCGGCAGGAGAAGTTCGCCCAGGTGCTCGACCGCCGCCGCGTGCCGGTCACACTTCGCCGCGAGAAGGGCCACGCCATCGACGCCGCCTGCGGCCAGTTGCGGTTGAAAACGGAAAAGACCCGCGAGGCCGCCGCCGCGAACTAGTCCGTCCGCTGCATGCAACTGCCCGGCTACCTCGAGATCCCGCTGCGCCTGGCGCTCTTGATGGGAGGGCTGCTGCTGCCGGGCTCGATGCTGCTCCGCGCCCTGCGGCTGCCGTGGTCACTGGCCGCGGCGTTTGCGACCTCGGCGGCCACATTGTATGTGGTGGTGCTTGTCTTCGCCTGGACCGGGGCCGTCATCTCGCTGGTCACCCTCGCGGCCGCGCTCGGCTTGGTGACGCTGCTCGCCCGGCTGGTGCCCGCGCGGGCCAGCGCCACACAGCTCAGCTCGTCCTTCGCGTGCTTCGAGCGGATGGGGTGGTGGCTGCCGCTCTACAGTGCGTTTTGGCTCATTGTCGCCTACCGGCTCGGGTTTCACCCCTTGAACGGGCCGGATGTCACTTTCCGCTGGAGCTGGCTCGCCGAGCAAATGCTGCAATTTGGTTCGTTAGATTTTTATCCTCCGCGGAGCGCGGAGGATTTTGTCCGCTATTTCTGGGCCGAGAGCATTCCCCCGGGAGTAGCCAGTCTCTACACCTGGGCTTATGCGTGCGGGGGCAGCCGGCAAGCGCTCTGGACCTCGCCCGTCGTCGCCTTGCAATTACTGGCCGTGCACGAGCTCATCTGGCGGCTGGCCAGTCGTTGGGGTGGCGAGGTTGTCGCCCGCCGGGCGGTGTTGCTCGCGGCCGCGTGCCCGTTACTTACGTGGTCTGTCATCATGGGACAGGAGACCGGCCTGACCGCGGTTGCCGTGACCGGGATCGTCTGGAGCCTGCATCATCTGCGCGACGAAAATGGCGATCGCTGGGCCGTGCTTGCCGGGGTGTTTGCCATCGTCGCGGCCGGCGCGCGCGAATACGGGGCGGTGTTCGCCATCGGCGCGATCCTCACCAGCGGGTGGTTGCAGGCGCCGCGGCGTCAAATCTGGCTGCTGGCACTGGTCGCCCTGCCCGTGACGCTGGCTTGGCCGTTGCGCGTGTGGCTGCTGACGGGCAACCCGGTTTACAGCCTGAATGTCGCCGGCCTTTTCGCGACCAACCCGGTCTTTATTGCCTGGAACGACACCCTGCGCGGCCCGCTCAGCCAGGCCTTGGCCGCACCAACAAGCTGGGCATCGCTCGGGCGCTACCTCCTGCTGTGGGGCCTGCCCGCCCTCATCGGGCTGGTGGCGTTGGTTTTCCTGCTCGTCCAACGGCTGCGCGAGGCCCGGATCGTGGCGCTGTTCATCGGACTGGTGTTGGCCCTCTGGTTTGTATCGGTGGCCTACACCGCCGGCGGGTTGTTCTACTCGCTTCGCGTGCTAAGCCCGGCCTTGGCCCTGTTGGCCGTCGTCGCCGGCTATGGTCTCGGGTTTTGGGTGCAAAGCCCCATCCTTTCCCGATGGCTGGCCATCGCGGTTGGCCTCGTGGTCCTGGAGTCGCTGCCCAAGACACTGGTGCTCCCTGAGAATCCCTACCGTCTCAGCATCCGGGAGTGGCCCCACGCGGTGGAGCAATTCCCCACCCTGGTGCACACCGTGAATGAGGCGCTGCTCGCCCAGCTTCAGCCGCTGCCGGCTCGCCGCCGCATTATCTCCGACCATGCCGGCCTGCCGCGGGTGTTTGCGGCCATCGGCACGGAGGTCGCGCCGCTGTGGACCCCAGAAGTCGCCTGGCTGTTCGACCAAACCCTCAAACCCGAAGAAGTCGCCCAACGCTGGCAAAAATCCGGCCTGCGTTACCTGGTGCTCGGAAAATCCGGCCCAACCGCGAACTTTATGGAGACGAATGCCCGGTGGCGGGCCCCGTTTTTCACGCTCCAACCCGTGGGCGAGACTGACACGCACATCATCCTGGAAGCCGCGGTTCCCACGCCTCCTTCCCCCTAGGACGCACTCTTGGCTTTACACGTATCATCGAATACGGATGCATTGATTGCTCAATGACTATCGACCGGTCCATCTCTGAACTGCTCGCGACCCGGCGCACCGTGCGCTCGCTGGAGTTTTTCCCGCCCAAGGATGACGCCGGCGTCGAGGCCTTGCGTCAGACGGCCACGGCATTGCAGCGGATCGCCCCGGATTTTGTGTCTGTCACCTACGGCGCCGGTGGCAGCACCCGCGAGCGCACCGCTCAGGTCAGCCGGCTGTTGCGCACCGAGATCGGCTTCACGGTCATGCCCCACCTCACCTGCGTCGGCCATACCCGCGAGGAACTGAATGGCGTTGCCGACCAGCTTTATGAGGGCGGCTATCGCAACATCATGACCCTCCGCGGCGACCCGCCCAAGGGCCAGACCGAATTCGTGCCCTACAAGGATGGTCTGCGCTATGGCAGTGACCTCGTCGCGCTGCTCAAGGCGCGCCGGGCGGACTTCTGCCTCGGCGTTGGCGGCTATCCGGAGAAACACCCCGAGGCGCCGTCCCTCGAGATCGATTTGGACAACCTGAAGCGCAAGGTCGACGCCGGCGCCGCGTTTGTCACCACCCAGCTGTTCTTCGACAACGCGGTCTATTACCGCTTTGTGGAAAAATGCCGGGCGCGCGGCATTACCACTCCCATCGTGCCGGGCATCATGCCGGTGCTGTCATTAAAACAGGTCAAGCGCTTCACCGAGATGTGCGGCGCCTCCCTGCCCGAAAGACTCATCAAGCGCCTCGAGGCCGCGGGCGAGGCGCCCGAGATTGTCGAGTCCGTCGGCAACGAATGGGCCGTCACGCAGATCCGCGACCTGCTCGCGCACGGCGCCCCGGGTTACCACCTCTACATCATGAACCGGGCGAAAAGCGCGTTGGCGCTGGCGGCGGGGCTCGCGGCGTAGCCGCCCGCAAAACGACATTCTGGAGGCCTCGGGTGATTCGTTGAGCGTTCAGGAGATCGAATTTCCCCGCCGGCGCCGGGCAAGGATTCACCTTGACGTTTCATGCAAACGTTTGCCTTAGATAGGCTGTCCCGGGAAGCCAGTGTCTCCCGTTTCATCTGCCCCACCACGCGCCCATGATGTCCCGCAGCATTAGCCGGAGGTTCCAATTCCGTCATGCCCGGCTTCTGCTCTGTCTGGCCGGACTCGCCCTCTCCGCGATGGCCCAGCCCACACCGGCCGCAGCCTTGGCGGTGGGAAACCTGAAGGCGCCAGCGGCGCCGAAGAAAATCATCCTGATCGGCGGAAAGAAGAGCCACGGACCGGGCATGCACGACTTCCCTAACGGCATTCCCTACCTCGCCGCCCTGCTGCGGGCGGCCCCGGCGTTCTCCGGCGCCGATGTGTTGACCTACACAGCCGGGTTTCCCGACGATCTGACCGTGCTGGAAAGCGCCTCGACCGTGGTGCTGTATTTCGACGGTGTCCAAGAAAAACCCGGGCCGCTTCTCTCCCCGGCAAGGATTGCCGCCTTGCAAAAACTGATGAATGCCGGCGCCGGCCTGATCGCGCTGCATCAGGCATCGACCCTCCCGGCGGGCAACCAGACCGTGCCGCTGCTCGAATGGCTGGGCGCAAAACGCGACGGCATGTTCGACCGGGTGACTGAGACTGCCACGCTGCGCCCGGCCACACCGGCTCATCCTGTCGCCGCGGGAGTCACTGATGTTACCTATCCCGACGAATTCTATCCCACCCTGGTTTTCTCGCGAGGCCCCGGGCGTCTCACACCCATTCTCACCGCCAACATCGCCCCCACTTCGGGCGATTCCATGGCCGCAAATTCCGCCCTGCCGCCCCGCGCCGATTACGTCGTGGCTTGGGCCTTCGAGCGCCCGGCCGGCGGACGGGCTTTCGGGTTCACCGGCTTGCATTATCTCAATGCGCTGGCCCTGCCACAAATCCGCCAGCTGCTGGTGAACGCGATCGCGTGGACCGCACATATTGAGGTGCCGTCCGGCGGTATCACCGTGGTGGAACCAGTCGTTCCGGTCGCAGCGGTGACCCGCCCGGCCGGCGACCGCGTCGTCGCCAATCCATGGGGTGAGCTGCGCTGGTATGCGTCGGCGGAGATGGGCAACTCGCGCACGATGACCACCGGCGTGGCCCGCCTGAAACCCGGGCAGTCAAATCCCCGGCATTTTCATCCCAACTGTGACGAGGTTCTGCATGTCATCAGCGGCCGGATCCGCCACACGATGAACGAAGTCACGGTGGAGATGGCCCTGGGCGACACAGTGTCCATCCCCCAGGGCGTGCTGCACAACGCCACCAATATCGGCACCGAGGATGCGGTGCTCGCGATCTCTTTCTCCAGTGCCTACCGCGAGGCCGTCGGCTATGACGGCAAGTAGTCGTTTTCTAGTCACTGCCTGCTTCGTGGCAGCCTGGCCCGGCGCGCACGCCGCCGACGTGCCCACCTTCCACGGCAATGCCATGCGCACAGGGTGGATCGATGACGGGCCTTCGCCCCGGGACGTCGCAGGTGGCTCCTTTGTTGAGCTTTGGCAATCGCCCGAGCTCGACTGGGCCGAAGGCCAGCCGCCGCGCCTGTATGCGACCCCACTCTATCTGGACGAAGTTCAGGTGGCGGCCGGTCCCTTTCCTGCGACGCGCTGCAGCGTCATTTTCGCCGCCACCAGCAACGGCTACGTCTATGCGATCAACGCTTTTGCCACCGCCCAGGCGCCGGCGGGTGCGATCCTTTGGCGCACCAGCCTGGTGCGGCTCACGAAACCGACTTTCGATGGCATCAACATTGGCGTGATAAGCACCCCGGTGATCGATCCCGTGAAACGGATTCTCTACGTCACCAGCTGCGCCAGCGCGGAAAGCTGGCAGGTATTCGCCCTCGATGTCGGCAGCGGGCGGATTCTCCCGGGTTGGCCGGTCACGATCGATGCCGCAGCCTTGGCGGTCCCGGGCATCAATCGCAATGCGCCGGCCGAACCGGCTCCCGCCACGCGCCGTGCCCTGTTCGGGATCCAGCGCGGCGCCTTGAACCTCAGCCCGGATGGCTCCCACCTCTATGTGACTTTCGGCGAAACCCTCACCGGCTGGCTGGTGGCCGTCGAAACCGGCGCAATGCCTCGGATCGCCTCCGCGTTTGCATCCGTGCGCCAACCGCATCGCACGTCGGGCGGCATCTGGGGCGCCGGCGGCCCCGCGATCGATCAGCACGGGAACATCTTCGTCGTGACGGGCGCCAACTTCGGCAGCCTGAAGAGGCAGTCGCACGACTGGACACAATCCGTGCTGCAATTCAGCGATGGGCCGGGAACCGGGCTGGTGCTGCGCGGCACCTACACTCCCTTC
>JBKJRX010000294.1:0-9160 GCA_046593155.1 Lacunisphaera sp.
TGGGCGTTGTGCGGTGAGCAGCGCTGCCCCAAGGACGGTGGGCGGGTGGAGAAACGCTCGCTCGACGACTGTCTCGGTCAGTTGTTCCGCGATGCGCCCGGCGAACGCGCCATCATCCTGGCCCCGTGGCTGAAGGCCAAACCGGCGGTCCTGCGCGATGAATTACCCCGGTTGCGCCAGCGCGGCTTCCAACGCGTGCGCATCGCCGGCGAGATCAAGTCACTCGACGAACCCCGGCTGGTGCCCAATGGCGCCGAGGAACTGGTGGTGGAACTGGTGGTGGACCGCGTGCAGGTCACCGCCGACCAGCGCAGCCGGCTGGCCGATTCGCTCGAACTGGCCTTCCGCGAAGGGCAGAACCGCGCCATCGTGCTTGCGCAAAAAGGCCCTGACGCGCCCTGGCGCGAGATCAACCTCAGCCAAAGCCTCAGTTGTGTCATCTGTGGCGATGTGTTCGATCCGCTCGCGCCCCGACACTTCTCCTTCAACCACGCCGAAGGCGCGTGCGAGACCTGCGGCGGGCTGGGCCGGCAGCTGACGTTCAGCGAGGAATTGATTGTGTCGAAGCCGGAAAAGTCCGTGCGCGAGGGTGCCATCAAACCCTGGCGCATCGGCGGGCGAAACCTTATCATCCGCCACAATTCTATCCTCAAGCAACTGGCGGAGCAACTGCCCTACGACGCGGAGACGCCCTGGCAGGATCTGCCTGCAGAAACCCGGCACGCACTGCTGCACGGTGCCGGCGAGCGTCTCTTCAGCTTCCGGTTGCGACGCACGCAAAAGACCGAGGCCCGGCCGTTTCCCGGAGTGATCGCCCTGCTGGAGACCGGCCGGCGCGAATCGCGCAGCGATGGCTACCGGGCCCGGCTCGCCACCTTCATGACGAGCGGGGAATGCCCGTCGTGCCACGGCCTGCGATTGAATGCGCGCAGCGCGGCGGTGCGCCTGGGTGCAGGGGCGGTGCTGGCCGCCGGACCGAATTCCCCGAATGGCCTGCCGACAAGCGGCAACCCTGCAGGGATTGGTTTCGCGCAGTTCATGGCGCACGATATCCGCCGGGCCCTCGGGTTCACGCAGGGCCTGCGGGCGGTGCTGCCCGCCACCGATGCCGTGCGGGAAGTGCTGGAGGGGGTTACTCAGCGCCTGCACTTTCTCAGCGAAACCGGCCTGGGCTACCTGACCCTTGACCGTGATTACGCATCGCTTTCCGGCGGCGAGGCCCAACGGGTCCGGCTGGCCACGCAGCTCGGCATGGGGCTCGTCGGCGTGATCTACGTGCTCGATGAGCCGAGCATTGGCCTGCACCCGCACGACAACCAACGTTTGCTCGCGACGCTGCGCGAATTGCGGGACCGCGGCAACACGGTGTTGGTGGTCGAGCACGACGCCGATACGATGCGCATCGCGGATGAGTTGATCGAACTCGGGCCGGGCGCCGGCACGGAGGGCGGGCAGATACTTTTTCAGGGCACGCCGGCCGATTGTGCCCGGCTGCCGGCGTCGGCCTCGCGCACCGGTGCCTACCTGGCGGGCGCGCTCGGGGTCGTGAAGGACGACAAGGTCAAGCCGCCGGATGACCGGTGGCTGACGATCAAGGGCGCGTCCGAGCACAACCTGCGGGGCATCGACGCACGGTTTCCCGTGGGACTGCTGACTTGCGTCACCGGCGTATCCGGCTCGGGGAAAAGTTCACTCGTGAACGACATTCTCGCCACCGCAGCCGCGCGGAAACTCAACGGGGCCAAGACGCTGCCCGGCCACCACCGCGGGCTTACCGGGCTGGAGCATTTCGAAAAGGCCGTGGTGGTGGACCAGGAGCCGATCGGCCGGAGCCCGCGTTCGAATCCCGCGAGTTTTGTCGGACTGCTCGACCTGCTGCGCGACTTGTTCGCCAAGCTGCCGCTGGCCAAGGTGCGCGGTTACAAGGCGAGCCGTTTCAGTTTTAATGTGCGAGGGGGGCGCTGCGAGCGGTGTCAGGGCGACGGCCAGATCAAACTGGACATGCAGTTCATGGCCGATGCCTATGCACCGTGCCCGAGTTGCGACGGCCGGCGCTTCAATCGCGAGACGCTGGAGGTGCGGTTTCACGGGAAAAGCATCGCCGATGTGCTGGCCCTGACCGTGAGCGAGGCGATGGAATTGTTCCGCGCCGTGCCGCGGATCATGGAGAAGCTGGCGACGCTGGATGCGGTGGGCCTTGGTTACCTGCAGCTGGGCCAGTCCGCCACGACCCTCTCCGGCGGCGAGGCTCAGCGCATCAAGCTTTCCCTTGAACTGAGCAAGCGTGAGCAAGGGACCACCCTTTACATTCTCGACGAGCCGACCACCGGCCTGCACTGGACTGATATCCAGCGCCTCATGGACCTGCTGTTCAAGCTGCGCGATGCCGGCAACACACTGGTCGTCATCGAACACAACCTCGACGTCATCAGGCTGGCCGACTGGGTCATCGATCTCGGTCCGGGAGGCGGTCCGGATGGCGGCGAGATTATTTACGCTGGCCCGGTGGCAGGATTGGCGGCACAAAAGAACTCGCTGACCGGGCAGGCGTTGGCTCTACATTAAGGCAGGCGGGCGGAAGGGACGCGCGGCATCAGGATGAATGCTGGCCCCGCCATCGGGGGGAATACCGGTTCGGGGCCTGCGCCTTAATAGGACCGGAACTGCCTGGCACGCGTGAGGGTCAGCGGAGGCATGAACTCTTCCATGAAAAATTACCTCTCGGTTCTTTCCGTCAGTGGCGCGATGCTGCTCACCGCCTGTAACAGCGGTTACGACAACAATACCACCCGCGGTGCGGGCGCGGGCGCGGCCGTTGGCGCCGTGATCGGCGGCATTATCGGCCATCAATCGGGTGACGCCGCCGCGGGCGCTGCTCTGGGTGCCGTGGCCGGGGGCGCGGCCGGGGGCGCTTATGGCCACCAAAAGGACAAGCGCACCTCCAACTACCAGACCCGCGACTCCTATGGCTTTACGGCCGATGACTATTACAACGTCCTCAACTCCGATGAGCGCGAAATCCTGCGCGCCCGGACCCAAGGCCGGACGGACGTGGAACTGACCTCCTACCTCACGGAGGAGGAGAAAGCCAACCTGCGGCGCCGGGCGACCGGACAGTCGCAAGTGGGCCGCTAACCGCCAAAACCACCAAAGAAGGGTGGATGAACCTGCGCGCCGGCGATTGCCGGCGCGTTTTTCATGTCCGGATGTTTTTTGAAACTTCCTGGAAGGCTGTGGTGTGATGGAGCCAGCAACCCCTCAACCGCCCATGAAAAACCTCCTCCGTTCCTCCCTTGCCGCCGCGACCCTGTCGCTGGCGCTGACCTCGTTTGCGACCGCCGCCCAAGTTGAAGCTGGCGCCATTGATATCGGCCAGCTGATGCCCTCCGCCAAAGGCGAGTTCGTCGAAATCAACCTTTCGTCGGCCATGCTCAAGTTCGCCGCCCGCATCGCGGCCCGGCAGGAGCCCGAGGCTGCCGAACTCATCCGCAACCTGAAGAGCATCCGCGTCAATGTCGTGGGACTCGATGACTCCAACCGCGAGAGCACGATCGAGCAGATCGAGGGCGTCCGTCGCAAGCTTGAGGCCCAGGGCTGGACGAAGATGGTCACCGTCCGCGAGAAGAACGGCGGTGACAATGTCGACGTTCACATCATGCAGCGGGGCGAAGAGGCCATCGACGGCCTGGTCGTCACCGTGTTGGACAAGAAGGGCGAGGCCGTCTTCGTAAACATCGTCGGCAACATCAACGCCGACCAGATCGCGCAGCTCGCCGACAAGTTCGACATCGAGCCGCTCCGCAAGGTGCACATGAAGATCGAGTCGAAGAAGAAGGCGAAGCAGGTCTGAACAAAAACAGAAACTTGAAAGCTGAAACCTGAATTCCCGACCACCCGAGCGATTCGATTGCTGTCTTCCTCAGGTCTCAGGTTTCAAGTTCCAGATTTCTCCCCACTCCCATGAATCCCGTCCCTCAAGCCACCGCACCCCGTCGCCACATCTGGCGGTGGGTGTTGCTCGGAGCCGGTCTCTGTCTCACGCCCTTTGTGCTCCTGGCCATGGCCGCGGTCAGCTACCTGACCCTGGATCGCGACGTGCGCGTGCTGCGGCAGCATGTGATGGCCGCAACCGACGCCGGCTGGAACACCAAGGTTCAAGTCAGCATCGGCCGCGCCACCCTGGGAACAATCGGGCAGGCCCTGCGTTTCGTTCACCACAAGGACATCGCAGATGCCCGTCTGGCCCTCCGCGCTGTCAAGCACGCCAGTGTCGGCGTCTACGAGCGCACCTCCGGTGGTGCGGACTGGTCGCGGGAACAGCTCTTCGTCAAGACTGACCGGGCCATGGCCAAGCGCGGCTGGACCCGGCTGGTGGGGGTGGCGGACAAAAAGGACACTGTGCTGGTCTACGTGCACGGCGACCTGGACGAGGACGAGCCGCTCGAACTTTGCCTGGCCGTCGTCAACGGCAAGGAGATGGTCGTGGCCTCCACCACCATCGATGCCCAGGCGTTGGGTGAGCTGGTGGCGAAGCACACGGGTGACGACGTGAAGCGCCACCTTCGTTTCGCAAAGTTCAGATTCTGATCGGGGAATAATCGCGAAAGCAGGTCATGGTAGGGCGGGGCCGCTGACCCCGCCTTTGTTTTGGGTAGGGGCTGTTGCCCCCAACGGCCCTTCTGAGGCGCTTGAGGGCAAGCGCCCCTACCTTGATATCCGTCCTATTCCGTGTATTTCGTGGCAGCGATGTCCCGCCTGCCGATCATCGTAACGACACCGGCTCTGCCGACTGTCGTCCACCTCGACGCCGACGCATTCTTTGTGTCGTGCGAGCTGTCGATGAAGCCGGAACTGCGAGGCACCAAGTGTGCCGTGGGCGGTCGCGAACGCGGCATCATCTCCTCGGCCAGTTACGAGGCCCGGGCCTGTGGCGTTTACACGCCGATGGCGACAAAAGCGGCCTTGCGGGTTTGCCCCGACCTGATCCTCCTGCCACACACGGCTGGCATCTACAGCAAGAAGTCCCGCGAAATGTTTGAACTCTGCGAGACGCTCACCCCGATCGTGCAACGCAACTCGGTCGACGAGGGTTATCTCGACCTGGCGCCATGCGGTTTCAAAACGGTGGCCGAAATCGAGCGCCGCGTGCGCGCCCTGCAGCAGCGCATCTGGGACGACCTGCAGATCCCGACCTCCTTCGGCATTGCCGCCAACAAGCTCGTGTCCGCCATCGCCAGCAAGGCGCGCAAGCCCCGCGGATTCACCGTCGTGCCGCCCGGCGAGGAAGCGGCGTTCCTGGCGCCCTTGAAGATCAGCGTGATTCCCGGTGTGGGCAAAAAGAGCGAGGAACGGCTGGCCGCGGCGGGCATCCACCTGGTCAGCGATCTCTTCAGCCGGAGCGAACCGGAATTGAAAAGCCTGTTCGGCAGCGGCTGGCAGGAAATGCTGGAGATGGCCCGCGGCGAGGACGACCGGCCGGTGCATACCGACCACGAAGATGCGAAATCTTATTCGGTGCAGGAAACGTTTGGAGAAGACATCGACGATTTTGCCGAAATCGAGCGCATCACCAAGCGGATGATCGACGAATTGATGCCGGCCATCCGGGCCGACGGAAAGCGCGTGAAGACGATGACCGTCAAGGTCCGCTATCCGGGCATGGAAAACAGCACGGCCGGACGCAGCCTGACCGAAGCCACTGATCTCGAGGCGCCGTTTTACCCGCTGGTGCAACCGCTCCTGAAGGCGGCCTGGACGCAAAAACGGCCGTTGCGGCTGGTCAGCGTGCGGTTCTCCGGGGTGGAAGAGAAAGGCGCGCAGTTGGAGATGTTCGGCCAGACCGACGAAAAGAAGCGCCGCCTCGCGGCGGTCCTGGACAAGCTCAATGACCGGGGGAAGAAGGGCGTCGTCCGCCACGGACATCAGCTAGGTGGAGAGACTTGAAGCCTGAAGGGCCGCATCGGAGTCATTGCCACAAAAAGTCACAAAAAATCAGATGGCGATTGAAGCTTACTAGGGCGTGTCTTCAAACCCCGTGGAACCGGGTAAAGCCAGGCGGGTCGGAGGCCAGCCTATGATGTATCCAAGTCGATTGGAGTTGGCGCCGCCACTGTGGAAGCGGCTAAAAAAATTAACCTGAGTCGGCAAAAAACCCGGCGAGGGCATAATGGCACAGTTGGGGGGCGGCCGCCGATTGATGATCGGATCATGGTGACGGCGATTTGGTATGTGCTGCGCACCGGCTGTCCTTGGCGGGACGTGCCGGCGCACTACGGCTCGTGGAGTTCGATCTACACGCGCTGGCGGCGCTGGACGGCGAGTGGCTTGTGGCGCCGCTTGTTGGCTCGATTGGCCCGGGGTGCCCAAGGGGTGCTGCGACACTTGGACTGCTCGCACATCAAGTTGCATCAGGACGGGGCCAATCCGCCGGGCGGCCAACTGGCGCAGGCTATCGGGCGGACCAAAGGCGGACTGAATACCAAGCTTGCCGCCGTCGCGGACCAGCATGGCCGCGCTGTCGCGCTCGCCCTAGCCCCCGGCCCGCAACACGACCTACGCGCCGTGACCTCGCTGCGACGGTGCCTGCGCCACCATCGGGTCGTGGCCGACAAGGGCTTCGACGCTGATGGCTTCCGCGCCGACCTGAGCGCGCAACATTCCAGCTGCTGTATTCCACCCAGACAAGGGCGCCGGCATCCCGCTCGATTTCATCGCGGTTACTACCGCCACCGTCACCACATTGAAAACTTCTTTGGGCGGATTAAAAAATACCGGCGCATCTCCACCCGCTACGACAAGCTGGCCACCACTTTCCTGGCCTTCGTGCTGTTCGCCGCCGCGCTGGATTGGCTTACTCATAAGGTTTGAATACACGCCCTAGTCACCCGTTGCGATCCGCCGCACCACCTCGCCGGCCGCCGCAAAGCCGAATGCGCCGGTGATGAATACCGCCGTGCCGAAGCCAGTCGCACAGTCGAGCCGCAGGTTCGAGCCTGCCTCCGGCTCGGTCGAACAAGTGCCATCGGCCCACGGGAAGACCGGCTGCTCCTGCGAAGACACGCAGGGGATGCCATAGTGGTTGCCCTCGCCCTTGGCGAATCCGTGGTCGCGGCGCAGCTTCTTGCGCACCTGCCGCAGCAATTCGTCCCCGTGTCCGCCGCCAAAGTCGGTCACCACGATGCGCGTGGCGTCCCGCTTGCCGCCCGCCGAGCCAATGGTCAGCACCGGCTGGCCGCGCTTGGTGCACTCCGCGATAAGCAGCGCCTTGTTCGACATCAGGTCGATACAATCCACCACCCAGGTAAAACGCGTGGCGAGCAAGGTGTCCGCCGTCTTGGCCGTGAAATACTCGCTGACCGTCGTGACGATGCACGCCGGGTTAATCAGCCTCACCCGCTCCGCCAACGCCGCCACCTTCGGCCGGCCGATGTTGCCGTCGAGCGCGGGCAACTGGCGGTTGACGTTCGTCAGGCATACGTCGTCGAGATCGATCAGCGTGACCGCCCCGACGCCCGAGCGCGCCAAGCCCTCGACCACCCACGAACCGACGCCGCCCACGCCTACCACGCAGACATGCGCCGCGTGCAGCCGCGGCAGGGCCGCCGCGCCATACAGCCGGCCCAGTCCGCCGAAGCGTTGCAGGTAATCGTCTGTTATCATGCCTTGTGTAGGTCGGGGTTTATCCCCGACCCGTCGGGCGTAAAGCCCGACCTACAAAATTCTTTCCACCGCCTCCATTGCCATTCGCCCGCGCGCCGCCCAATCACCGCGGATATCGACATAAGGCAGGTTGCGTCGCTCGAGCGCACCCCGCCAGATCCTCAGGCATTTCTCGCGATCGGCCGGGTCGGGAAAACACCGCTGCGGGTCGGGCGCAAAGGGGGTATCGATGTCGAGGAGGAGGTAGAGCGCGTAATTCTTGCAGCGCTTCTCCGCTCCGCGCCGCAGTTCGTCGGGACAAGTGCCATAGAGCAGATCGCTCCAGAGCATCGTGGTCAGGGCCTCCGTGTCACAGATAATCAACCCGGAGGCGGCCTGCCCTCCGGAGCCTTGGCGAAGGAGGGCGGCTTCGTCCTCGCGCCGCCACTGCTCACGGGCCACCGGCAGCATGTCCTCCAAAGTAAGGACCCCCTGCTGGTCCCAACGCTCCCGGGCATACTCGGCAACCAGCGGCGCGCCGAAGTGCGCGGCCAGTTTCTCCGCAAGCTGCGTCTTGCCCGTGGATTCGGGACCGTAGACGGCAATGCGCTTGGTTTCGTCGGACATGATCGTGGTAGGGGCCGTGGCCCTCAACGGTCCTCCTCCGGGCGCTTGGGAGCAAGCGCCCCTACCTGCATCGATTGCCGCCACTCGCGCCAGCCCCACAGCGCCATCAACCAGAAAATCACGTATAGCCCGGCTGTCAGACGCAGGTCCTTCACCCAATAGACCCCGATGGCTACGGTGTTGACCAGCAGCCAGCCGGGCCAGCACTCGAGTTTTTTGCGCGCCTGCAGCCATTGCGCGATGAGACTGAAGATGAGAATGAATGCGTCCCACCAAGGGAGCGCCGCGTCCGTCGTGCGGTGCATGAGTGTCCCCCAGCCCACCGTCAGCACGGCCCCGGCGACCACCGCGCCCGCGGCGGCGGCGGATCCGAGCTGGGTCACGGGCAGTTCGTGGACGGGCGTCCGGCCGCGCCGCCAATGCCACCAGCCGTAGGCCTGAATGAGGAAGAACGCAACCTGCAGGATGGCATCGGAGTAGAGCTTGGCGTCGAAGAATACCCAGGCATACACCGCCACCTGCACGAGGCCGACCGGCCAGCCGATGATGTTCTGGCGGATCATCAGCCAGACGCCAATGATGCCCAGCACGGTGCCGATGATTTCCCAGACGCTCATATGATGTGTTACTTGTGAGCCGCCCGCCCGCCGCCGGCAAGACCGGGGAGTGTCTTCAAACCCTTTAAAGTCTCAAAACCTGTCATTCGCAGCGCAGCGAAGAATCCATCAGAACTTAGCGGTTCCCACCGGCAGAGAATATCCAACTGAATTCTTCGCTGCGCTGCCAATGAACTCCCCTGTTTGTCATTCTGAACGGAGTGAAGAATCCATCGGCACAACCGCCGGCGCCCATCCTGATGGATGCTTCGCTACGCTCAGCATGACAATGCCCTGGT
>JBKJRX010000304.1:0-10776 GCA_046593155.1 Lacunisphaera sp.
CACGGGACCGTCCTTGTCATGGGCGAAGGTCACCTGGTTGCGACGCTGGTCGAAGGTAAGGATGAAATGCCGCAGGAACTCGCCGCCGATGGATGAAAGCTGGTCGGTGAGATCTACGATGGGTTGGTCGATGGTATGCGCGCCGATGAGCACCTGCTGGTTGAGGCGGCCGGTGAGCTGGCGGCGGTCGCCCTGCAGCGACGAAATGATGGTGCCAACCCGCGGGCCGTTGGCGAAGCGCGGGTGCAGACCGACGGGGTTGAGGCTCAGACTGCCGTCGCTGCCCGAGTCGATGAGCACGACGAATGACTCATTGCCCATCTGGATCGGGATGAGCGGCGTGCCCTGCTGGTTGTTAAAGGCAATGGTCGACACCCGCGGGGTCTGCTTCGGCGGCGGGGCGAACGCGGCGGGGTAAGGAGCAATGATCAGGCGTGCGCCGGGGTAATCCATCGTGAGCAGAGTATTCCGGAAGAGGGGAAACCCGATGATGCCGTCGATCTGCAGGCCAAGGTGGCCGGACAGGTCGGCGAAGTCGAAGATAAGGGCGGGCACGCGCTCGAACAGCGACTCGCCCAGCATGAGCTTGCGCAGGACGACGGCCTCGAGGTTGATCTCGCCGCCGTTGGCCGAGCGCACGTGAACCATGCGCGGGTCCACGCCCTTTTTCTGTTTAACGGCAAAACGCTTCGCGACTTCGGGGGAGGCATAGGTGACGGTGGAACCGGTATCGATGAGGAAGCGGTAGGTGCGGCCGTCCTCCTGGGGGCTTTCGATGATGAAGAAATTAGAGATGATGCGGGCTGGGAGGGAGGTGGCCTTGACCTCCACCACCGTCCGACCCGGCGCCCGGCGGGAGACCGAGGAGCAGCCGGAAAACACCAGAAGGCAGAGGACCGAGGTCAGCAGACAGCGATTGACCTGCCGCGAGGCGGCGGGCCAATCCGCGATCCGAAATCTGCAATCCGAAATCATTTGTGCGGCTGGGGGAGGGCGAGACCGAGCAACAACGGAAGCAACAGCCCGGCGCCGGCCACCGCAAAGGTCACGGTGCCGCCGGCCTGGAAGAACAGCACACCGGCGATGACCGGGCTGGCGGCGCGGGCGAGAAAACCAAGCGAACGGTAGATGCCGGTCACCCGGCCCTGCTCCTCGGGCGCGGCGTAGAGTGAGACGAGCGAGGACAGGCCGACGTTGGCGAAACCCGAACCGATGGCGCAGAAGGTCAGCGTGAGAAACATCAGCGGGGCCGACCGGGCAACGCCGACACTGAGGCCAAGGGCCACAAAGCTGAGCGCGAGCAGGCCGATGCCGGCCAGCGCGGTGCGTTTCTCGCCAATGACCGGCGCGACGCGGCGCACCAGCAGGCCCTGGGTAAGGATGGACACCACGCCCAGATACACGAAGACCATCGCGAGCTGGCGGGATGAGTAGTTGAGCTGGTCAGCGGTGAAAAAGCTGATGGTTGTCTCGAAGAAACTGAAGCAGAAGGTGAGGAGGAAACCGACGAGGTTGACCCGGCGGAGCGTGCGGTCAGGGAGGGTGAACAGGGCGCGCAGGGGATTGCGTTCACGGACAGGCAGAGCGGCGCCGCGTTTTTCGGGCGGCAGGGTCTCGGTGAAGCGTGCGTTGATCCAGAGCAGATTCACGAGGCAAAGACCGAAGGCGATGCCGGCCGGCACGCTGAACGGATGCACGCCCCAGCGCGCGAGGCCGGGAAAGTGGTCGAGCAGACTGAGGTTGGCGGTGAGCCCGCCAATCGCCGGGCCGGTGAGAAAGCCGAGGCCGAAGGCCGCGCCGACCACCCCCATGCCCTTGGCGCGATTCTCGCGGGTCGTGACATCCGACACCGCGGCGATGGCGACGGCCAGGTTGCCGCCCATGATGCCGCTCACGATGCGGCTCAGCAGGAACAGGGTGAACGAGCTACTGAAGAAAAGGACGATAAAACTCAGGGCGTTGCCCGCGATCGTGGTCAGCAACACCGGTCGCCGGCCCACGCGATCCGAGTAGGCGCCCCACAACGGCGAGAAGAGAAACTGCATGAACGAATACACCGAACCGAGCAGCCCGGCGAAGAGCGCGCCGAGCGCCATCGCCGGGGCATGCGTGGCGACGGCAAGGGTTTGCAGGTGCGCGAAAATCGTGGCGAACAGGCCGCCGATGCTTTCATGCGCGATGTAATATTTGAGCAGCTCCGGTCCGAGCGGGAAGAAGATCGAGAAGCCGATCAGGTCGATGTAAAGTGTCAGGAAGATGACGCCGAGGGAAAGGGGCTTGGGCCCGGACAAGGGAGCGGGGGACGGCGCGGCTACAGCGGTGGAGGCGGATGGGCTCAAGAAGGGGCGAAGGTTGAGCGAAAGACGCCCGCGCGCAAAGCCTGTTTCGCCTGGCCGGCAGGATTAAATGAAATGGAGACGGGACGATCAGTCCCGTGGTTGGGATCTCAACCCGCGGGACTGATCGTCCTGCCTCCACCATTCGCCAGCGTGGCCTGCACCTTCTTCGGGAGCTTGGCCACGACCAGGTCGAAGCTGCGGCGGATCCGGCCCTGCAGTTCCTTCTCCGGCAGCGCGGCAAGGTCGCCCACGCGCACCCAGTGACGCTTGGCGCAGTAGGGGGCTTGGGTGACGCCATCGATCTCGGTCAGGTCATCGAACTCGTCTGGAGTGCACTTGAAGATGACGCCGGCGATCACGTCGGCATCGAGCGCGATCAAGAAAAACATCTTGCCGGCGACCTTGAAGACCAGGCATTCGCCCCACTGTTTGACCACCGTGGTCTGGGGCAGGCCGAGGGCAAAAAATTTGAGGCGAGCGAGCCGCATGCAGGTCAGGCCAGGAATGGCTTCGCCTTGGCGAGCAGCGTGTCGATTTCAAAGGGCTTCTGGATGAAACCGGCGACGCCGAGGTTGGCGCTGCGCTGCATGGTCTCGGTCTCGCTGTAACCGCTCATCAGAATGACGGGCTGGCGGGCGTTGAGCATGCGCATGCGGCGCAGCGTTTCCTCGCCGCTGATGCCGGGCATGGTCATGTCGAGGAGCACGAGCGAAATTTTGCCCCCGTGGGTGCGTAAAAAATCGAGGGCTTCATTACCATTGGCAGCCGGGATGGCGCCGGCGCCGTGGAGTTCCAGCACGGTGGCCGCGACGTTGCGGACCGCCTCCTCGTCATCAACAATCAGGACGGTGCCGCGCAGCGCGACCCGACCAGCTGGGGCGGGGAAGGGCGGGGCCGAGGAACCCGCCTGTCCGGGCGAGGCTGGCAGCAGCAGGCGGAACGTAGAGCCCTGGCCGGGGGTGGATTCCACGAACAGGGCGCCGCGATGACTTTGCACGATGCCGAGCACGGCCGACAGGCCGAGACCGCGGCCGGAAAACTTGGTTGTAAAGAACGGTTCGAAGATCCGGGCGATGGTTTGGGGCGCCATGCCGGTGCCGTTATCCGTCACCTCCAGGCAGACGTAGGGCCCGGGCGGCAGGTCGGGATGGCCGAGGGCGCTGTGCAGGAGGGCGCTGTCCGCTTCCTGGGCAAAGGTGGTGATGGTGATCAGTCCTTGGGATCCGGTAATGGCATCGGCCGCGTTGATGACGAGGTTCATCACGATTTGCCGGAGTTGGGTGAGATCCGCGAGCACCGGCGGAAGCTCGCCGGCGAGGCGCAGGTCGAGCCGGGTGTTCTTGTTCAAGGTGATTTCCAGGAGCGCGGCCGTGCCTTGGACCAGCTCGCTGAGGTTGACCCGGTCGGTGACGATCTTGCCCTTGCCCGCGTAGGCCAGCATTTGCTGGCACAGGTCAGCGGCACGCCGGGCGGCGTTTTCGATCTGCACCAAGCTGCGATCAACCGGCTGGCCGGCGTCCGCGTCGTGGCGCGCCAGGGAAGCGTTGGCGAGCACCGAGGTGAGGATGTTGTTGAAATCGTGCGCGATGCCGCCGGCCAGGACGCCGAGGCTTTCCAGTTTCTGGGCGGCGAGCAGCTTACGCTCGATGGCGATTTTTTCCTGTTCGGCCTGCTTCAACGCCGTGACGTCGATCGCGAGACCCTCGAGAAAACGCAGGCCGCCCTTTTCATCATAGATGGGCCGGCCCCGCACCAGCACCCATTTTTCCTGGCCCTCGCGGTGTGTCAGTCGGTATTCGATCTCGAACGGCCGGCATTCCTTGATGGCGCTCCCCACGGCGGCGCGCACCGCCGGCCGGTCGGCAAGCACGGTCAGCTGCGCGATGTGAATGCGACCCGCGAGGTAGTCGTCCGCCGGGTATCCGGTGAGGGCCAGCATGCCCTCGGAGACAAAAAGCGCGGTCAACTTCTCGTCGAACTGGCAGCGGAAAGCCGCTCCGGGCAGCTGGCTGATCAGGTTGCTCAGTTGGCGGCGGTTTTCCTGCAATTCGGCCTCGGCCTGCTTGCGGTCAGTGATGTCGGTGGAGATGCCACAGATGCCGTAGATCCGCTCTTCGGTGTCGCGCAGCGGAAATTTCTCCACGATGGCCGTCGTCGGGCCCGCTCCGCCCGGCAGGTCGAGCGTCACCTCATACTTGACGGCCGCATTGGAGGTCAGCATCCGCTGGTCGCCCCCCGGAAACCAGCGGCGACTTCCGGAGTGAAGAGCTCGGTATCATCCCGCCCCACAAAATCGTCGATGGAACGATGCCACATGCGGGCCAGCTGCCGGTTGACGAGCACGTAACGGCCGGTGAGGTCCTTAACGAAGATCGAATGGGAACTGTGGTCGAGGATGGCCTGGACGCGCGCTTCGCTGGTCTTGAGCGCCTGCTCGGCCGCAGTGCGCTGGCGGACGTCCTCCTCCAGCAGGCGGCGGGCGGCCTCGAGCTCGGCGGTGCGCTCGGCCACCTCCTGCTCGACCCGCTCCGTGCGATGGCCGAAGCTCTGGACCAGTCCGGCCAGCAGCGCGGTGATAAGCAACACGCCGCTGGTCCGGACCCAAGGCAGGGAAGTGAACTGTTGCTCCATCCAGCCGGCATGCGGCCGGTAGATCACCCGCCAGTCCCGTCCGCCAATCGGGATGGGCAGTTCGTGGGTCAAGCCGCGTTGGAATTCCTCCACGGCCGGCTCCGGCTGGCGGGGCGTGGTTCCGCCGACCGGCCGGTAATACAAAACCCGTCTCGCCGGATCGGTTTCCGAGGCATCCACGAACAACATGTCGAGAATGATATCGGGTTCGGCGGCGCTGGTGCGTTCCAGCAGGTCGTGGGTCAGGAAAACCGCCTGGACATAACCTTCGAAGCTCCCGTTCTCCGGTGAACCGTCCGGGTCGCGCATCCATCGCACGGGCGCGATCATGATGACTCCGAACCGGCCGTCCGACACCTGCACCAGCCGCACCTGGCGCGTCAGGGTGAGGCGGTTGCTGGCGCGGGCGGTCTCGAGGAAGGCGTGGGTCGGGCCGGTCATCAGATCGTAGCCGAGGGCCGGTTCGCTCCCCTCCAGTGGTTGGATATAACTGATGGGCAGGTAGGTGTCCCTTTCGCCGGCCCGCACCCTTTGTCCTGTGGGATTGATCTCGGTGAAGGCCAGATCCGGCTGGAGATAGCTGCGCTGAAGCTCCGCCTCAATCTCGGGCCGCTCGGCGGCGGTCACCAGCGGCACCCACTGCAGGGCGAGGGCACCGGGGGCGCGTTCCGTGAGCCGGCGGCTGGCCCGTAGGAACTGCGTCCGCGAGACATCCTGTTCAACCATGAAAAGTGTCGAGAGGCCGAAGAGCGCGTCCTCATAACGGCTGAGCACCTCGCGGGTGAGCGCATGGCGGATGACGGCGCGGCGGACGAACTCGGATTTCGCCAGCTCGAAGTCCCGTTCGCGGGCGTCCTGGAAGGACCAGACGGCTAACGAACTGCCGGCCAGCACCACTGCTCCCAGCGCGGCATGGCGGCTGAACAGGGAGCGGGAGTTTGGTGGAGCTTCCATGGTGGCGGCGCAAGACAGTGCCCCCGTCGCCTGGAGAGTAAACCCTATTACCGAGAAGTATAACCTCGTTGCGGCGAACACGCCGGTGGGCCGAGAAAGCTCGGCGCCGGCAGGGGAGAAGGCAACGCGTGGTCCGGGCGAAGGGTTTGCGGCGCTCGGAGCGCAAGGAATCAGGCGAGGAACGGTTTGACCTTGGCCAGCAGCGTCTCGACCTCAAACGGTTTCTGAATGAAGCCAACGACGCCGAGGTTGGCGCTGCGCTGCATGGTCTCGGTCTCGCTGTAGCCGCTCATCAGGATCACGGGCTGGCGGACGTTGAGCATGCGCATGCGGCGCAGCGTTTCCTCGCCGCTGATGCCGGGCATGGTCATGTCGAGCAGCACGAGGGAGATTTTTTCGCCCGCGGTGCGCACCAGTTCGAGGGCCGCGGCGCCGTTGGCGGCGATGAGGCTGCCAGCGCCGTGCATCTCCAGCACGGTGGCGGCGATGCTCCGGACGGCCTCCTCATCGTCGACAATCAGCACGGTGCCGCGCAGAGCGACGGAGCCGGCCGCGTCGGGAAAGGGCGGGGCCGAGGAGACGGGTTCGCCCGTGGTCGCCGGCAGCAGGAGGCGGAAGACGGAGCCCTGGCCGGGGGTGGATTCAACGAACAGGGCGCCGCGGTGGCTTTGCACGATGCCGAGCACGGCGGACAGGCCGAGGCCGCGGCCGGAAAATTTGGTGGTGAAGAAGGGCTCGAAGATGCGCGCCATGGTTTCCGGCGCCATGCCGGAGCCGTTGTCTGTCACCTCGAGGCCCACGTAGGAGCCGGACGGCAGATCGGGATTGCCGAGCGCGCTGTGGAGCAGGCCGGCATCCGCCTCGCGGGTGAAGGTGGTGACACTGATCAGCCCAGGCCGGTCCCCGATGGCGTCGGCAGCGTTGATGACCAGGTTCATCACAATCTGGCGGAGCTGCGTGATGTCCGCGAGCACGGGAGGGAGTCCGTCGGCCAGACGCAGGTCGAGCCGGGTGCTCTTGCTGATCGTGACCTCGAGGAGGGCCGCGGTGCCGCGGACAAGCTCACTGAGACTGACCCGGTCGGTGACAATCTTGCCCTTGCCGGCGTAAGCCAGCATTTGCTGGCAGAGGTCGGCGGCGCGGCGAACGGCTTGCTCGATCTGCTGCAGGCTGCGGTCGACGGACTTGCCGGAGCCGGCGTCGTGCCGCGCGAGCGAGGCGTGGGCCAGCACGGAGGTGAGGATGTTATTGAAATCGTGCGCGATGCCGCCGGCGAGGACCCCGAGGCTCTCGAGTTTCTGGGCGGCGAGCAGCCTGCGCTCGATTACGATCTTCTCCTGCTCGGCCTGTTTGCGGTCGGTGATGTCGGTGGAAATGCCGCAGATGCCGTAGATCCGCCCCTCCGCGTCGCGCAGCGGGAATTTCTGCACGATGGCCGTGGCCAGGCTGGCTGATCCCGGCGGGATGAGCGAGGCCTCAAACTTGATGGGTGCGCCGGCCTCCAGCGTGCGTCGATCGGTGGCTTGGTGGCCGGCGGCGATTTCCGGTGGAAACAGTTCGGAATCGTTGCGGCCCAGGATCTCGCGGTTGAGCTGACCCCACATGCGTTCATACTGCCGGTTGACCAGCACGTAGCGGCCCTCAAGGTCTTTGAGGAAAATAGCATTGGGGCTGTGGTCGAGGATGGCTTGAAGGCGGCCCTCGCTCGCCTTGAGCGCCAGTTCGGCGACCGTGCGCTGGCGGATATCTTCCTCCAGCAGCTTCTGGGTGTCGCGCAATTCCGCCGTGCGCGTCGCCACTTCGCGTTCGACCAGTTTAGTGCGGCGGAGCCCGGCGCGCAGATAGATGGCGATGAGGCCGGTGCCGGCCAGGCCGGCGAGCAGCACCAGCAAGGATGCGTAGCGGTGCTGCCGGGCCAGCCAGTCGGGACTGGCGCGGAGGTGCACTTCCCACGTGCGACCCGGGACTGTGAGAAGGATCATGCGGTGAAGGTGGGTATCTTGGAACTCAGCCAGGGTCGGGGGTGTTGCCGGGGCCGGTCCTCGCGCGAGGCGGTGATAGAGGAAGTGGAGTTCGGTCGGGGCCTGGCGGTCGAGAATCAGCAGGTCGATGCCCTGGTCCTGGGGGTCAATCTCGCGGAGGGAGCCCTCGATCACATCGGCGAGCCGGAAAATTCCCACGATGAAACCGCGCAGGCTTTCCCGGCGCTGCCCCGGGGTTGCGGGCACGGGCAGATGGTAGACCGGAAGTTCGAAAAGGTAGCCCCAGTTGAAATTCACGCCGTCGGTGATCAGCGGCAACCGGCCGGAAGCCACGAGGATGTTGTCATTGGCCGCCTTTTGCAGGTCCGGCCAGGTCCGGCCGGAGACCAGATCAAAACCCAGCGCGCCCCGGTTCGGCAGGTAGGGATGCACATAAAGCACAGGAAAGTGCTCCGGGCGGTCCAGGGCGCGGTGCAAAGCCGGACCCGCGCCCCGGTCGGAAATCTGAAAATCGGCGAACCCCTCCGCGCGGACGGCCGCCTCCACCTCGGACCGACGGTGACCGGGCACGCGCTCCACCCACTCCAGCGCCTGGATGCCCGCATGGCGCTGCAACAACTCGTCGGCCGCGCCGGCAAATTCCTCCCGGGTGACCTCTTCCGAATAATGGAAGAGATTACGCAGGCTGTAGAGGGTGTCCTCATGCACGCGCAGTGACAGATCGATGGTGTTGGTGATGACCTGGCTGCGTCGGGCGAATTCGGCCCGCATCCCTGCGTCTTCCACGGCGGTGGTGAAATTATACGCCACCAGCGTGGCCAGGACCCCTAGCACGGCGGCTATCCAGGGAATTTGCGCGCGACGGAAAAAGGACATCACTAACGAGCCACAACAAGGTCGGGGCTGCAGGGCGCAGACTAAGCCGGGCGACCGGGAAACACACGACTAATCAAAAGCCGCGGCCCGCCCGTAACCATCGGGTCGGGCGGGGCTCAGAGCCGGTAGGGCAGCGGGAAGCGCGAGGTCAGGGCGACGACCTGTTGCTTCGTGGCGGCCAGGACGGCGGTCTCGTCTGGCTTGCCGATGGCCGCCAGCACCCCGTCAATCAGCGCGGCAATTTCGCCCATTTCGACTTCCTTCAGGCCGCGGGTCGTCATGGCCGGTGAGCCGAGGCGGATGCCCGAGGCCTGGAAAGGCGAACGGGTCTCGAACGGCACGGTGTTTTTGTTGCAGGTGATGTTGGCCTTATCGAGCGTTTCCTGCGCGACCTTCCCCGTGAGTTCGGGGAACTTGGACCGGAGGTCGACGAGCATGAGGTGGTTGTCGGTGCCGCCGGAATTGATCTTGTAGCCCAGCGCCACCATCGCCGCGGCGAGGGCGCGGGCATTCTTCACGACCTGCTCGCTGTAGGCTTTGAACTCGGGCTTGAGGCATTCGCCGAAGCACACGGCCTTGGCGGCGATGACGTGCATGAGCGGGCCGCCCTGGCCGCCGGGGAAGACGGCCGAATCAATGGCCTTTGCATGGGCCGCCTTGCACATCGTGAGACCGCCGCGCGGGCCGCGCAGGGTCTTGTGCGTGGTGGTCGTGACAAAATCAGCGTGCGGGAACGGCGAGGGGTGGTGGCCGGTGACGACCAGGCCGGCGATATGCGCGATGTCGGCGAAGAGGAAGGCGCCCACCGAGCGGGCGATCTCGCCCATGCGCGCGAAGTCGATGATGCGCGAGTAGGCGCTGGCGCCGACGGTGATCATCTTGGGTTGCTCGCGCAGGGCGACGGCCGCGAGCTCGTCGTAGTCGATCAGGCCGGTGTCCTCACGGACGCCGTATTGGACGAACTGGTAGAGCTTGCCGGAGAAGTTGGCCGGGTTGCCGTGGGTGAGGTGGCCGCCGTGGCTGAGGTTCATGCCGAGGATCTTGTCGCCGGGTTTCAGCACGGCGGTGTAGACGGCGAAGTTGGCCTGCGAGCCGGAGTGCGGCTGGACGTTGGCGTGCTCGGCGCCGAAGAGCTTCTTCGCGCGCTCGATGGCGAGGGTCTCGACCTTGTCGACCTGCTCGCAGCCGCCATACCAGCGCTTGCCCGGGTAGCCCTCGGCATACTTGTTGGTGAGCGTGCTGCCCATGGCCTCGATGACGGCCGGGTTGGTGAAGTTCTCCGAGGCGATGAGCTCGATGTGGCTCGACTGGCGGGCGAACTCGCCGGCGATGACCGCGTAGACCTCGGGATCGAGTTGCTTGAGGGGGGTGGCGTTCAGGGACATGAAATTTTTGATTTGGGATTCTCGATTTGCGATTGGGCTGAAGCAGAGCGGACCAGAAATCAAAAATCGAGAATCGAAAATCAAAAATCAGGCCTTCCGGGCCGCCATGAGTGTCTTAAGGTAGGCGACCACGCTTGGGATGGCCTCAACCATCTCGTCGCGACAGGCCTCATAAACCTTGAGCGGGCCGCCGTAGGGATCGCCGATTTCCTGTCCGGCAGGCTGCGGCAGGAATTCACGGAAAAGGTGCAGGCGTTCCGGCACCGGTTGGGCCCGCAGGCGAATGATCGAACGATGCGATTCCGTCATGCCAAAGACCACGAGGGAGTTATCGATCAGCTCCTGGGTGAGGGCTTGGGCGCGCAGGGCGCTGATGTCGATGCCGACCTTCTTGAGCGCGATGACGGAGTTCTCGGAAACGGGGTCACCGGGGCGCGCGGCCACGCCGGCGGAAAGGACCTTGAGTGACTTCAACGGCTCCGGCTGGCCGGAGAGCGCGTGCTTGAGCAGGCCCTCCGCCATCGGGCTGCGGCAGATGTTGCCGGTGCAGACGACGAGGATGTGGCCGGGTTGAAGCATGCGCGAAGTCAACATGACGGCAGCAGGGAT
>JBKJRX010000313.1:0-2660 GCA_046593155.1 Lacunisphaera sp.
GTGGGCAGCGAGCACCCCGGGAAAATGTGCGCAGCCGTGCGCCAGCACGGCGCCCGGCTGGGCATCGCCCACGACGGTGATGGTGACCGTTGCATTCTGTGCGACGAGCGGGGAGAAGTGCTCGATGGCGACGAGATTCTGGCCATTCTGGCTCTGCACGCCCTGAAGCATGACAAGCTAACCCCCCGAACCCTGGTCGTGACCGTGCAAAGCAATCTCGGGGTGGATGTCGCGGTGACGGCCGCCGGCGGCCGCGTCTGCCGCACGCCGGTGGGCGACCGTTACGTCATCGAAAGGATGCTGGCCGAGGGCGCCCAACTCGGCGGCGAATCATCCGGCCACATCATTTGTGCAGACGTTTCGACAACCGGGGACGGTCTCGTGGCTGCCCTGAAGGTCATTGAGGTCATGCTCACCACGGGCCAGCCGTTGTCCGAGTTGCGCCGGGTGCTGGTGAAGTTCCCGCAGTTGTCGGTTGCGCTGAAGGTGCGGACTAAAAAGCCTTTGGAATCGCTGCCCACGCTGCCGGCCGCCCTCAAAGCGGTCGAGGCGGAGTTCGGGGCGAAGGGCCGGGTGCTCGTCCGCTACTCCGGCACCGAGTCGAAGCTGCGGCTGCTCGTCGAGGGCCCGACGGAGGTCATCATCAGGACCGCCTTGGACAAATTGGTCGCCGCCGCCCGCGCCGACTTGGAAATAATCTAGGCGTTTTCACCACGACGACACCACGACACGAAGAAATGCATTTCTTTTGTCCGGCGTTGTGTCGTGGAGCCGTTGTGGTTAACCCTCACCCATGCCCGAAGTCCTCGTCAGCGCCCTGAGTTTCACCCTGCAGAAGCAGGTGGAGGGTGCGCGCGTGGCCTTCGACCGGGGCAAGCCCGCGCAGGCGGCGGAATTGTGCGCACAGATCCTCGATCAGCAACCCGCCTGCCTGAATGTGCGGAAGCTGGAGCGGGCCGCCCTGCTCAAGCTCGCGACGGTGCGCCCCAGCGGTCTGTCGAAGATGGTCCTGGCGGTTTCGCAGGCGCCTTTTCTGCTCGGCGGCAGCCTGAAACTGAAGGAGGAGCCGCGGGCGGCGCTCACCAGTGCCGAAAAAATGCTGCGGCGCGATCCGCAGAATATTTCCGCCCTCGGCCTGCTCGGGCAGGCGGCGGTGGCGCTCGGCTGGCCGGAGACGGCCGTGTTCGCCTATGAGGCGGCGAGTGACCTCGACCACGACCGGCCGGATCTGTGGGTGTCGCTCAGCGGAGCCTATCTGGCCGCCGGCCGGGCGAAGGACGCCGTGCATGCGGCCGACGAGGCGCTGCGCCTCCAGCCGGCCAATGCCGATGCGCTGGCGCTGCAACGCACGGCCGCGGTAGCCGTGACGATGGCCCAGGGCAAATGGGAGCAAGGCGGCGATTACCGTGGTAAACTGGCCGAACCACCGAGGAGCTGAACGGGCCCTTTGGCCTTCGGCAGGCCTCTTCTCTTTGCCGAACGTTCAAGAGGAGCCACGCGCGAAGCGCGTTAGCTGGCGCCTTGTTGGGCCGTTTTTCTCATTCGGGCACCTTACTTCTCGTAGATCCAAGCACCGACTAACGTAGCGACGACGATCGCAGGCATCGTCGCGATAAAGGGTGCGATCACAGTCGATGGAGTGATCGCAAGTAATACCACCCACTTGGCGGATTGCATACTCGACATCAACCACCACGCGAGCGAAGCCGCAAATGCGCTCTTCCGGCCGACCCCGTAGCGCGGTCGAAGTGCCACATAGAGCCAGGTCGCCCAGATACCAGCTCCGAAGTTTGCAACGATGAGGAACAACGGGGAACCCCCATTGTGAACGCTTCGCCCCTCGCGAACTGCTGCGAGAAATCCATCTCCGACGAATGCAAGCAGGACCACGGAGAGCGCAGTCCAGACGCCACCAACGACGAGCCCGCAAGCTAAGATGCGTGCCCAGCTGAATTCTTTCATGTGATTGCCATGGCTGGATCGGCTCTATCTTTCTTGTTTGGGGTGGGCCAGCGATTGCACCAGCAAGGCGCCCACCCCAATCGGCATCAACGATGTGACGACGAACATCGTCCAATACCCAACAGGCTCTTTCGCTTTCGCGAGCATGGGCTGAGTGCCGAGCTTACCCATATGAACCTCGTCCTTAGAATCTCGCCGACCCGAGCGGCGAGAATATCGTATCGGACTCTTTCGGGTGAGCGGGACATTTTCTTTGGCTAACGTTAACGATGAGACACGCGCGGGCGAGCGCGGTCTGAACCTGAAACTAGGGGAAATGTGGAGCGGAGCTGGGCCATGCGAATTACGGTCACTTCCCGCGCGTTGTCTCTGGCAGCTGGATCGGCCCTTTCTTCGAGGAACGGCGAAGATACAAATCATAGCAGCCGGCGATTAATGCCGGGATGCCAATGACCAGAATCCAATCTTCATTTCTTTCTTCGACGAACCGGGAATGTGCGAAACCGGCAAAGCAAACGATGGCCAACGGAATCTGGAACCACCACGACCAGATGGTCGGTTTGCGGGCATTGGACTCAGATGCACTCATTCTTTCCGCCGATCAGTGTTATTTGGATTCAGGATAAAACCTCACTATTTACAGTTCGGTTGTGGATAGGGGAGCAGCAAAGTTTTTGTGGCTCAAGGGCAGAGTGAGA
>JBKJRX010000101.1:0-4597 GCA_046593155.1 Lacunisphaera sp.
TGCCGGTTTACCCAACAGGGGCTTCACCGGTTCGGTGCTGGGAACACGCTCTTCCGGCAACGGGACTGCGTCATCGGACGGTTTCGGGGTTGGCGGCCCGATCGGGACTTCAATGACGGTCGTGGTGCCGGGCCGTGTGCCCTCCGGCATGAGCGAGAACAATGCGACGTGAACCGTCGCGGCAATCGAAGCAGGTAACAGGTATTTGTGGATATTCATGGGTGCCTCTCTATATGAGACGCACCGTCCTGCTGTTTCTTAGAACACCGTTGCCTTCGACCGCGCCGTAACCGAAATCCTCCCGTCGTGAAAGCCACCGATCTCGCGCTTAACCAGCTGCTGGGCATCGTCGCCGCACCCGCCGGTGCGCCGCACCTGTTGGAGATGCCGTTCACGGCGCTGTTGCGCAACCATCTCGGCACGATGCATGCCGCGGCCCAGTTCACACTCGCCGAGGCGGCCAGCGCGGAGTGTCTCCAGCGGCATTTTGGCGCGGAGACCGGGCCGGTGTTCGCCGTGGTGCGGGGCGTGGAGGTGAAGTATCGCAAGCCGGCCACGGCCGGATTGCTCGCCTTCGGTGCTCCCGACGATGACACCCGCGACCATCTCGTTGCGGCACTGACCGCCCGCGGGCGTTTCAGCGCGGTGATCCTGGTTGATCTCAAAGATCGCACCGGCACGCTGACCCTTCATGCCAAGTTTGACTGGTTCATCTCCCGCGTGCCACCCCCGGCGACTTAAGATCGGCGGGTTGGCGCTGGGGGTCCTGTTGACCGCCCTGTCCGGCGTCGCGGCCATGCCGGATTATCTGCGAGCGGCGCTGGGTAAATTCAGCACCGGCGTGCCCGCCGGTTGGGCCTACACCCTGACCACGGTCCGCAACGAGGATGCCCGGATCACGGCGCGCTTCAACCCGGCCAAGCCTCCCGCCGAGCAGTGGACCCTCCTCCAACTCAACGACCGTCTCCCCACCGCAAAGGAAATCGCCCAATACGGACGGGCTCGTGCGAGCGGGAACTCGCCCGCGCCGCAGGGCACTTTCCAGAAGGCGGACATCGACCCGGCGAGCGTCGCGCTGCTCAGCGAGGACGCCGAGCGGGCCGAATTCCGCTGCACTTTTCGCGCGGAGGCGGCTGGCGCCGACAAGATGCTCGGCCACCTCACCCTCCGCCTCACGGTCAGCAAGCAGCAGCCCCACGTGGAGAAATTCGTCCTTGAACTGAAGGAACCTTACTCACCCGTCCTGGGCGTGAAGATGCGCGAATTGCTGGTGCAGATGAATTTCACCGCCCCCGGTCCGGACCACCCCAGCCTGCCCGTCGGGAATACTTCGCATTTTCTTGGCCGGATCTTCTTCATCAGCATGGAGGAAAATCTGCTGCTGGCCTATTCAGACTTTGTCCGCGTCGAGTGACGGCGTCCGGTTCGCGCCTAGGAGCTATCCCGTTGACTTTGTGCCGTAATCCTTTGGCTTGGGGTCTGTTGCAATCTCCCACGTGAAAAGCCTCTCGTTTCGCTGGCAACTGATCCTGTTCATCCTGCTGACCTGCGGCGTGACGCTCTCGCTGGCGTTTGTCGGCTTCTACCTCTACGACGTCCGTCAGTTTAACAACGAGGTCCAGTCGCGTCTGGAGAAGACCCAGATGCTGATGCTCGAGAATTTGGTGCCGCTGCTCGAGCAAAAGCCCAACACCCCCGACCTGCAACTGAACCTGCTCGGCGTGGACGGCCAGATTGCCGCCGCCGCGGTGTATTCCGCCGACAGCAAGATAATCGCCCGCTACGTCCGCGCCGGCCTCACCGAGGTCATCCCCCCACTCCCGCGCGTCACCCGCCTGCTTGATGTGAGCCAGCGCGGCGTCCTGTGGACCCCCATCAGTTCCGGCAACCGCCCGCTCGGCACACTCTACCTCAAGGCCGAGTTGAGCGACGCGGACCGCGACCGTCTGGCCAACCTCCTGCGCGGTTCCGCCATCGTCTTCCTTGTTTCCGCCCTGCTGGCCGTCGCCATGGCGTGGCGCTTCCAAGGCCGCATCACCGAGCCCATCACCGAACTCGCGCGGGTCTCCGGCACGGTGCAGCGCGACCGCGATTACAACGAGCGGGTGCAGACCACCGCCAGTGGCGAGATCGGCGAGCTCATCGACTCGTTTAATGCGATGCTGGACACCATCCAGTCCAACACCTCCGAGCTGGAGCGCGCCCGCGTAGCCGCCGAGGACGCCCACGAAAAGATCATCCAGGCCCACGATCAGCTGGAGGAAGCCAACCGCACGCTTGAGGCCCGCGTCGACGACCGCACCCGCCTGCTCGCCAAGGCCGTGAAGGACGCGGAGGAGGCCAGCAAGGCCAAGAGCAGCTTCCTCGCGAAGATGAGCCACGAACTCCGCACCCCGCTCAATGCCATTATCGGCTACAGCGAGATCATGAAGGAGGACGCCGAGGACGATAACGACACCCGCCGCGCCGAGGATCTCGACAAGGTGCTCAACGCCGCCCGCCATCTCCTCGGCCTCATCAATGACGTGCTCGACATCTCCAAGATCGAGGCCGGCAAGATGGAACTGTTCCTCGAGACCTTCGACCTGACAAAGCTCATTAACGAGGTCATCGCCACCGCCTCGCCGCTGGTCTCCAAAAAAAGCAACGCCCTCGCCGTGGACTGCCCCGCCGACATCGGCGCCATGCACGCCGACGCCACCAAGCTGCGGCAGATGCTCCTCAACCTCCTCAGCAACGCCAGCAAGTTCACCGAAAAGGGCACCGTCACGCTCAAAGCCGTCCGCGTCATCGAGGAGGATGCCGACTACATGGAGCTCTCGGTCATCGACTCCGGCATCGGCATGACCCCGGAGCAGCTCACCCGGCTCTTCCAAGCCTTCAGCCAGGCCGACGCCTCGACCACCAGCAAGTATGGCGGCACGGGCCTCGGCCTCGCCATCTCCAAGCAGTTCGCGCAGATGATGCAGGGCGACATCACGGTGACCAGCACCCCCGGGGTCGGCTCCACCTTCACCATCCGCATGCCGGCGAAGGTCCTGAGCAAGCAGCCCAAGGTCGTCAACAACACCAGCCACAAGCTCACCCGCTCACCCTTCCCCAGCCAGAACCGGCAGAAGATCCTGGTCATCGACGACGACAAGGAGATTCGCTCCGTCATCGCCGAGTTGCTCAGCATGAGCGGCTACGACGTTGTCGAGGCCGCCTCCGGCCAACAGGGCCTGGACCACGCCAGCCGTTTCGTCCCCAATCTCATCCTGCTGGACGTCATGATGCCGGGTATCGACGGCTGGACCGTGCTCTCCAAACTCCAGGACAATCCCAAACTCGCCGACGTGCCGGTCATTGTCCTCAGTGCCGTGGGCGACGTGGAGATGGCCATGTCGCTCGGTGCCGCCAGCGTGTTGATGAAACCCGTCGATGCCAGCCGGCTCACCGCGGAGATCGCCACCCAACTCAGCCCCCTGCCCAAGTGTTATGTGCTGCTGGTGGACGACGATGCCGATTCCCGCACCCTCATCACCCGCATGCTTGAGCGCGAAGGCTGGCAGATCCGCACCGCCATCAATGGCAATGCCGCCGTCCGCGTCCTCCGGAAGAGCCTCCCCGCCATGATCGTGCTCGATCTGAAGATGCCCGGCATGAACGGGGTCGAACTCCTCGAGGTCCTCGCCAAAAACCCGGCTTGGGCGAAAATCCCTGTCGTCGTCGTCACGTCGATGGACATCACCCAGGAGATGCGCGATGTGCTCACCCCCCGCACCCTCGGCGTTCTGCGCAAGGGGCAGTTCACCCGGGAGCAACTGGCCGACATCATCCGGCCGGCGGTCCAGGCCTGTGCGCTTGCTGAAACCTGATTTCTTCTTATCTAATCCTCCCCCGCCATGCCGAAGATCCTCCTGGTTGAAGATAACGAGATGAACCGCGACATGCTCTCCCGTCGCTTGGAGAAACGGGGCTATACGCTGATCATCGCCGTGGATGGCGGGCAGGGCGTCGCCCTCGCCAAGAGCGAACTGCCCGATCTCATCCTGATGGACATGAGCCTGCCCGTGCTCGACGGCTGGGAGGCCACGCAGCAGATCAAGGCCGACGCCACCACCAAGGGCATCCCCGTCATCGCGTTGACGGCCCATGCCATGGAAAGCGACCGGCAGAAGGCACTGGAGGCCGGTTGCGACGACTTCGACACCAAGCCCGTGGAACTCGCCCGCCTGCTCACCAAGATCGAGGAACTGCTCAAGAAATTCCCGCCCAAGGCATGAGTGCGCCCGCCGCCAGCTCCCCGCAATCCGGTTCCACGCCGAATTCCCTCACCCCTTTCCTCAAGGCGCTCAAATCGGGCGATCTGGAAACGCTGTCCAAGCTGCGCCATGCCCTGCGCACGCCACTCAACCAGATCATTGGTTACAGCGAAATGCTCATGGAGTCGGCCGAGGAAAACAACGCCCAGGCCATCCTCCCCGACCTCAAGCGCATCCACTCGTCCGGCGGCCAGCTGCTGGCGGTGATCAACGACGCCCTCGCTCCCTGGAAGATCGATACCGGCAAGATTGACTTCCCCGCCATGCGCCAGGCCATGCGCGCCCCGCTTTCC
>JBKJRX010000225.1:0-6417 GCA_046593155.1 Lacunisphaera sp.
CATGGCGCCGGGTCAGGGTTGGGGGGTGGGCTTGGCGGGGTCGTGCGCGATGATCGTATCGAGCGCCTGGTTCAATTCCGCGGATGCGCTGCGGAAGGTGTAGATGTTCACCGCGACGACCACGAGCAGCAGGCCGGTGAGAATGATCAGCAACGGCACCAGGCTGGCGGCCATGGGCATCGGCAGGTTGGACAGGTTGGTGTGCTGATAGGAGGCGGGCGTGATGAAGGCCGACTCGTCGGCGTCGACATGCGCCTTCACCCGCGGGGCGATCTCCTGCATTTTTTTCTTCAGAAAGTCGGGCGACCCGCCGGACCCGCCGGTGAAGCCCAGGCCGATGCAGATGTAGAAGATCGCGAGGCGCTCCTCGGCCGCGGGGCTCGTGTCCTGCAGCGTCTCATCGAGCAGCTGGAAGAATTTTTCGTCGCCCGCGCGCTCGTTGCGGCCGAACGCGATCCGGTTGTTGTTCCATTTCGAGGCGAAGGGCAGCGCACTTTCGGAAATCATCGAATCGACGAAGAAGACCAGGGGGAGCTCGACCTTGCGGTATTGCTCGCCCAGCGCGATGTCGCCGCGGGCGATCCGGGCCAGCACCTCGAAGTGTTCTTCGATCTCGGTGCGGGCCTGGGTATATTCGATGGTCGATCCCCGCTGGATCCGGCCGATGCGGTTGAGACGGCAGATCGCCTGGAAGAGCGGGTCACAATGGAGGATGAGACTGGCAGACACGACAGGTGGGGGTTGGTGTGGTGGGTGACGAAAATCGGCCGGGAAATAAAAACCGGGCGGCGTGCAGATCAGTCGCGCTGGCTGCCGCGCATGAGATCCTCCGCATATTTTACCACCGCGGCCTGCACGTCGTCCTCGATCACGGTTTCCGTGATCTCGGCCGCCAGCTCGGTGTGTTTCTTCCAGAACTGGGCGTCGCTCTTGCCGCCGCCTTCGGCCCGCACAACCTCGCGCACCGCGTCTGGCGTATAGCGCTGCTGGTAACGCCGGGCGAAATTTTTTCCGGCCGGTCCCAGGCCGGCGAGCAGGCCGGCGATCAGCTGCCGCGTCGCCTCCAATTGCTTTTGCGCGTGGCCTTGGGCCGCCGCCGACTCGGCATCACCCGAAAGCGACCGCCGGGTCACGGTCCGCAGGTCGCCCTGCGCGACGTCGCGGCGGATGGGGGACTTCGGAGCGGCATTGCGCCAGACATTCCAAGCCAGCTGGTCCAGCGCCAGCATCGCCTCGGCGTAAACTGCGAAAAGCTTGGCGAGTTGCTGGGTGTTAATCGGGTCTTCCCCATCCAGCTTGAGCTTCGCCCGCACCGCCAGGAGGGCCTCGCCCTCGATGGGCTGGTTGGATGGGGCAATCAGGCCGAGCGCGGCCAGCTGCTGCTTGACGTTTTCGCGCTGCTCGCCGGAAAGCTGCGGGACGAGCTGCAGGAAGGACCGGACAATTTCCTCCGGCGTCTGCCGGGCGACCGAAGCGGGGGCGGTCACCGTGACGGCCGCCAGTTCCCACTCCGGGAAGGCTTGGGCGAGCGCATAGAGATGGGAACCGCGCTTTTCCAAGGTCAGCTCCTGCAGCGCCCGGCGCAATTCCTCCTCCATATATATATGCCGATTTTCCGGAGTCGCCTCGCCCAGCGTGGTCTGGAGGTATTTCAACCGGGTGACCAAAGACGCGGCCCAGGCCGCGGGCTTGGCATTCGCCACGTCGATGGGAGAATCAGGCGGCACGGGGGTCACCATGTCAGAAATCCCTGTTGGCGCACAAGCACTAACAGCTTGTAGCGCTCGCGAAAACCGGGCGGCGCGTCAAACGCCGGCCGGATGCCCACATCGGTGTAAGGCTCCTTGCCGGGCTTGCCGCCGATCAGGGTGCCGGCCTCGACTTTCTGCGGCTGCGTGAAGTCGATGCCGGGCGGCGAGAGGGCTGAACCGCCGGCCACATAATATTGTTTGCCGATGTCGTCGTAGAGATAAATCGAAACGTTGCCAATGAGGTTGACAAACCCGCCGGGCGCCGGGCCCTCGTCCACGGGCGCGAACCACAGTTTGCCTTCGTCCGCCTCGGTGGGGGCCGAGCCGTCATCCACATACTTGCGGCGCGAACCGATACCGGGGGTCGTGACCATGGGCAGGAACACCCCGTCGTTCGGCCGCCAGCGCACGATCTGCCCGCCTTCGCGGTAGGCGTCGAGGAAACGCCACAGTCCTTGGAAGCTCGGCCCGCGGAAATTTCCACGCGCGTCCGGCCCGAAAAGTTTCATGACGGCCTGCCACTCCCTGGGCGTGGGCAGCCGCGCACCGAGCAGTCTCTCCGCAAAAATCTTCGCGGCATCCGGCGGCACCAGTTGCAGGGGGCTGCGCACCGTGGGCCTTTCTGCGACCGCCTGCTCCAAGGCCGGGGTGCTGGTGCGCAATTCGGTGTTCTCAAGCAAGGCGGTCACCTGGGCATCGCGCAGATAAATCCATGTCGGGCTCAGCTCGATGCCGTTGTAGTTTCCCTTGTCGTCGACCCGCGGGCGCCAGGCGATCGGCCGGTTCCAAGGCTTGTCGTAGGATTCGGTGCGCGTCCACAAAGGCAATTCCGCCAGCACCGCGCCGGCCTCCTCCTTCGACCGTGTGGCGAGCAGGTCCAGGAATTCACCGACGGCGATTTCGCGCCGCGCCAGATAGAAGGGCGGCGTGTCATCCGCCGGCTGCACGATGGCGAAATCCAGTTTCACGTTTTTCCCACCACTCTTCCAGGAAGCGGTGAGTCCCAGTCCGGCATCGGTGAGCTCTTCCTGCCAGCCGGCCAGCCGGGGCGAGGGCGTCGGGGCCCGGTTGGCATCAACGACCAGTTCGATACCGGCGAGATCCTTCACGAATTTGTCCACGGCCGGCTGGGCGGCCACGCCGGTGATCCCGCGCACCGCCGCGACAAAGGCGTCGCGCCGGCTGCGCAGGGGCGCCAGATCAACCTCGCTCCAGTCGGACCGCTTCAACTGCCAGAGCTTCAGGTTATACAGCGCCGGTTCCTCCAGGTCGCTTTCGCCGATGCCATAGCGGACCATCCGCTCAAAGACCGCCGTCATCTGCGTTTCATTGGCGGCGGAGTTCCGCGCCGCCCGGTTCCAGCGCACGCGCGTCTCCCGCGTCAGCTCGTCGAGCACACTGCCCCGGCGGGATTCATCCTTCACCGTGTCGGTAATCCTGGGACGCAGATCGGCCACGACGGCACCGTCGATGTCGAGGTCCTCGGCGTTCGCCGGCCACCCGGCCAGCGTGCCCAGCCGGCGCCACGCCGTGAGCTTGCGCGAAAGTCCGCCGCTCTGGGCCGCGGAAGCCAGGGCGGCGCGGTCGGTGCTGTCCACCAAGCGGCCGAGCAGACGTGCCTCCGTGTTGTTTTCCGCCGGCGGACCGGGGAGGGCGTCGAGCCCCGGGCGCCGCGCAAGCCGCTCCACGACTTCGCTCACGCCTTCGGTCCAGCTGAAGCCTCCCGCCAACAGTGCGCTCAAGCGGTCCAGGTCGGTGGCAAAGGCCGGCAGTTCGGCCAGCCATTGGCGGTGGGCTTCCAGGGGCTCGCGCACCGTGACGCTGGCATTTGCCCAGGCCGTGGCCGGCAGGGAGGTCCGCCATTCCGCCGCCGCCGCCGCTGCGGACGCCGTCTGTTCCCGCCGGGCGGCTTCGAGCTGCTTGAGGGATTCCGCCGTTTCGGGGGAGAACGCCGTGAGATCCGGGACCGCCAGCGCACCCAACCCCTCGGGTCCTTCGAGACCGTCGATCCACGCCCGCACCTGGCGCTCCTGCGCCCGCAACGCGCGGAAGCGATCGCGGTTGGGGCGGCCTTCGAGCGCCGCGGGCGTGACGCCATTCAAAGCCGCCTGCTGCCACGCCGCCCAGCGTTGCCTGGTCTCGTTGAATTTGCCGTAAGCCTGGCCGACTTTCGCGAGCCATCTCTCGGGCTTCAACAGCGCCAGCGTCGCATCGATGCGCTGCTCGAGCAGTTGAAAGCGCCCGACCAACTGGTTGGTTTCATCCGCCACTTTTGGCAGGTCGATGCGCACGATTTCCTTCGTCCGCAAGGCCACCAGCTCAGCCTGCCGCTGGCTGAACTCGGTGACGTAATCCGCCCGACTCAGCGTGGCCGGCCCGTCGGGCTCGGCCGTCGGCGCGTCGGCCTCCAGGTCCTCGGCAATCGGCGGCAGGCGGGTAACGCTCGCATTGAGCGTCGCGACCTCCCGGGGATCGTCGGCGGCGGGCACTTTCGAGAACAAAACCAGTTCCTGCTCCCAGCGCGGGAAATCCGCCGTGGTCACCTCGGCGGTCTCCTGCAGCAAGGTTGATTCCTGCAGGAAGCGTTCGCGCACGACCTGCGGGTCCAGGAAGCGCTGGCGGCGTTGCACGATCTCGGCCAGCGGATCGGCCAGCAAGTCGGCAAAGTCCCCCAGCGAAGAGCGGTCCACGAGCCGGGCGAGAATCAGATCGGGCATCGCCTTTTGCACCCGGTCGGTGGTGGCCTTCATTTCGTCGGTGAACCGCGTCAGCTCGCTCCAGCGGCTGGCCAGGAGCAGCGTGCCCGTTTCGTCGAGCGACATGTCGTTGAAGAGTTTCAACGTGCGCGCCATGTCGAGTTTGTAGCCGGGGCCGGGCTTGGGCGGCAGCCGGGGTTGCAACGCGGCGGCGGCGCGGGTGAAGCCCCGAGCCTCGATCCGGGCCAGCAGCTCACGCATCTCATCCCACCGCTGCCAGCGCTCAAACTGGGTGGAGAGCGGCCTGACGCCCTGGATCTCCGTTCCATCCTCCGGCATCCTTCCGCCGTTCATCGCAATGGCGATGCGCTCCTGCGCCGTCACCAGCAGCAAGGCCTGATAGAGCGCCGGCGACTGCGCATCGGCCAGCACGGCCATGCGTTTCTCCCCGGCCGCCTCCGGCACCAGGACCCCGGGCTGCAGGCGGGCGGCCTCCGCGACAAATTTTTGCACGGCGACTCGCAACGGGTCATTGGGGCCAAACCAGAGTGCCTCGGTCCGCAACAGGCGCGAGGCATTGCTCTGCAGATCGCCGAGCCAGGTATCCCACGCCCGACAGAGCGGCGCCCAGTCCTCGGAAGGCGTTGCTCGCCGCGTGCGCGGGTTGTTCACAGCTTCCGCCAGCTTCACCAGCTTGTAAGGCATGATCGCCGGATCCCCGAATCGTGCGAAGGCGACCACGCCCCCGGCCGCGAGCCCTATCACTGCGGCGCCGATCAGGATGGCGTTGCGCACCGGCCGCGCATCCTTCGGGATGAGGCGCAGGCGGCGGCGGGCTTCCGCGATGGTCAACTCGCCGGTCGCCGGTTGTGGATCCAGCAGAAAATTGATGTAGGCCAGCCAGGCCTTGCCCGGGCGGCCGAGGGCCTTCCACTCCGGGGCATCCTCGATCGGCCACGCCGCGGCTTCGCGCCGGCGCACGATCTGCGCGAGAATCGCGCCGACGGCCGTCAGGTCGTTGATGCGCGCCTTTTCGGATTTGACGCCCAGCAGGAACCAGGGATCGGACAAAACCGCCGTCATGCCTTGCAGCGGGCCGGACCGCGCAAGGAAAACGTTCGAGGGTTTCAGTTTCCGGTGCGAACCGCCGGTTTGCGCGCCCCATTGTTCCAGCGCGTTGAACAAACATTCCGCCACCGCCCGCAACACATCGCCTTTGGCGGCCAGGGTCTCGATCAGCGGTTCCAGGGAGCGCTCCTGCCAGGGCGTGACCATGTAGGCACCCTCCGGACAGCGCCCGAAGGCCAGCACCTCCAAGACCGCGCCGTCCTTCTTTGCGCCCTTCTGCTGGCGCTCGGCGGCGAGCAACCAGCCCTCGATGGCATAAACCCGGCGGATGCTGCTGGCCGCCGGTGGGTGGAAAATCTTCAGCGCGAACCGCCCCGGCCGGCCGTCGGGAGCCGTCGCTTCATGGACGCTGGTGAACGGCCCCAGAGCATGGGCCCGTTTGCGTTGATAGCCGCTGTAGTCGGACATGCGAGGAAGCGGCGCCGGGTTCGGATTAAATCCGCTCGAACGGCTCCACCGGTTGCACTCGGTCACGGGAGTCGCGTGCTTTCAGTCGCAACCCGTTAGCCCGGATTTCGCCGCCCCGCCGGCGGGAAAACGCGGCCCTGACCGGGGCCGGAAGTGGTGTGCGTGTGATTGGACAAGTCACTTTCATAACTGAGGTGCCGGTTCTGAAATTCAGAACGGGCGCCAGCAGAGCCGTTTTTGCATCCGCAGGCAAGAACGGGTTCGCAATACACCGGCGACACAATTGTGACAGTTTCCGGCTCGACCGGGCGCGACGGCGTGGCTGGAATCCCGCCACACACACTCACCATGAAAAAATACCTCGTCGAGTTCATCGGCACCTTCTTCCTCGTCTTCACGATCGGCATGGTCGTGCGCAGCGGCACGCCGTTCGC
>JBKJRX010000230.1:0-3251 GCA_046593155.1 Lacunisphaera sp.
CCTCACGGTCAACAGCCCGGTGACCTTGAGGTTGGCGGAGGAGATGTTGGCGCGGATGGCAGTGGCTCCGCTGTTAATCGTCACATCACCCACGCGCGTGGTCTGGCCGATGGTCGCATTGATGAGGGTGTTGGGGGCGGTGATGACCAGGGCGCTCGTCGCCGTGGCCAAGGAACTCGTGTCGCGGTTGAGCGCGGCGTTGAGGGTAAAGGCCGAGGCGTTCACGTTCGTCGTGGCGGCCAGGAGGACCGGGGCATTGTAGGTTTGGGTGCCGGTGGTCGTGACGGAGCCGCCGACGAAGGTCAGGCTGCCTGTAGTGCCGGTGGTGACGCTGGCGAGGGGCGTCGTGCCGCCGACCGCCTTCATGAAGACGAGGTTGCCGGTCGGATTGAGGGTGAGGGCCTGGGTGCCATCGAGCGTGCTGTCGAACCGGCCAGATGGCCCCGTGATGGTCAACGGAGCCGCCAAGGTGACCGGGTCATTGAACCGGAAGGTTCCGCCCGGCCCCGCCGCCAGCGCGCCGCCAGCCAGCACGGTCGTGCCCGGGGCGTCGGTGAGCAGGCTGGTCAGGCCGTTGACCGTGGAGTTGAACCGCGTAACGGCGGCGGTGTTGAGCGTGAGGCTGCCGCTGCCGCTGATGGCCGCGTCAAAGGTAATGTTGCCGCCGGCGGTGACCGTAAATGGGCCGTTGATCGTCTGCGGGCTTGTGACCGTCGCCGTGCCGCCGGCGTTGGCGATGACGCCGACGCCCGAGCTCACCGTGCTGTTCACCAGAAGATTGCTGCCGGCGGTCAGGTTGAGGTTGCCAGCGCCGGCAGTCGTCGCGGCATTGATCGTCAGGTTGCCGTTCAGAGCCGTCAGGCTGACGCTGGCCGCGCCATTCAAATTGGCAGCCACGGTCAGGTCGGTAATGGCCTGCGCGCTGAACGGCCCCGAGGCCAGCACTCCCGCCAAGGCGAGGACGTCCATGTCAGTGATGGTGATGGTGCCACCGGTCAGCTGAACGGACGTGAAGTTGGTCCCATTCTCGTTGAGGATGATGTTGAAGCCAGGAGCGAAAAAGATGCTGTTGCCAGCGACCACAATCGGACCGAGATCGGTGATGTCCCCGCCCGCCGTGACCGTCAGGTTGCCCGAGGCATTGAGCGCGGGCAGCGGCACGGGAGCGTTGTTATATTGAAGCGTCAGGTTCCGGAGGCTGGTCAGTGTCGTGTAATTGGATACCGAGGCGCCGGGATTGATATTTCGAATGCTGACGTCGCGGATGTTGGCGAGGGTGCCGGTGAAGATCGGGGCGAGCGTGCCCAGGTCGTTGGGCTGAGTGATTCCTAGCAGGATATCCGAGGCCGGGCTGGTGACCGCCAGCGTGGTCTGGCCGGTCACGTTGGTGACGCCGGTCTGGGTGATATGGCCGGCCGAGGTCAAGGTCAGGGAGGCCGCGGTCACACCGGTCAGGTCGGTGGCGGAATCTTCGGTGACGGTCACCGCGCCGCCGATAAGGTTGACGGTGCCAAAGTTCGTCGTGTCGCCGCCACTGTCGCCGAGCGTGATGGCATTGGCGCCGGCGTTGAAGGTCGCGAGGCCGCTGACCGCAAGGGTCGTGGTCGCGGCATCCGTGATCGCGCCGTTGGCGATCAGCGTCAGGGTGGTCGCGTTGTTCGAGCCCGTGAGCAACAAGCTGCTATCCTCGGTGATGGTCACCGCCGTGCCATTCAGGTTCAGCGAGCCGAAGTTGGTCGAGTCGGCGATATTGTCGCCAAGTGTGATGGTGTTGGCGCCGGCGTTTAGGGTGGCCAGGCCGGTCACTGAAATAGCGGCGCCATTGATGTCCGTGATCGCGCCATTCGTGAGCACGTTGAACGTCTGCACGTTCAGCGAAGGCAGAATGACGCCGGCGGCGGAATTGTTGATGGTGAAGGCGCCGAACTGGCCGTTCACCGCACCACCGATCGTCCCGCCGAAGGTCGCCGCGCCCGAGCCCGTGTTGATCGTCAGGTCGTTGAACTCCGATGCCTGGCTGTCGAGCGTGCCGGCAAAGGCCACCGCGCTGTTGGTCGTGGCCAGGGTCAGGTCCGAATCGATCCTGACGCTGTCGCCGTAGGTCTGGGCCGCCGTCGTGGTCACATTGCCGTTGACCGCCGTCGTGCCACCCGCGTCGGTGGTAAGGCTCGCGGCCGCCACGGTGCTGGCCAGGGTCGTCGTCGTGGACGAGTTCAGCGTCATGGCGCCGAGGGCCGTCGCGCCACCGACTGCCGCGTTGAAGTTGATGTCACCCGTGCCGGTCGTGACCGTGAGGTTTTGGGAGCCGTTCACGGTGTTGCTGAAGTTGGCGTTGCCGGCCCCGCCTGCTCCGGTGTTAACGCTCACCGGACCGCTCAGCGTGGTGGCCGAAGCAAAGGTCACGTTGTCGTCAGTCGTCGTGATGTCACCGGCCGTCGTGATGCCACCAGTGGCCGTCAGGCTCACCGTGCCATCCGAGAAAATGTCACCCGCCGCGGTCAGGGCGATGGTGCCGGACTTGTTGAAAGTCACCGTGCCGCCACCAGTCGTTGTGAGCGTATTGTTAAGCACCAGATTCGTGCCGGTGAGACTGACTCCGCCGGCCGCGTTGGTGTTGACGGCCCCGTTGAAGGTGGTCGTGCCCGTGCCGGCCGACTGCGTGAGCGTGGCGGCGCTGAAGGCCGAGCTGACCGTCACGTTGTTCGCGCTGGCGATGGCCACATCGCCTAGGCGCGTGCCGCCGACCGCGCCCGTGAAGGTAATATTACCTGTGGTTCCCGCCGTCAGGATCAGGTCTTCCGCCGTGACCCCCGCGGTCGTCGCATTGAGTGTATTCTGGAAAGTGATGTTCCCGCCGGCCGTCGTGTTGATCGCCACCGTCGTGCCGGGCCCGTTGAGCGTCACCGCCTGCAGGAAGTCCACGTTGTCCGAACTCGTGCTGATGGTCCGCGCCCCGGTGATCGTCACCGCCCCCGCCCCGTTCTGCGTCACCGCGCCATCCGACGTCACGTTAGCATTGATCGTCAGCAAGCCGGAGTTCGTAAAGGTCACCGTCCCACTCGCGGTAGTCGTCAGCGTGTTATCGAGCGTAATCCCACCCGCCGTGGTCGTAAGGGACACGTTACCAGCCGCTACAATCGTGTTGCCCGTGGTAATCGCGCCCCCGGCCACCACCGTGATGTCGCCCGAGGTCGTCGTGTTGAGCCCGCCCGTGGCGTTGCCCAGCTGCACCCCATTGGTTTCCGCAATCA
>JBKJRX010000060.1:0-12341 GCA_046593155.1 Lacunisphaera sp.
CTCGATCTTCTGCTGCACCAGGGCGCGGCGGAAGAAGTGGATGCCCTCCAAGGTCTTCTCATCGAGGAGGAGTTCCTCCTTGCGGGTGCCGGAAGAGGCGACGTTGACGGCCGGCCAGATGCGCATCTCGGCCGCCTTGCGGTCGAGGACGAGCTCCATGTTGCCGGTGCCCTTGAATTCCTGGAAGATGACATCGTCCATGCGGCTGCCGGTCTCGACCAGGATGGAGGCGATGATGGTGAGGCTGCCGCCGTCCTCGGTGTTGCGGGCGGAGGCGAAGAGCTGACGTGGCTTCTCGAGGGCGCGAACATCGAGGCCGCCGGTGCCGGTGCGGCCGGAGTTCTTGGCGGTGTTGTGGGCGCGGGCGAGGCGGGTGAGGGAGTCGATCAGCATCACGACATCTTTGCCGGCCTCGACGAGGCGCTTGGCGCGCTCGATACAAAGATCGGCCACGCGGATGTGGTTTTCGACCGGGTCGTCGTTGGATGAGGCCCAGACCTCGGCCGGGACGCTGCGCTTGAAGTCGGTGACTTCCTCGGGGCGTTCGTCCACGAGAAGAATCATGACATGGCACTCGGGATGATTCTGGAGGACGCCGAGCGCGATGTCGCGCAGGTAAGTGGTCTTGCCGGTGCGGGGCGGAGCGACGATGAGGCCGCGGGTGCCTTTGCCGATGGGACAGAAGAGGTCCATGACGCGGGTGGTCATGCGGCCGTCCTTCAGCTCGAGCTTGAGCTGCTCGTTGGGCGTGATGGTCGTGAGATTGGCGAACTCCAGGGCCCGGCGGCGGGCCTCGATGTCCAGGCCGTCGACCTTCTCGATGAAGCGGATCTTCGGGTTGGGGAAGCGCTCATCAGGCGTCGCCATGGCCGTAATCATGCTGCCTTGGTTCAGGTGAAAGCGGCGCACGAGCTCGCGCGGCACAAAAGGGTCGGTCGGCCGGCGTTTGCCGTGCTTCGCGAGATCGAGCAACTGGCCGTTACGGCTGTTGTCGATGTCGAGGATGCCTTCGACGCGGATGCTGTTGTCCGGCTGGGCCGGAGCGGGTGAGGGAGTCGGCGACGCCGTGGAGGCGGCCGACGAAGTATCTTTATCCATACAAAACGAGTTTAGGCAGCTGCCTGAGCTTGACCGTGCAATCCGTCGGGGGCATTTCAGAACCAGCTCAGCTTCAACCCCAATTAGAGGAGAAACAGTGACGGACCAAACGATTACCTCGGTGTCTCGCGAAAGCCGGATTTTCAAACCATCGGCTGAATTCAAGAACCAAGCAAACCTTGGCAGCTACGCAATTTACCGTAGGCTCTACGCCGAGTCTGTCAACGCTCCAGACCGTTTTTGGAGCAAACAGGCGAAGGAATTTCTCACTTGGCGAAAACCTTTTAGCAGTGTGCTGAAATGGAAGGCGCCTCATTCCAAGTGGTTCACAGGAGGCCAGTTAAACGTTTCTGAAAACTGCCTCGACCGCCACCTGAAAACGGCTCGCGCGAACAAGGCCGCAATTATTTTTGAAGGCGAACCCGGCGATGTCCGCACCATCACCTACGCGCAGCTGCAGCGGGAGGTGTGCAAGTTTGCCAATGTCCTTGAGTCCCTCGGCCTGAAAAAAGGCGATCGGGCGGCCATCTACATGCCCATGGTGCCCGAGGCCGCGGTGGCGATGCTCGCCTGCGCCCGGGTCGGCGTGATTCACACGGTAATTTTCGGTGGTTTCAGCGCCGAGGCTATCAAGGATCGCGTCAACGACTGCCAGGCCAAGCTCATCATCACCGCCGACGGCGGCTGGCGTCGCGGCAAGGTCGTCGAACTCAAGGTCAACGTGGACCGCGCGCTCCCGCACACGCCCACCGTGCAGCATGTCGTCGTGCTCAAACGCACCGGCAATGCCGTCACCATGACAGAGGGCCGCGACCGCTGGTGGCACGATGTGATGGCCGCCGCGCCGATCGCGCACAAGGCCAAGGCGCATGATAGCGAGACCCCGCTCTTCATCCTCTACACCTCCGGCTCCACCGGCAAACCGAAGGGAGTGCTGCACACCAGCGCCGGTTACCTGCTGGGCACGACGATGACGTCGCACTACGTCTTCGATCTCAAGGAAACCGATGTCTACTGGTGCACCGCCGACATCGGCTGGATCACCGGCCACAGCTACGTTGTTTATGGCCCGCTGAGTTGCGGCGCGACGGTGCTGATGTATGAGGGCGCGCCCAACCAGCCCGAGCCCGATCGCTTTTGGCAGATCATCGACAAGCACGGCGTCACCATCTTCTACACGGCGCCGACCGCCATCCGCGCGTTCATGCGCTGGGGCGACGACTACGTGAAGAAGCACAGCCTCGCCTCGTTGCGCCTGCTCGGTTCCGTCGGCGAGCCCATCAATCCCGAGGCGTGGATGTGGTATCACACCCTCATCGGCAAAAAGCGCTGTCCGATCGTCGATACCTGGTGGCAGACCGAAACCGGTGCCATCATGGTCACGCCGCTGCCGGGCGCCATTCCCACCACGCCCGGCTCGTGCACGCTGCCGTTCTTCGGCGTGGTGCCCAAGGTGCTGGACGAAAAGGGCGTCGAAGTCCCCGCCAACAGCGGCGGCAAACTCTTCCTCACGCAACCCTGGCCCTCGATGCTCCGCACGCTCTGGGGCGACGACGAGCGCTTCAAGAAGCAGTATTGGAGCGAGATCCCCGGCCTGTATTTCTGCGGCGATGGCGCGCGCAAGGACAAGAACGGCTACCTGTGGGTCGTCGGCCGCATCGACGACGTGCTCAACGTCTCCGGCCACCGCATGGGCACCGCCGAGGTCGAGAGCGCGGTGGTTTCCCATCCGTCCGTCGCCGAGGCCGCGGTCGTCGGCCGACCGGATGACCTGAAGGGCCAGGCGCTCGTCGTGTTTGTCACCCTCAAGGCCGGCATCCCCGCCACCGATGCGCTCAAGGAGCAGCTCCGCGCCCATGTCGGCAAGGAGATCGGTTCGCTTGCCAAGCCCGACGATGTCCGCTTTGCCGCCGGCCTGCCCAAGACCCGTTCCGGAAAGATCATGCGCCGCCTCCTCAAGGAGCTGGCCACCTCCGGCGACATCAAGGGCGACACCACGACCCTCGAGGATTTCTCGGTCATCACCGCGCTCAAGGCGAATGAGGAATAAGCACACCGGCTAAATGTCATTGGCTCCCCCAGGGGCCAATCCGGCACGGGCAGCTTTCACGCTGCTTGAGGTGCTGGCTGTCATCACCCTCATTGCCGTTTTGACGGGCATCACACTCGGGGTTGGGCGCCGCGCTTCCGAAGTGGGCCGAACTGCCCGGACCAAGGCTGAACTTGCGGGGCTATCCGCCGCCCTGGAAACCTACCGGCGCACCTATGGCGATTACCCGCAGACTGGCGACGCGGCGCGGTTGCTGCAGTCGTTGATTGGCCGGCGCGGTCCGGCCAATGCGACCATCGCCGGTCGCGCCTTGATTGAAACAACCCGCTTCAACGTGGAAGATGCGCGCGACCCCTTGGCCGACAGCGCGGCCCAATTGGTCGACCCGTGGGGGCAGCCCTACCATTATGCTTACAAAACCATGACTCCTTGGAGCAATTCACGCTATCTGCTCTATTCGGCCGGGCCCGATGGTCGTGATTTTTCCCGCCTGTTGGCAGGCGGTTTTCCTGATACCGCCGGTGAGGGGAATGCCGACAATATTCATGCGAACCACTGATCAAGCATGCGCCCGAACCGGCAGTCCGCCTTCACCCTCCTCGAATTATTGTCGGTAATCGCGATTATTGGCATCCTCGCGGCACTGGTCTTCCCCGGAGTGCGGGCCGCCCGGGTCGCAGCCCACAAAGCGAAGACCAAGGTGCAGTTCAACCAATGGGCCGCGGCCCTGGAGGGCTTTCGCAGCGAATACGGTTATTATCCGGTCCTCGACGCAACGGCACTCGTCAACGGCGGCGCGACCACGGTAATCACCGGCGATCATCTTTTTCACGACATCCTCGCCGGGCGGAAGCGCGATGGCTCGGCTTTGCCCGCGACCGGTGCCACCGCTGCGCAAAACCGCAAGCGCATCAGTTTCCATTCCTTTGGTGACTCCGATTTCACCAACGCCAGTGCGGCCGCGCCGAATCTGCTGCGCGACGCTTTTGACAATACCGAGATTGCCGTGCTGGTGGACAAAAATCTCGACGGTGTCATCCGGGCCGGCAGCGACTATCCCGCTTGGCCAGCCGTGGGCGGACTGAGGCCCCGCGCGACGGACTTCCCTGGGGCCGGCGTGCGGGCCGGGGTGATCTTCTATGCCCCCGCACCGGGCGCTGACGTGGCGAATCCAGAGTTCATCTTCAGTTGGAAATGAAAGCGCGCGCATCTCCTGGGTTCACCTTGTTGGAATTGCTGGTCGTCATCGGACTTATCGCGGTAATGTCTTTTTTCCTCGGCAGAGGATTGACCGATGCCGGCACCACAGCCGCGCTGCAGTCAGGGCAGTCCCTGATCGCAAACCTGGTCACAGCGGCCCGCACCAAAGCGATGGCGCGTGGACAATCAGCGCGCGTGCTGGTGCATGTGGACCCCGGCAGCACCGGCCAGCCCCGGCGTTACTTGCGGCAGGTGGCGGTGCAGGTTCAGACTGGGACCGGTTGGCAGACGGTAACCGATGCCTGCCTCCCGGAGGGCATCTACATCGTGCCAGGGAATTTCAGCACCATTCCGGCCGGGTTGTTTGCGACTGGCCCCACCATCTCCTGGATCAAGGTTGATGGGTCGGCTTTGCGTTCGACGGCGCTCCGCTCGAACCAGATCACGGCGGAGACGATCAACAGTCCCGACACCGAGCAATGGGTCAGTTTTACCCTGTCCGCCCAGGCCGGCACAGCGCAACCGGGTGATATTATCCTGGCTTCCGGCCGGGCCCGAGCCCCGGGTAGCTATCTGGCGGGCGAGTCGCCGGTGGAGTTGGTCAATCCCGAAAACGTGCGCGGCCTCACCCTGAGTTCGTATGGGGTGCCGGCCTTCATCAACTCGCGGTCCGGTTTCTGATGTGCCCACGGCCGCACCCGATCCGGGCTTTTTCCCTCGTTGAAGTCGTCATCGCGGTGGGGATCTTCGCAACCGCAACCGCCGTCATCCTCGCCTTGTTGGCACCACTCACAAGACAGGCAGCTGCTTCCGCCGATACCTTGACGGCCCTCCGGCTGCCCGATGCGATTCGCCGGGAAATGGAACGCGTCGCGGTGCGCGGCGGGCTTGATGCATTGGCCCACCAGACCCGGCCGATGGCGGCATCCCTGCCGGCTACCCTGACGCTGGTGGCCGCGCGGGAGGCGACTCGCATCCAGTCACTCAGTTATCTCCCGCCACCCGCAGCCGATCGAATCGTCCTGGAGGATCAATTTTTCATGATCGAGGCTTGGACGTTTAGCATGGCCCCGCTGGCATTCGACCCCGGCGGCGCGGTGCTCGCCCTGCACGTGCGCGTATCCTGGCCGTATTTCACGCCGGGCACCACGACGGCGACGCCGCCAGCCGAACGGGAGCAGGTTACCTTTACGCTTTCCCTCAATCGATGAAACGAGCCCAGGCAGAGCTGGGGTTCACTTTGCTGGAACTGCTGGTGGCGGTTGCCATCACGCTGGTGCTGGCGGGACTCATGCTGACGGTGGTCATGAATACGCTCAACCTGTGGCATCGCATACAGGATAATTTCTCGACCGCGATCCAAGCCAAACTCGCATTGGACATGGTTGAGCGTGACCTCCAGGCGGCCGTTTCCCGCAGGGACGGACGCTGCTGGCTGGCGGTGGATGTCATGAACACCGCGGCCAACCTGACCTCTCACGGCTGGCTGGCACCGGCGACGGCCGGCAAACCCACGACATCCGAAAGTCAGCGCTTGCTGCCTTTCTCAACCGTCGGAGCGACGCCCCTGATTGGTGATGCCCGGTTCGGCCTGTCGGGGGCCTGGCTGCGGTTTATCACCACCAATGTGGAGGCGCCGGGCAGCCTGCCGGTTGCCGTGGCCTACCAGGTCGCGCGGCGTGCGCTCAGCGGGGCAATCAGCACGACGACTCAGGCCGATGTGCGCTACACGCTGTTCCGGTCGGCGGTAAGCACCGTCAACACCTTGGCGAACGGTAATGACGTGACGGCAGCGAGCTATGGCAGCACCTCGGTCGCGCCGGCCACCTCGCGCCATCAGGCGACCCTCACCAATCCGAACAGCAACGATGCCCTGGCGACGAACGTCGTGGACTTCGGGGTGTGGCTTTATGTGAGTGACACCGCCAGCGGCGGCATCCACCGGATATTCCCTGCTGACAATACCGACCTGTCGCACTGGGCGCGCGATGGCGGCACCGTGGTCGATGCCAACCGCCTGCCCGAGGTAGCCGATGTCATGCTCAGGATTCTGACCGAACACGGAGCGACTCTGCTCGCGGAGATGGAGAACGGAGACGGCCGTATTCTCCGTCCAGCGACGTATCCTTCTGACGCGGAATGGTGGTGGGGAGTGGTGGAGGCGCACTCGCGCGTCTACACCCGGCGGATTGAGCTGAAGGGGGTGGCATGGTGAGAACAAGCAAACGCCGTGGCGGCCGGTCTGGTTTTGCTTTGGTCATTACTCTCGCCTTGCTCGCACTGCTGGTGCTGGCGGTATTTGCCCTGAGTGCCTTGGTCCGGATCAACTCGCAGGTTGCGGCATCTGCCCAGCAGCAAACCCAGGCCCGGCAAAATGCTCTCTTGGGGCTCGGCCTGGCCCTGGGCGAATTGCAGCGCCACGCTGGCGATGACACCCGGATCACCGGCATGGCGGGCATCACGGGGATTGCCGCCAACCAGAACGCGGCGACCCGCTATTGGTGCGGCGTCTGGCGGAATGACGGCTCGTTCGTGACTTGGCTGACTTCAGGTGTGGTCAACTCAACCAGCGCCGGCGCCGATCCGGTCGAGTTAATCTCGGCAAATACTGTCGGGCCGGCGGCTTCCACTTCGGCCAATGTGGAAAAAGAGCATGTGATTGCCGGTCGTGTGCCGGTAGTGGTTGCCGACACGATTGGGTCGCCCGGCATACCCGTCACGGTCGGAAAATATGCTTACCTCGTCATCGATGAGGGGATCAAGATCGGGGCCTATGCCCCGGCGGCCCAGCGGGTCATGGCGGGAACGGTGCCGGCCATCAGCCAGTTGATGCTCAGCAATCAGCTGAAACTCAAAACCGCGCTCGACACCCATGCCGCGACGTTGCCGGCCGTAATATCTTATGAACAATTGGGTCTGCTTTCGCCGGTGACGCCGTCGGTCCTGCAGGATTGTTTCCATTACGTGACCTTGACTCCGCAATTCGTTTCCGGAAACCGCTCCATCTCGGGAATGATCAACATCAATACTTCGTCGGCGCTCGTCTGGCGCAGCCTGCTGGATACTTATAATTCCATGCCGGAGGTAGCGCCGGTGGCCAATCCAACCGCGCGGGGGAATTCGATCAGTAACAACTTCGCGAGCACGTCCGCCGGCAAGGCCATCAACGGCCCCTTCACCTCCATCGCGGGATTCGCCACTTACCTCGGAACGATTTTCCCCGCGACGGCCACACCCAACTCCACGCAGATCATGCACGCGATCAGCCCGATGCTGGCGGTGCGATCAGACACTTTCCGTATCCGGGGCTATGGCGAGGCATTGAATCTGGCTGATTCCAAGATCGAAGCGACCGCCTATTGTGAGGCCGTCGTGCAAAGGACTCCCGAGACGAAGCCCGGCTTCGGCCGCCGCTTCGTCATCACTTATTTCCGGTGGCTGGGGCCGGACGACATCTGAGTGCCGAGTAGCTTTCGGCGCGATCTAGCTCGCTGGCCCACGGGGGCTATTTATCCCCTCAAGCAGATAGGTCCGAACCTGACCCAGGCCCTTGCATTCCACCGTGCCGCGTTCGGTCAGACGGAAATCATTCCGCAGCAGTTCGAACGTGTTCGCGGAGACGTTCACGCGGTTGGGCAGACCGGAGGATTGCACGCGGGCCGCGAGGTTCACCGTGACACCCCACAGGTCGTAGGTGAACTTGCGGCTGCCGATGACCCCGGCCACGACCGGCCCGGAATTCAGCCCGATGCGCAGGCCGAGCTTGAGGCCACGCTCGCGGTTGAGATCGGCGAGGGCGGTGAGCATCTCCAGGGCCATCGACGCCACGTCAGTCGCGTGGCTGGCGGTCGGTTCCGGCAGTCCGCCCACCACCAGGTAACAGTCCCCGATGGTCTTGATTTTTTCCAGCCCGTGCTGGCCGGCCAGGCGGTCGAAGCGCGAGAAGAGGTCATTGAGCAAGGCCACGAGTTCCTGCGGATCGGTGTGGTTCGACAGCGCGCTGAATTCCACCAGGTCGGCGAACAGCACGGTGACCGTGGCATGGCGTTCGGCGATGGTGTGCTCGCCGCGTTTGAGCCGCTCGGCGATGGCCTGGGGCAGGATGTTCAGCAGCAGGCGCTCGGATTTCTCCTGTTCGGCCTGGAGGAGCTGCTTTTCCTGCTGCAACTCGAGCAGGCGCAGGCGCTCCAGGTCGCGCAGGCGCTTGCGCTCGAGCGAGGCGCCCACCCGGGCCCCGAGCAGGACGGAATTGACCGGCTTGGGCAGGAAATCCTCGGCGCCGAGTTCGATACAGCGCACCACCGCATCCAGCCGGTCGAGGCCGGAGGCGACAATGACCGGCAGGTGGCGGCGGGCGGGATCGCGTTTCAAAGAGGCCAGCACCTCGAAGCCGTTCACGCGCGGCATCTCGATGTCCAGCACGATGAGGTCGAATTCCCGCTGAGCGAGAAGGTCGAGCGCGGCCTGACCGTCAGCCGCCTCGGTGACGTTGGCATAGCCCAGGGTGTGCAGGATCTGCACGATGACTTTGCGCAGTTCGGCATTGTCTTCCACCAGCAGGATGGCCGCCTGCTTGTCCGTGGCGCTGTTCTGGGCGTTTTGCAGTTGCGCCAGCGTGTCGGCGGACAACCCGTCCGACTTGACCCGCCGCAGCAGCTCAAAAGTGCGGGTTTCGTCGCCCCCGGTTGGTGCGGTCATGGGCAACACGGTAGGGAAAACCCGGTTCATGCAAAGGCTTCGTTTTCCGCCGGCTGCATTTTGCCCTTTGGGTCGAACGGACCGGAGGGAGTGGGGACAGAGGCGCTGCGCGAAAAATCTTGTGGATTTGCGCCTAAAAATGTGACTTCTTCCGCGTCCCTTTCGCCAGGGTAGCTCAGTGGTAGAGCAGAGGACTCATAACTCGAACCGGCGATTTTGGCTGATTTCGTCTGGAATTATCCGGAAGGGTAAAGCGCTATCACAGAGCGGAATGACCTGCAGATTCTAAATATTTGAGTCATCCCCTTTCATCCCACAAAGGCTTATTTTCGGCAACCGGGTGACAACATCGGGTGACAGCATTTTAGAAAAGCTGGCTTCGAATACGTTTGCCGCAAAAAATTGCGTCCGCTATGTTACGGAAAACAAACGTCATGAATAATAACACTGCTTTAAGAAATAGGATTCATTCGTTAGCGGCTCTTGTCGGCTTGGCGTTACTCGCGTGTTCAGCTACAGGAACTGCTTACGGCCAGATTTATGCCGCGATGAATAACAACAGCTCGGTCGTCAGCTTCAATGCTGCTGGTGTTGGAACCACTTTTGCAAGTTATCCTGACGTAAACTCCCCCTACGGTCTGACGATCGACAGCGCAGGAAATATTTATGTGGCCAGACTGATTACAGGAAGTTTCGGGGCTATTTCGAAGATTACGCCGTCTGGAGTGGCTGCCAATTTTGCCACCACTAGCCTTGGCCCGCGAGGCCTCGCTTTAGACAGCTTCGGTAGTCTTTACGTGACTATCCAAAACAACACTATCGAGAAGTATACATCGGGCGGGGTGGGCTCTGTCTTTGTGAGCTCTGGTTTATCGAACCCGGGAGCGGTCGTCATTGATGCTTCAGACAATCTTTACGTTGCAGACTATAACAGCAGATCGATCAAAAAAATCACATCAGGAGGACTAGTGTCTACGTTCACGGCAACCGGCGACGTTTATGTTGGGGGCTTAGCCTTAGACAGCGCGGGCAATCTCTACGCAGCATTTCAGCAAGGACCGGGCGGCGGGAATATCATCCAGAAATATACTCCCGCTGCAGTCTCGTCTGTCTTTGCAAATACATACCTGAACTTACCGACTGGTTTGGTCTTTGATTCCTCGGGCAATCTTTACGTCGGAAATGCCGGCGACGCCACAATCTCCAAATTCACATCGAGTGGCATTGGTTCTTTGTTTGCCAGCACCGGAGGCTTGCAGGCATACGCGCTGGCGGTTGCTCCTATTCCCGAACCTGCGACATGTGCATTATTGTTAGGTCTCGCCACACTGGGTTTTGTTGCGCGCAGGAGACAAGCTTGCTAAAATCCCCCGCATTTTTTTGCGCATTTCGTGCTAGGCTGTCTGGTGTCGTAACGAAGCAAAATAAAGGAAGCAAAATAAAGGGTCAGGCTTTGTAGTTTGTGGCCTACCCCAATTTCCTCTGCAGAGGATAAATAGCCGAGTCGTTTGCACGCCCTCTGAAGGTATTCTTGCTGCGGTCGATCTGGCAAACAACGCCGCGAGTATTTCCCGCGGGAAACAAAAAACGCGCAGCTATGGCGGCTGCGGCTAAAGTGGTGCCAGGGGCGAGGATTGAACTCGTGACCAAAGGCTTATGAGTTCTTTGCTTGCCGTGTCATCGTGAGTCCCTCAATGTCCGCATGTGGTCGCAATTATGCCTCGCTTTCAGAGGAGAATAACGAACGGATGATAAGAACATGAACGCAAAACTAGAGACAATAGAGGACACCAAGAGTGGAACAGTAGTGGCACAGCGCCCCGGCAATAGCTTGGCGCGGACTCACCAAAAGTTTTGGGAGCCCCGTTTGCAGCAACGCGACTACATCAACGGCGCCGGGGTGCGGGTTTTGGTCCCTACTTGGCAGGTTCGGATGCAGCATTTGGGCCGGCGAGAGTGGTTCAACACTCACACTGCCAACCAGGCGGCCGCAGCGATCAAGGCCCGGGACATCTACCTGTCACTCGTGTCCGCTGGCTGGGAGGCAACCTTGGTCAGGTTTAAGCCGGACCCACTAGCGACGGCCGAGGCGTGCACACTGGGCGAGTTTCTAAATGCCGTTCAGAAGTGCAGCCATCTGCGGCCCAGGACGGTCAGGATTTACGCCACCAAGCTGCGCAAACTGGTCTCCGACGTGGCCAAGCTCGAAGCCGGGATGAGGAAGAAGGCCAAGCGTGCGAAATTCGACTATCATCACGGCGGTCGCACCACTTGGCTTGCGATGGTGGATGGCCAGCCTTTGGACGTTCTGACACCCGATACTGTCACGGCCTGGCGAAATTCATACGTCGCGCGCGTCGGGGCCGATCCAGTGAAACGCAAGTCTGCGGAACGGTCTGCTGCGTCGATCCTGCGAGCTGGACGCGCGTTGTTCGCTCAGGATGTGGTGGACGTCCTCAAGGTGAAATTGCCCGCCAGTCCCTTTGCCGGCGTGAAATTCCGCGACCCGGGCCCCCAGCGGTATCACTCAGAGGTAAATCCAGAGCTGCTGCTGGCGAGCGCTGAACGCGATTTGCGGCGAGCGCATCCGCAACAATACCTCGGTCTGTTTCTTTGCCTTTGGGCGGGCCTACGACGGCGAGAGGCGGATTTGCTGATGTGGAAGCAGGTCGATCTTGAGCAGGGACAAATCTACGTCCGCAGAACCGAGCATTTCGAACCGAAGACCGAGGAGAGCGAGCGCATGATCGACCTGCCGGCCGCGGCGGTCGAAGTCCTTCGCACCTTCAAGAAGGGTAGCAAATCGGAATTCGTTTTGGAGGGCTCAGATCCCGATCCCGAGGCGACCTACGCGCATTATCGCTGCGATTGCATGTGGCGGGATCTTGTCGCGTGGCTCAAGTCCAAGGGAGTTCGCCAGCGCAATGCGGTCCACGTGTTGCGCAAAGAATCTGGGTCACTCATTGCCTCCAGCCACGGCATCGAGGCCGCGCGCCAACACTTGGGGCACCGCGATATTCGCACGACGTCCTCACACTACGTCGACAAAAAGAAGCGTGTGGAGGTGCAAATTGGTGCACCAACTTTGCGCGCCGCAGTGGGGGCGTCATGACCGAAAATATACGGGATTTCGTTAAGCGCACGCCCCCGCTACCACGGCGCGGTGCTCTCGACGAAATCGTTCAGCTATTCGAAGCCGCAAAAAAGGGTCATCGGATCGATGAAGTCACTAAGAGGCTGAAAGAAATCCAGTATCGAGCGGCGAGGGTTCTTGCCGAACTCAGGCCGAGGAGAG
>JBKJRX010000263.1:0-3733 GCA_046593155.1 Lacunisphaera sp.
GATCGGCTGGGCGGACAGCCATTCAATGACTTGGTCTTTGGTGATGTTGCTCATGGTATTTTCTCCTGAAGCGGATAGCGGTCCCGGTTGGAACGCGTTTAAGGGACGTATCCCCTAGCCTCTTCTTTGGATGTTTTGCTTCCCAGCTTGCGCCGGGAAAAGTTTATAAGGTTTAAGTTTTAAGGTGTAAGAATCAGGCGGCGGGAGCCGCGGGCTGCTCCTTTTTGACCTTGGCGTCGAGCACGCGAACGAAGGCCGCGCCCTGCATGGTGAGCAGACCGAGGAACATCGAGCGCAAGGCCTCGAACGAAGGCAGGTCGGCGAGTTTCGAGAGATCGGCGGCCGTCATGAGCTTCTTGTCCATGACGCCCACCTTCACCTCGAGCTTCTGCTTTTCCTCGATGAACTTCTTGAGCGTTTTGGCGACGCCCGCGGGGTTCTTGCCGCCCACCACCACGGCCGTCTGGCCAATGAGGGATTTATCCATGTCGGGCAGGCCCATGGCCTTGGCCGCGACGCGGAACGAGCTGTTCTTGACGACGTGGAACTCGGCCTTCTCCGGGGCGAGGCGCTTGCGCAGCTCGGCCGCATCGGCGACGGTGAGTTTCGTGAAGTTGGTGAGGATGACGTAGTCGGACTTCTTCAGGTGCCCGCTGACTTCATCGATCAAATATTGTTTTTCGGCTCTCATGGTGGGCTCCTTAGAATTTGTTGAACTCGGCGGCCGCGAGCTTCACGCCCGGGCTCATGGAGGACGAGAGCGTGACGCTCTTGATGTAGTGGCCCTTGAACGCGGCCGGCTTGGCCTTGCCGATCGCCTCAAGGACGGCGGTGACGTTTTCGGTGATCTGGTCGGCAGTGAACGAGCGCTTGCCGACGCCGACGCCGATATTGGCGGTCTTGTCGACCTTGAACTCGACGCGACCTGCCTTCACGGCCTTGATGCCCGCGGCGATGTCGTCGGTGACGGTGCCGGACTTCGGGTTCGGCATGAGACCCTTGGGGCCGAGGACGCGGGCGAGCGTGCGGACCTGCTTCATGGCCTCGGTGGTCGCGATCGCGACGTCGAAGTCGAGCCAGCCGGCGTTGATCTTGGTCATCAGCTCTGCGAGGCCGGCATGATCGGCCCCGGCGGCGATTGCCTTGTCGGCATCGTCGGTGAAGACGATCACGCGGACCTTCTTGCCGGAGCCGTTGGGCAGGGGCGTGGTGCCGCGCACCATCTGGTCGCCCTGGGCGGGATCAACGCCGAGGCGGAAGGACAGCTCGACGGTCTCGTCGAACTTGGCCTTCGGGAATTTGGTCAGAATCTCCACGGCTTCCTTGAGCGGATATTCCTTGGAGAGGTCAGCGGCGGTGACGGCGCTGCGGTATCTTTTGCTTTGTTTAACGGGCATTTTTGACTCCTTGCGGTGCGAACGTCCGGTGGGACTCCCGCGGTGAGTTATGGGTTGAGGGAAATTAGTCGACGACTTCGATGCCCATGTTGCGGGCGGTGCCGGCGATCATGCGGATGGCGGCCTCTTCGCTGTTGGCGTTGAGATCGGCCTTCTTGAGCTTGATGATCTCGATGATCTGCTTGCGCGTGACCTTGCCGACCTTGTCCATGTTGGGCTTGGCCGAGCCGGCCGCGATGCCGGCGGCCTTCTTCAGGAGCACGGACGCCGGGGGCGACTTGAGGATGAAGGTGAAAGATTTGTCCGAGTAAACCGTGATGACGACCGGAATGATCATGCCATTCTGGTCCTTGGTCTTCGCATTGAACTCCTTGCAGAAGCCCATGATGTTGACGCCTTGGGCGCCGAGGGCGGGGCCGACCGGGGGGGCCGGATTGGCGGCACCGGCGGGGAGTTGGAGACGGACGTAACCTTGGATTTTCTTGGCCATGTTAAGAGTGCGTTGACTGGTTGGTAGTGGGGCCGGCTGGATCAGCTTTCAGAGGCGCGCTGGACCTGCCAGTATTCGAGTTCGACGGGCGTAAACCGACCGAAGATGGAGACAGAAATCTTGAGCTTGCCACGGGCGGGATCGACCTCGTCAACGCGGCCCGTGAGATTGGCGAAGGCGCCGTCGGTGATCTTCACTTCCTCGCCGACCTCGAACGTGACCTTGGGGATTTCCTTGCCCGAAGCGGCTTCAATGCGGGCCTTGATCTCGTCGACCTCGGCCTGGCGCAGCGGTGCGGGCTTGTCGCCACCGACGAAGCCGATGACACCACCCGCGTCCTTCACAAAATAGAACGGCTTGATGATCACCTGGCCGTTCTCGTCGAACAGCTTCATGTGGATGAACACGTAGCCCGGATAGAGCTTGCGGACCTTGGTCGACTTCTTGCCGCCCTTGACCTCGGACACGACCTCCGTGGGCAGCAGCACCTCGGCGATGAAATCATCGAGTTCCTCCGCCTTACGGAACCTCTCGATGTAGTTCTTCACCTTGTTCTCCTGACCGGAGAGGGTGTGGAGCGCGAACCATTGGGCGCCGGTGGAAGTCTGGGTGGTCATCGGAGCAAAAGGTTAGCGGCTGACGAACTCGGTCACGGCATCGACCACGTTGTAGAGGGCGAAGTCGCTGATGCTGGTGAAGAGGCCGAGCAGCACGCACGCGACGATCACGACGATCGTCGAATCCTTGAGTTCGGTCTTCGTCGGCCAGCTGGCTTTCTGCAGTTCGCCAACGAGCTCGCTGGCGAAGATGCGGGCGGTGCGGAAGGGATTGGCCATTTTATTTTTGTGTCGGGCGAAGGTGGCAGGGGCGGAGGGAATCGAACCCCCAACCAACGGTTTTGGAGACCGCTACTCTACCAATTGAGCTACACCCCTGTGGTTATTTCTTTTAGACGACACAGCCGGGACCCCAAAAAGGAGCCCCGGCAGTGCGGTCGGAAGAGGTTAAGGACGCGTTATTCGACGATCTCGGTGACACGACCGGCACCGATGGTGCGGCCGCCCTCGCGGATGGCAAATTTCTGAGTCTTCTCCATGGCGATTGGCACGATGAGGTCGATGTCGACGGCGATGTTGTCACCCGGCATGATCATCTCCACGCCCTTCGGCAGGTTGACGACGCCGGTCACGTCCGTGGTGCGGAAGTAGAACTGGGGACGGTAGCCGTTGAAGAACGGCGTATGGCGACCACCCTCATCCTTCGAAAGGACGTAGATCTCGGCCTTGGCCTTCTTGTGAGGTTTGATGGATTTCGGGGCGGCGATGACCTGGCCGCGCTCGATGCCTTCCTTTTCAATGCCGCGAAGCAGGATGCCGACGTTGTCGCCCGCCTGGCCCTGATCGAGGAGCTTGCGGAACATCTCGATGCCGGTGACGACGGTCGTGGTCGTGTCCTTGAGGCCGACAATCTCGACGGTGTCGTTGAGCTTGCAGATACCACGCTCAATACGGCCCGTCGCGACAGTGCCGCGACCGGTGATCGAGAAGACGTCCTCGACGGACATCAGGAAGGGCTTGTCGAGCTCGCGCTGGGGCTCGGCGATCTCGCTGTCGACCGCTTCCATGAGGGCCTGGATGGCCGCCTCGCCCTCGGGCTTGCCTTCAAGCGCGGCGGTGGCGGAGCCCCGGATGATCTTGGCGGTCTTGCCGTCAAATTTGTATTTCGTGAGGAGATCGCGGATTTCCTCTTCCACGAGCTCAAGGAGCTCCGGATCGTCGATCAGGTCGACCTTGTTCAGGAAGACGACGATGTTCGGCACGCCGACCTGGCGGGCGAGCAGGATGTG
>JBKJRX010000046.1:0-7708 GCA_046593155.1 Lacunisphaera sp.
CCAGTTCGTCGGGTGTGCCCTGCAGCCGCACGGGCACCTGGCCCTCGAGCGACAGATTCACCGACAGGAGCGCCGGCCCGGCGAGGCCGTGAGTGGCGTCGATCACGAAGTCGAGCTGGGCGACCTGTTTGAAGAAGTCGCGCTGCCGGCTGAAGATGATCTCGGGCAGGTCCTGGGCCTTGACCACGATCTCGTCGCGTTCGGCCAGCCGGGCCAGCGAGACAATGAGCCAATCGCGATAGAGATGCGGAACCTGCAGTTGCGCGGTGGAAAGCAGGGCGGACACGTCGGCCATGCCCGCAACCGGTTCGAAGCCTTTGCCGGATTTCACGAGCCGGATGCCGTCCAGCCAGGGCAGGCCGGCCAGCATGGCCTTGTCGTAGTTCAGTCCATCGTAAACGACACCATCCTTCGCCACGAGCAACCGGTGGGCCGCACCGGAGCCATCGGCCGCCTGCACCCGCGCCACGGGAGTGCGTTCCTGCAGCGTGACGACCAGCGTGTCGGGAAAATTGCGCGTCAACACCGCCACGCGCACCTGACCGCTGGCGAGGAGCTTGTTGCGCAACGCGGGCAAATCGAGGGCCATCAAGCTGGCCGACTTGGGCAGGGCCAGCGCGCCGGCGGTCCATTCCCGGGTCAGGACGCCGTCGGTGATGAGGACCACATCGCGCACCAACTCGCTGTGCACCGCGGTGGCCAGCGCCGCGCGGTTGGTCGACCAGGAATGTGCGACCTCGTAGACCGCCCCACCGGTCCCCGCGATCAAGGCCGCCAGTGCGCCCACCTTGGCCCAGGCGGCCAGTTGCCGACGGCGGCCCTTGCGCGACATGGCCAAGGGTTTCACTTCCTGGCGGATGTTACGCCAGGAGCGGCCCGGAGGGGGAGCGGAGTTGTCGGCCGGAGCGGTCATTTGCGCAAAGCAGAGGCCAGGGCGAATCGTTCCACGGCGGGGGCCACCAACTCGCGGCACAGCGCGATAAAATCCAGCCCCACGCAACGCGCACTCATCGGCAGCAGGCTGGTCTCCTTCATGCCGGGCAGCGTGTTTATTTCCAGCAAATACAGCTCGCCGTCATTCGTCAGCATGAAGTCCACGCGGGCGTAGTCGCGGCAGCCGCAAGCGGCGAAGGCCGTCTCAGCGGCCGTGCACGTCGCCGCCGCCAGTTCGTCGGAAATCGGCGCCGGGGCGAAATATTCCGTCAGACCCTTGGTGTATTTGCTGGTGTAGTCGAAGACCCCGGACTTCGGCACGATTTCGACGACCCCCATCGCGCGGCCGCGCAACAGGCCGACGGTCAGCTCGCGGCCGATGATGCGCTCCTCGGCGATCCACTCGCCTTGCCGGATGCTGCCGAGCGCGATCTCCATGCCGGCCTTGGAGGTCACGATCTGCAGGCCGACGCTGCTGCCCTGACGGTTGGGCTTGAGCACGACCTGCTCGCCAAATTCCGCCGTCAGTGCCGCCGCCGTGGGCTTGGCCGCCGCTTGGAAAACCCGGCCCGGCGCCACCTGCACGCCCTGGGCCGACACGGTCTGGCGGGTGCGCCACTTGTCAAAGGTCAGGTCACTCGCCTTGGCGTCGCAACCGGCGTAGGCCACCCCGGCGCCCTCCAACAGCCGCTGCATGCCGCCGTCCTCGCCAAAAATGCCGTGCAGGGTCGAGCAGACGATGTGCCGCTCGGGATCAAGACCCTCGGGCAGGGCATCCGAATCCACCGTGAAGAACTGCGTGGGATGGGTGTAGGCCATGGCGAGGGCCGCGGCCTTGCCGGACCCGAGGGAAACCTCGCGCTCGGGCGAGGTGCCGCCGGCGAACACGGCGATGATGGGAGTGGTCATGTGCCGCCTCCCGGTAGGTCGGGCTTTACGCCCGACACGTCGGGGATAAACCCCGACCTGCAAAGCGATCCCAATCGAGAATCATAAATCATAAATCCAAAATTCATAAGACCTCCCTCCATTCCTGCCCGTAGAGCAGCACCTCGGGCTCAAGGTCGATGCCGCGGGCGCTTTTCACCCGGGCGCGGACCTTGCGGACGAGCCCGATGATGTCGGCGCTGGTCGCGTGGCCGCGGTTCACGATAAAATTCGCATGCACGGTCGAGACCTCGGCGTCCCCCACCCGCTCGCCCTTGAGGCCGGCCTCGTCGATCAACCGGCCGGCCGAATTGCCCGGCGGATTCTTGAAGATGCAACCGGCGCTCGGCTCGCGCGGCTGGGACTCAACGCGCTTCTTTTGGTAAACATCGATCTGCCGGCGGATGTCGGTCGACTCGCCGCTGGCCGCCGGCTTCAGGAGGGCGCCCAGCGCGATCGCGTCGTCCAGTTCCACGCAATGGCGATAAGTGGCGTGCATCCCGGCGCGTTTCATCACCCGCACCTCGCCCGGTCGGGTCATCAACTCCACTTCCTCGACCACGTCGAACATCCAGCCGCCCATGGCGCCAGCGTTCATCCGCAGCGCGCCGCCGACATTGCCCGGGATGCCCTCCAGAAACTCGAACCCCTTCAAGCCGGCCTTGATCGCCAGGCCACAGAGGTTTTTCAGCCGCAGGCCGGCGCCGGCCCACACGCAGCCGTCCGGCCGCACCTCGAATTTCTGCCAGTTTTCATGGCCGAGGTTGAGGACCAACCCGTCCACGCCCTCGTCGGGAATAATGAGATTCGAACCCCGCCCCAGCATGAGCACCGGCAGGTGGCGGTGGTGAGCCTCAAGCAGCAGGTGGCGCAACTCGGCGGGCGTCGCCGGCTCGGCATAAACCCGCGCCGGGCCGCCGACCCGCATGGTCGTCTTAGGGGCGAGCAGCTCGCGCTCCGTGAACTTGGTTGCCGGGGCGAGACCCCGCCGGGCGGCCGCAATAAAATCACCCCAGTGAGCCTCGCGCACGTCCAGGTCCGAAATTTTGGATACAGCACTCATCTGCTGAAATGTAGGGTCGGCGCTAGTCGCCGGACCGGTCCGCCGGCCAGCCGTTTCGACAGGCTCAAGGCCCTGAGCTTGTCGAGGGGCGGCGACCCTACAAGGAAATGTCGGGATGGGCTCATGTCGCGGAGGAGGCTGGTATCGGCCGGAGGTGCCGCGGCGGCGGGATGCCGGACGCGAGGTCCTCCAGGTCGTGGACAATGGTATCGATGCTGTTCTCCTGCGACATGCGGTGCAGGTTCAGCCGGAATTTGCTCAGCAGCCAGTCGTTGAAGATGACATCGAGCACTTCCTGGCGCAGCCCCCCCAGCGCGTGATCGGCGACGACCACGCCGCCGCCCTGCTGTTCGAAATACGTGGCGTTGACCCACTGGTGGTTGTCGGCCGCGTGCGGATACGGAATCAGGATGGCCGGCGTCTCGCAGCGCACCAGCTCGGCCAGCGTGCCGGCCCCGGCGCGGCTGAGCACGAGATCGGCGGCCGACATCAGCACGCCCACGCGATCGGAGAAAGCGACGAAGGAACTGCGGACCACCTGGCCGCTCTTGCCGTGCAATTCGCGCACGCCCTCGCTGCCCTTGCCCAGGCCGGTGACGCAATAAACCTGGATGCCGTCGTGCGCCAACGCCGCGAGGTTTTGTTCCGCCCACTGGTTGAGGTTGCCGGAGCCCTGGCTGCCGCCGAGAAGCACCAGCAGTTTCTGGGACGGATCGATGCCCAGCCGGGCCCGGGCCTCGTCGCGCGGCAGGCGGGTGATCTCGTTGCGCACCGGCAGACCCATGTGCCGGACCATGACCCCGCGAATGCCCGGCAGGCGGACGCCCGGCGGCAGGTAAAGCCGGGCCGCGAATCGCGAGAGCACGCGGATGGCGAGGCCCGGCACACGGTTGGCCTCGTGCAGGGCTACCGGGATGCCGAGCAACCGGCCGGCCATGACCACGCCGGCGTTGGTGAAGCCGCCAAAGCCGATGATGGCGTCAGGCCGCGCCGCCCGCATGAAGTTCAGGCTGAACAGCAGGCCCTGGGTCTGCTTCCAATGGAAGCGCAGATGCACGTCGGGCCGCCAGCCGAACGGGGCGCTCGGCACGCGCGCGGCGGACAGGTGCGGGTATTTCTCGACGAGGCGGGTGTCCACCTTCTTGTGGCTGATGAAGAGCGTGACGGCGTGGCCCCGCGTGATGAGCGCCTCCGCCAGCGCGATGCCCGGGGAGAGATGGCCGCCGGTGCCACCGCACGCGATGATGAACCGGCTCACAGGCCGACCTCCGGTTGGCAGTGATGAGTGACTAGTGATGAGTGACCAGCCACCCGGGCAAGCGAGCCCGTCGGTTCACTCTCATCACCCGTCACCCGCCACTTATCACTTTTCGCCATCACGCGATGACCTCCGTCAGCGACCGTTTCCGCATGAGCGGCTTCGGCCGCTCCCACGTGCGCTGGGAATTGATGATGATGCCAACCAGCAGACCCATCAGCAGCAGGTTCGAGCCGCCGGCGCTGATGAACGGCAGCGACATGCCCTTCGAGGGCAGCAGGCTGGTGACGACCCCGAGGTTGATGATCGCCTGGAGCGTGATGAGCAGGACGCAACCGGTCACGAGCAGGAACTGGAACAGGTTCGGGGCGCGGCGCACGTGCATCAGGCCGGCGACGAAAATGGTCACGAACAACGCGACGGTGAGCAGGGTGAAGATGAGACCCATCTCCTCGCCCATGATGGCGAAGATGTAGTCGGTATGGGCTTCGGGCAGAAAGGCGTTTTGCTGGCGGCCGTTGCCGAGCCCCACGCCGTCCACGCCCCCGGCGGCGAACGCCAGCAGGGCCTGCCACGGCTGGTAGCCGCCGCCCTGCCGGTTGGCTTCGGGGTCGAGGAATGACAGCACGCGCTGCAGACGCACGGGATTGGTCGCCACGAGGAGTCCGAAGCCCAGCAAGGCGATCCCGATGGAGGGCAGCAGAAACTTCAGCCGGGCGCCGGCGAGAAACAGCAGGATGACGCCGATGGTGCCGAGCAGCAACGCCGCGCCGAAATCGGGTTCGATGATGACCAGCAGGGCGAAAAGCCCGATCCACGCCAAGGGCAGCACGAAGCCGCGCCAAAAATCATGCAGCCGGCTCTGGTTGAGCGCGAGGTAGTGCGCCAGCGAGAACACGAGGGCGAGCTTGGCAAACTCCGAGATCTGGAGGCCCAGGCCGCCCAGACCGAGCCAGCGGCGACTGCCGTTGATCGGCCGCGTGAACAGCACCAGCACGAGCGCCACCAAGACGATGGCCGCGGCCACCCACGCGAACTTGCGGAGCTGTTCGAGGTCGGCGATGGCCACCAGCCAGCCGGCGCCAATGGCCAGCGCGAGAAAGATGAGCTGCTTGTAGAGAAACGCGTAAGGCCCGCCCTTCAGGGGCGAGCTCGCGCTGAACAACACCACGAGACCAAGCGAGACCAAGGCCGCCACGCAGACGACGATGACGCTCGCGGGAGTGATCGTGAGAGGTCGGCGAAAAACCGCGGCACTCGGCGAACTCACCATGGCGGCGACCGGTTAGTTCTTGGGCGGCGTGGGCTGGGCCTCTTCCACCTTGATGGTCGGCACCTCGGTGCTGGCGTCCTTCAGGCCGGAATCGAGATCCTGGCCGGGCGGAGGCGGGGCGATTTCAAAGCGCGCAGGCGTCGGCGGGGTGGCGGCCGCGGCCGGCACGTCGGTGGCCGTGGTCTTGGCGGACGCCGGGACGCCCTTCGCCGTGACGGCCTTGAAGCCCGGAATGATGAGCTGCTGGCCGGCGCGGACCTTGGAAGGATCGGTGATGTTATTGACCGCCGCGAGTTCACCCACGCTCACCTGATATTTGCGGGCGATGACGCCGAGACTTTCGCCGACGGCGACCGTGTGCTTCACGGTCTCGCCATTCGTGGCCGGCTTGGCGGCGGCCGCGGCCTGGGTGAGGGTCCCGAGATCCTTCGGCTTGTCGGCCGGCCCCGAGACGACGCCCGGTTTGCCCGGAATGATGAGTTTCTTGCCCGGCTGCAGCGCGGCGCCGGTGCCGAGGTTGTTGGCCTTGGCGAGCTCGGCCACGGTCAGGTTGTTCTTCTTCGCAATGGTCCAGAGGCTGTCGCCGCGGCCCACGGTGTAGAGGGTGACGGGCGCGACGGTGGCGGCCGGCCTGGCCGGCGTGATGGCGACAGCGGCAGCGGAGCCGGGACGCGTCGGCGCCGCGTGGCCGGAAGGTGAAGCGGGCGTGTAGGCGACCGATGTGCCCAAGTCGACCGGCTGCGGGGCGGCCGGGCTGAAGGTGACCGGCGCCGCGGTGCCGCCGGTGGGCATGGTGGCGTCGGGCGTGGGGATGTTGCGCGGACCGGACTGGCAGCCGGGGCTGGCAAAAATGAAGATAAACGCGAGCAGATGCACGGCGACAACTGCTCCGAAGATCTGGAGAATTTTCATGACGTTATATGAGGGCTGAGGTTGGAGATTTGCTATCTAAAAATGGGACTTATTCACAGCTTTTCCACAGTGGTTTCGGACGGCCGGAAGGTGGAACCAGCGCTCTGCGCGGGCTCCACCAAGACGGGAGACGGGCAATAGACGGTGACATGGAAAGTAAGAGCAGGTGTTCGCTGACAGCAAATATAAGTAAGGTTCCGATTGATAGTATAAAGAACCTGTCAGCGAACTCCTGCGAAAGTCTTGGCGCTGCGCACGAGGGGGCCCTCGGGGACCGACTGCCCCTGGCGGAGGCGGCGCAGCTTGGAAAGGGAGCGCACCACGGGCTGCTTCAGCAGCAAGAGGCTGGTGCGGGTAAGATCCCGGAAATTGGGCGTATGCTCGAAGTTGTAATCGATGGGCATTTGATGATTCGGGTTTGCGGTCAGTCGTGAATTGAAAGGCGAAGCTCCAAGCGCCAACCTCCAAGCTCCAGAGAAACAGGCAGCCGGCAGAAATTCCGGCGAAAGGTCTGGGAGTTTGGCGCTTGGTTATTCACCGGAGGTTGGAGGTTGGTCCTTGGAGGTTCCGCCATCAGCGCAGCTTCAGCGTGGCCAAACCGGCCAATGCAAAACCGAGCGACAAGACCCAGAAACGCAGCACGACCTTGGTCTCGGGCCAGCCGCGCTTCTGGAAATGGTGGTGAATCGGCGCCATGAGGAAGAGCCGCCGGCCGGTGCCGGTGCGGCGCTTCGTCCACTTGAACCAGCCGACCTGAAAAATGACCGAGAGCGCTTCCATCACGAAGACGCCACCCACGATCACCAGGGTGAACGGCTGGTGGACCATGAAGGCCATCACGCCGATGAGTCCGCCCAGCGCGAGCGAACCGGTGTCGCCCATGAACACCTCGGCCGGGTGCGAGTTGAACCACAGGAACGCCATGCACGCACCGATGAGCGCCGCGCAAACCACGGTGAGTTCGCCGGTGCCGGGCACGTAGCTGATGAGCAGGTATTGCGAAATGATGCTGTTGCCCGCGGCGTAAGCCATGATGCCGAACACCAATGCGACGGTGATGGTGCAACCGGTGGCGAGTCCGTCGAGGCCGTCGGTCAGGTTGATGGCGTTGCTGAAGCCGACGATCCAGAGGTAGATGAGCACGAGCAGCAGCCACCACGGCATGTGCGCGATCAGCGCCGTCTTGAGAAACGGCACCCAGAGCTCATGGATCTTGGCCGCGCTCAGCGGGTGCCAGAGCAAAATGCCCAGCGCCACGACCGTCGCGAGCGACTGCCAGGCGATCTTTTCCCAGGACTTGATGCCGTCCTTGTTCTTGTGGACGACCTTCAGGTAGTCGTCG
>JBKJRX010000128.1:0-15517 GCA_046593155.1 Lacunisphaera sp.
CTGGCCAACGACGGCCAGCATCAGGACACCGGCGCCAAGATGATCCACGCCGCCAACAACACGACGTCCAACATCATCGCCAAGTCCATCTCGGTCGGCCAGGGCCGCTCCACCTACCGGGGCGTAGTCCACATCCCGAAGCACCTCAAGGGCTGCAAGAACAACACCGAGTGCGACGCGCTGCTGATCAACACCAACAGCCGCACCGACACCTACCCGGCCATCTCCGTCCGCGGCGACAAGAACGCCACACAGCACGAGGCCAGCGTGTCCAAGGTTTCCGAGGACATGATCTTCTACATGCAGTCCCGCGGCCTCACCGAGGCGCAGGCGATGAGCCTCGCCGTCAACGGCTTCATCAACGACCTCGCCCGCCAGTTCCCGATGGAATACTCCGTGGAGCTCAAGCGCCTCATCGATTTGGAAATGGAAGGATCCGTCGGCTAAACCAGAAATTAAACGCGGAGGACGCGGAGAGCGCGGAGCACCAGACCAAACTCTCTTCTTCCCTCCGCGTCCTTCGCGCCCTTCGCGTTTTAAAAGCATTTCCCGCAATGTCCGCCTCCACTCTCACCGATACCAAATCCCTCACCGGCTCCTTCACCGCCGAGGCCTTCGCCGCCCACCTGGAGCGCGTGAAGCACCTCCCCGCCTGGTGGCTCGACCGCAAGCGCGCCGCTTACGAGCGGTTCGCCACCGCCTCGATGCCGAAGCGCACCAACGAGGGTTGGCGCTTTTCCAATCTGTCCACGCTGACGCTCGACGGTTTCAACGCCGCGCCCCCCGCCATCCGCTTCGACCAGATGGCGCACCGCGAACTCGGCGTCACCGGGGCGGGCCACCTCGTGTTCGCCAACAACCGGCTGGTCACCTCGCAGACGCTCGACGCCAGCACCGCCGGCGCGGGGATCATCTTCGACACCCTGCAGAACGCACTGGTAAAGCACGCCGACCTCGTCAAGGCGCACCTGCTGGCCCAACCCTCCAAGCTCGGCTCCGACAAGTTCGCCGCCTTGCATGAGGCTTTTCTCGAGGACGGCGCCTTCATCTACGTGCCCAAGGGCGTCACGGCCACACTGCCGGTCGGCGTGTTCCACTATGCCTGCGGCGCCGGTGCCGCGGTCTTCCCGCATACCCTCGTCATCGCCGAGGAGAACGCGAAGATCACCGTCGCCGATTTCTTCCGCACCGACTCTGGCTCCCAGACCCAAGACCCGAGACCCCAGACCCAATTTGCCTGCGGCGGCAACGACCTCTACGCCGGCCACGGCGCGCAGGTTACCTACCTCGCCATGCAGGACTGGAGCCGCGAAACGCTTTCCTTCCAGTTCAATGCCACCGTCGCCCGCCGCGACGCGAAGGTGCTCTCGCTCAACCTCCACGCCGGCGCCCGCCAGGCGCGGCACGAGTCCTTCTCCCAGCTGGCCGCTCCCGGCGCCCACTCCGAGATGCTCGCGCTCACCGTCGCCCACGGCACCCAGGAGTTCGACCAGCGCACGCTGCAGATTCACCAGGCGCCGAACACCAGCTCGAACCTGCTCTACAAGAACGCGCTGCTCGACCAGGCGAAGACCATCTTCTCCGGCCTGATCGTGGTCGACGCCGACGCGCAGAAGACCGATGCCTACCAGAGCAACCGCAACCTGATGCTCAGCGACGAGGCCGAAGCCAACTCACTCCCCGGCTTGGAGATCCAAGCCAACGACGTTCGCTGCACCCACGGTGCCACGTCCTCCCGCATCGACCGCGAGCAGGAATTCTACCTCGAGTCCCGCGGCATCCGCGCCGCGCAGGCGCAGGAATTGCTCGTCTTCGGCTTCTTCGAAGAGGTCCTCGGCAAGATCGAGCATCCGGAACTGCACGACACCCTCACCGAGATCATCCGTGAGAAGTTCAAACAATGATTCTTGTCACAGAGATCACGGAGGTGGCACCGAGGCCACTGAGCCGAACAGCTTCTCCGCGATCTCTGTGTAAACTCAGTGTCCTCTGTGACTAAAATTCTTCCATGAGCACGACCGACAAACGCGACCGCACCCTGACCCGCGAGGTCACCGTCACGCAGATCCCCAGCGGCGACAAGCAGACGCTGTTCGCCGGCGACACTGTGTTCATCCACCAGGTGCTCGGCGGCAGTTACACCGTGCAGACGTCGACCGGCCTCTTCCGCCTCGACGGCAAGGACGCCGATGCGATCGGCGAGACTGTCGCGGTGCAGACCGTCACCGCCGCGACACTGGCCGACGGCGCGCCCGACCCCGAGGCAATCTGGGATCAGCTGCGCAAGGTTTACGATCCCGAGATCCCCGTGAACATTGTCGATCTCGGCCTCGTGTATTCGATGGACGTCGGCAAGCAGGACGACGGCGGCTTCAAGGTGGACGTCGCCATGACACTCACTGCGCCCGGCTGCGGCATGGGCCCGGCCATCGCCGAGGACGCCAAGGGCAAGATCCTCCTCGTCCCCGGCGTCAGCACCGCCGACGTCCGCATCACCTGGGAACCGGCCTGGAACCAGTCGATGATCTCCGAGGAAGGGAAGATGAAGCTCGGGCTGATTTGAGGTAGGGCGCGGACTCCGTTCCGCGCCACGAATTACTTCCGGCGCGCACGAGGCGCGGAACGGAGTCCGCGCCCTACCTGCCTGCACGGTCTACTTCAGCAGGTTGACCACTGCCCGCGGGACGCGCAGCACGGTGCCGTGGCGGATGCCCTTCGGCATCACCAGGTCCGCACTGACGTCTTCCCACGTGGTGAAATTCTTCGTGCGCAGCACGCCGTATTTCTTGTCGCGATAAATGTCGTAATAGAGGTGCCACCAGGGGCCGATTTTCACGGCAGTCCCGCCCTCGACCCACAGGCCCGGCGGCGAGATCGGCGCGCCGGGTGGGGTCCACGGGCCATCGGGCGATGGCCCGCGCACAAGATAAATGTTCTTCGCCGGCGCCGGGATTTCCGTCTCGTTCTTCACGAACATCACCCAGTCCTTGCCGTCCGGCACCATCGTCTCGTCGATGACATTGATGCCGGGGTCATAGTGCACTTTCGTCGGCGTGAAGGCCTCGAAGTCCGTCGTCGTCGTCGAATACAGCCGGTGGTTGCGCGGCGGACGGTTCCTGTCCTTGCGTTCGGTCTCGTCCGGCACGGGAAATTTTCCCGGCACCGTGGACGACCAGAAGATCAGGTAGTGTCCCTTGGCCGCGTCGTAAATGATTTCGGGGGCCCAGCAATTGGCGGTGGCCGGTTCATGGCCCATCACCGTCAGCGTCTTCTGCTTCGTCCAGTGCACGAGGTCGGTCGAACTGGAATAGCCGATTGTCCCGCCGGTCCACGAGGTCGTCCAGACCATGCGGAAGACGCCGTCCGGCCCCAGCAACAGGCAGGGATCGCGCATGAGCTTGTTCTCACCGGCCACGGGCTGGAGAAAGGACGCGCCGCCGCGCAGTGCGGTCCATTTCAGGCCGTCCTCGCTGGTCGCCAGGTGCAGGCCGTCCTCGCCGTTGCCCATGAAATAGCTGAACAACAGGACGTCGTCCTCCTTGGCGTCCGCGGACTGCCCGCGGGAGGCCAGCGCCAGCAGGATCAGGCCGAGCCGGGCTAGGGTAAGGGGTTTCATCCCCGCCAAGATGCGTCCGGGCGCGCCGGGCTCAAGCCGGGACTCGGCGCGCGCTCGCGGGATGTTTTCGGATTGCAGAGGGTAAAACTGATTGCGAGTCCCGGTCACCCGGTGTGAACTTCGTTCCATAACCGTGGTCGCACTTGACTAACTTCCGCCAAACCGGCCGTCTGTTCCCCCGCCACTCTCCGCCATGATGGATGACATTCCGCCCAGCCACCCCGAATTCTGGAGCTCACGCTACCTCAGCGTGAACACGCCTTGGGATTTCGACGGCGTGCCGGGCGACCTGAAGGAATTCCTCAAGCGCAAGGACACCGGCTCCAACCCGCAGGCGCGCGGCAAGGTGCTCATCCCCGGCTGCGGACTCGGCCACGAAATCCGGGCCTTCGCCCAAGCTGGCTACGACGTCACGGCCATCGACTTTGCTCCCGGGGCCGTCGAGCGCGCCCGCCGGCTCAATGGCACCGCCCTGGCCAGCCGCATCATCCTCGGTGATTTCTTCAACCAAGATTTCGCCCTGGGCTCCTTTGACTACGTTTACGAACGCGCCTTCCTGTGCGCGCTGCTGCCGGACCGGCGCGAGGTCTACCGTGCCCGCATGGCCAGCCTGTTGAAATACCAGGGTTCGCTGCTGGGCTACTTCTATTATCAGAAGCCGGTGATCTCGGAGGGCCCGCCCTACGGCTTCGCCTGGGGCACGGCCGACGAGCTGTTCGCCCGCTATTTCATCCTCGTGAAGGACTCCCCGGTGAGCGACTCCGTGCCGATGTTCGCCGGTCGGGAGCGCTGGCAGGAATGGCGCCGCACCTCCTTCAAGGGTTGAGGGGGCTGGCCGGCCTTGGGTAGGGCGGGGACTCCGTTCCCCGCCGTGGCGCGGAACGAGTCCGCGTCCTACTATTTAGTCCGGTGAATTTATCCGTGTTCATCCGTGAAATTCGTGGTTAACTCATCTCCACGTTCACCCTTTGATGCCCGAATCCGCCGCCACTTTCTACGAGCAACTGACCGCCCTCGAACGCGAGGGCACGGCCTTCGTGTTCGTCATCCTCACGGAGTCGCTCGGCAGCACGCCGCAGGACACTGGCGCCAAGATGCTCGTCACGGCCGCCGGCCTTTACACCGGCACCGTCGGGGGCGGCAAGGTCGAGGCCAAGGCGATTGCGGTCGCCCAGGAGATGCTGGCCGACGCCACCGGCACGCCGCAATTCCTCAACTGGGCGCTCAAGACCGACGTTGGCATGACCTGCGGCGGCTCGGTGAAACTCTATTTCGAACCGCACGCCGGCGGCGGCGCTGGCGCGGCGTGGCCCATCTGGATCTTCGGTGCCGGTCATGTCGTCCAGGCCCTCGTGCCCGTGCTCGCGCCGCTCGATTGCCAGTTGACCGTCGTCGACCCGCGCCGCGAATGGCTCGACCGCCTGCCGCGCGCCCGCAACGTGCGCTATCTCGAGGCGGCCGAGCCGGCCGATCTCGTGCCGACGATGCCGGACCATGCCTTCCTGCTCTGCCTGACCAAGGGCCACGCCTCCGACCGTCCCGTGCTGCAGCGCGCGCTCGCCGAACGGGATTTTCCCTTCGTCGGCGTCATCGGCAGCGACTCCAAGGCGAAGGTGCTGCAAAAAGAACTGGTCGTCTCGGGCCTGCCCGCGAAGCGCGCCCGGGAATTTCACTGCCCCGTCGGCCTCCCCTTCGGCAACAACGACCCGCGTGAGATCGCCCTCAGCATTGCCGCCCAGCTCCTCGCCGAGCGGGACAGATTGAAAGCCGGTTAGAAACTTCGCCGGGGTTTCCGACGCCCGCTTCCTTGCAACTTCCCGGATTGTGCCGAGTTTTGAAGCCATGCGCATCATCAATCTACTCATCACCAGCGCGGCCGTAATCTTCGGCCTGCTCGGAGCCATGTTGCTGGTGACCATCGGCTTCGTGATTTTCGCCCTGCGTCGCCTTTTCGGCCGGCCCGCCGCCATGCCGCGCTTCCCGCGACCGGTCCGGCCCGCGACAACCCGGCCGGCCTATTCGAGCCATGATGAAGTGATCGATGTCGTGACGACCGAAGCGAAAGAATAATACCAATCGCCCCTTCGTTTTAGACTTTAGAATGGCTTGGTGCTGTAGGGCGGGGGCAGCGACCCCGCCCTACAGTCCAAAAGCTTGGGGCGTTTGGTATAAGGTGCGCCTTCGTCTCCGATTTTCTTGGGCCCGCGAGCTGGCTCGCGCCCTAGCCGCGCCCGCAAGCGGGCTGCCTACCGCCGCTTGATTAAACAAAACAACATTTTGAAGGCGCCCCCAGTCGCTTCAGGTCCGCTCGAACACAAACAGGTGGTTGAGGCCGCCTTGGAACCTCGACCGGTGCAGCGGGCGGAATCGCGGCGCCGCAAAAATGCGCTCCGTGTCCGCCGGTTCGAAACCGTAGTGCTCTTCCAGTGACATGCCATCGATGAGTCGCAGAACTCGCAGGACCGCGAGGATGTGATCCACCGCCTTGGCCGGCACGGTGACGATCACCCGGCCGCCAGGCTTGAGCAATTCCTGACAGGCCGCCGCCAGTGCCGGTTGCTCCTTGGTCGGCACGTGCTCCAGCACCGCCAGCATCGTCACCGCGTCCCAGCCGCCCTCGGCCGGGCGCACCGCTGGAAAGAACCCTGGGACAATGGTGAAGTTGGGCGCCTCCAGCACAGTCTTCCGCAATGGCTCGATCCCAAATCCACGTCTCAACCCCCCGCCCAGCGCCTGGAACAGCTCACCTTCATGTGCACCGATGTCGATCACCCGGGCTCCACTTGGAATGAACCGCATCGCCTGCCGCATGCGCCAGCGCTGGATGAAACGATCCAGGGCCTTCATGCCGGCGCCGCCACCCGCGCTTGGATCGCAGCAAAGATCGCCTCGCCGGTGGCCGGGGAGGCCAGGCGCACTTCGCCGCCAGCCGGACCGAAGGCCGCCACCGCATCGCGCAGCGCCTCGCGCACCGAGAACGCCAGCATCAGCGGCGGTTCGCCCACGGCCTTGCTGCCGTGAATCACGTCCAGCTGCGCCGCCTTGGGCAGCAGCGTGACATTGAACTCGATGGGCGCGTCGCTGAACGCGGGTATCTGGTAAGTGCTGGCACTGTGCGTGAGCAGGCGGCCCTGCTGGTCCCATTTCAGCTCCTCGCGCGTCAGCCAGCCCATGCCCTGGACGAAACCACCTTCGATCTGGCCGCGATCCACGCCAGGGTTGAGCGAGTCACCGACGTCGTGGACGATGTCCACCCGCCGCACGCGGTGCATGCCGGAAAATCCATCCACCTCGACCTCGGCCACGGCCGCGCCGCAGGCGAAATAATGAAAGGGCCGGCCCTCGGCCTTGGTCCAGTCCCAGCGGATGTCGGGCGTCTTGTAGTAACCGGTGGCCGCCAGGCTGACGCGTGCGGCGTAGGCGTGGCTGCACACCTTGGCGAAAGGCAGCTTGTTTTCCTGGTGACCGCGCTCGCCGACACACCCATGGGCGAATTCCACCTTTTCCGGGGCAATGCCCAGCAACGGAGCGGCCACTCCCGCCAGTCGCTCCCGCAAGGTCACGCAGGCCGCCGCCACCGCCGCGCCGTTCAAATCAGCTCCGCTCGATGCGGCCGTCGCCGAAGTGTTCGGCACCTTGTCGGTGCTGGTCGTCATCAGCCGGATGCTCCCGGCGTGCAAACCGAGTTCGCGCATCGCCACGCCGAGGATCTTGGTGTGCAGCCCCTGCCCCATTTCCGTGCCGCCGTGGTTCACCTGCACGGTGCCGTCGGTATAAATCACGACGTAGGCACCGGCCTGGTTGTAGTGCGACAGCGTGAAACTGATGCCGAACTTCACGGGCGTGATCGCCAGCCCGCGCTTCATGTGCGGGTTGACCTGATTCCACTGGTCAACCTCGGCGCGTCGTTTCGTAAAGTCCGCCTTGGTCAGCACCTGCTGCCAGATGTCCTGAATGCGGTTGTCGCCAATATCCTCGTGGTAATGGGTGCGGTTGGTTTCGCCGGTGCCGTGGTAGAGATTGCGTTCGCGCACGACCTCCGGCGGCAGGCCCAGCCGGCGGGCGACCCGATCCATGACCTCCTCGATGACCATGATGCCCTGCGGTCCACCGAACCCGCGGAAGGCCGTGTGGGACGTGACGTTGGTCTTCGCGACCCGGCCGCTGAAATGCACCGCGGGGATGTAATAGGCGTTGTCGAGATGGAACAGCGCCCGGTCATTGATGGCCGTGGAGAGATCGAGCGACCAGCCGCCATCCGACACCAACTCCACCTGGGCGGCGAGCAACCGGCCGTCGTGGTCGTAGCCCACCGAAAATTTGGAATGAAACGGATGCCGCTTGCCCGTCAGCTTCATGTCGAGGTCGCGGTCGAGTTGCACCCGCACCGGCCGGCCCGTCTTGACCGCGGCCAGAGCCACCAGCGCTGCAAACGCGTTGCCCTGCGTCTCCTTGCCGCCGAAGCCGCCACCCATGCGCGGGGCCTCCACCACGACCTTGTGCCGTGCCAGGTGCAGCACCTCGGCCACGATGGCCTGGATTTCCGACGGATGCTGCGTCGAGGAATTTACCAGCACGGTGCCATCCTCGCCGGCCTCGGCCCAGGCGGCGTGCGCCTCGAGATAAAAATGCTCCTGTCCGCCGAACTCGAATTCGCCTTCCAACTTCGCCGGCGACGCGGCGAGCGCGGCCGCCGCATCACCGCGTTTGAGGGCATGCGGTTCGGTGTGGTAGCTGCCTTGAGCCCTGGCCGCCGGCAGCCCGATAACCGCGGGCCGTGGCTCGTAATCCACCTCAACCAGCGCCGCCGCGGCGCGGCAGGCGGCCAGTGACTCGCCGACGACGAACGCCACCATCTGGCCGTGAAACAGAATCTCCTTGTCCGCCAGCAACGGCTCGTCGTGGCGCACCGGCCCGGTGTTGTTCTCGCCCGGGATATCCTCGGCCAGCAGCACGGCGTGGATGCCCAGCGCCTGACGGGCCTTGGTGACGTCGCGACGCAAAATCGTGGCCCGCGCGTGCGGGGCACACACCGGCCACACCTCGAGCATCTTCCGTCGCTGAGCCGTATCATCCACATACAGTGCCCGGCCGGTCACGTGACCGACGGCACTCTCGTGGTGCAAGGCGCGGGAGGGATCCTCGATGCCCCATTTCTTATCGCCGGTAAAACCGAGGTCGGCGTCCTGCGCCTGACTCTGCTCGCCCGAGACAAACTTGTCCCAAAGGCTGACAACCAGTCCGCGCCGGTATTCCGCCCCACCCCGGGCGTCGTCGATCGGCTGGAAGGTCTCGTGCAGGATGTGGGCGACCGAGGGCTCGCTGAGCTTCTTACCCACCAGCGCCGCCTCGGCCTTGGGCGCGCGCATCGTCATCGCGGCCACGCCGCCGTAGGCAATGCGCGCCTTGCGGACGATGCCCGTTTCGTCGAGATCCACGCAGAACGCCGCGGCGACTATGCTGATGTCGAGCTCCCGGCGTTTGGACACTTTCAGGAAATCCACCCGGCGCGTCAGCCCTCGGACCGGTCCGCCGCGCGGCAGCACAATCTCGCGCATGATTTCGCCGGATTTCAGGACGGTCTTGCGGTAGGCGGTGAAGAATTCGTGCAACGGCACCGTGCGTTCGCCCTTGGCCGTTGCGAGCACGACGCTGGCGTCGAGCGTCAGCAGCACCGGGGCACTGTCGCCGATGGGCGACGCCGTCACGAGATTGCCACCGAGGGTGGCCCGGTTGCGGATCTGGCGGGCCGCGAAGACGCGCAGCATCTTGGCGATGGAGGGGTATTCGTTGCCCAGCGCCTCCTCGATGTTGGTCAACGTGGCCCCCGCGCCGATGTGCCAGGCCTCGGTCGTCGCCGTGATGCGCGTCAGCTCCGGCACGCCCTCGGTTGAGATCAGCAGCGGGAACGCCTTGAATTTCTTGTTCAGCTCCACGCCGATCTCAGTCGCACCGGCCACGAGCTGGGCCGCCGGGTAGGTTCCAAGCAAGGTGAACAGCCCGGGTAGCGACGTGGGCCGGAAGAACCTCGCCTCGCCGACGGAATAATTGAGCGCAACCGGCGGATGGACCGGCACTTTCAGGCGGGCCGCAAAGTGATCCTGGTAGGGCGCGGACTCCGTCCGCGCCTCGGCGGCGGGCGGAGTCGCCGTCCGGCCTTCCAGCGCCGCCATCGCCGCATCCCTGATCGGCCGGTAGCCGGTGCAGCGGCAGAGGTTGCCACACAACTGATCGCTGACCTGCCACGGCTCCTTGCAGCCATCGCGGTAATAGGCCTCGAACATCGAGACGACGAAACCCGGCGTGCAGTAGCCGCACTGCGAACCGTAGTGCTCGACCATCGCGGCCTGCACGGGGTGCAGCTGCTTTTTATCGGTGCCGCCACAGGCCAGACCCTCGACCGTCACGATCTCACGGCCGGCGAACATCGGCACCAGGGCAATGCAGCTGTTGAAGGCGCGGTAGGTCGGCTTGCCGGCGGCATCGCGGTCCACCAGCGCCACGCTGCAGGCGCCGCAATCGCCCTCAGCGCAGCCTTCCTTGGAGCCGGTCAGACCGTTCGCGCGCAGCCAGGCGAGCAGCGTGGTGGTGGGCGCCACGCCCGCGGTGGAGACCGCGCGACCGTTGACGATGAGGTCGAGACTGGCCGGAGCCGCCGGGTCAGATGGCCGGACGGTTGACATCCTTGTAATAGAGATAGCTCGCCGGGACCTTGCCCATGGCGACAAACCACTGCGCGCAATACGGCGCCATCCAGATGGCATCACCCGCCTGCACCGGATACCAGCTGTCCTCCAGCCGGTAGACGCCCGCGCCACCGAGCATGATGAGGCCATGTTCCATGACGTGCACCTCGACGAACGGCAGGTGGCCGCCAGGCTGGTAGGCAAAGACATTCACCGCCATGTCGAAGCCCGGCTCGTCGGGCAGCAGCACTTGGAGGTTGGCCGCCGGGTCGCCGAGAAACGCGGTGCCCTTCACCTTGGCCACGTCGCCAATAATACCCTTCGGCAGGGGCGTGCCGGGCAGCGCCATATACTTCTTCTGAAAAAGGGTGAGCTGCGTGCCGGCCTTGGGCGCCGTCAGACTCCACGGCTGGCCGGCAGGCACGTAGAAAAATCCACCCGCGCTGATCTTCGCCTTGTCCTTGCCCACGGTCAGGGCGCCCCCGCCGTGCATGATATAACCAAATGTCTGCGTGCCACTTGCAGATTGGGCGGCGCGGCCGTCGGCCGTGAAGGTCACCAGCAACTGCGCGAACTTCGCGCCCATGGCTTCGTTGATCAAAACGACTGTCGTCGCACCCGTGATGCCCGGCACGGAGCTGTTAACGTGGTTGCCGGGTGTGATGAGGGCGTGACGAGCGGCAATGCGGGCGCGGGTGTGGCCAAAAAGGTCGGGCATGTCAGGAGAGGGTTGGGCGCAGAAACTGACCCTTCGGAGAGCCGGATGCAACTCCGCCTTCGGACCAGACGGGGCAGCCGCGGACATAAGTATGGGTCACACGCACTTTGGTCGCGCGGCCGATATAGGGGCTGATCCGGTGCCGGGTCCATAATTCGTCGGCCTTGATGTTCCGCTTGGCGCCGAACTCAACCAGGGTGAAATCCGCGTCGCGCCCTTCGGCCAGAAGACCCTTGCGATCATCGAGTCGGAAACGGCGGGCGACATTGCGCGCCAGCACCGCCGCGAGCATGGGCAGATCCTTGTCCGCGGTCGTGACGCATTCGTTCATCAGCAGCTGAAAACCATGCTGCACGCCGGCGATGCCGCCCCAGATCTGAAAGAAATCCTTCGACGTCTTCATCTCCGGCGGCGAAGGCGAGTGATCGGAACCGACCGTCTGGATATGACCCGCACGCAATTCCTGCCACAATTGCCCACGACGCTTCTCGTCGCGGATCGGTGGCGCGCATTTGGCGGGAGCGCCGAGTTTCGTCACATCCTGGTCGTTAAGCAGCAGGTAATGCGAGCAGGTCTCGGCCGTCACATCCACGCGCTGGCCCCGGGCCTCCGTGATGAGTGCAATGCCCTCGGGACTGCTGACGTGCACGATGTGCAATGCGCAGCCGGTCTCGCCGGCAAACTCGAGCGCCTGGCGGATGGCCGCCAACTCCACCTCGACCGGCCGCGAGGCCAGCCAGGCCTTGGCGTCTTTCCGGCCCTTGGTTTTCTGCTCCGCGGTGAATTTCGCGGCGAGCGCTTCGTCTTCCGCATGCACGGCCACGAGCAGACCGAGCTTGGCGGCGCGCCGCATGCCTTCACGCAACGCTTGGGCGTCCACCCGCGGGAAGCTGTCGATGCCGCTGTTCGACATGAACGCCTTCAAGCCGATGGCGCCGGCGTCACGCAGTCCGGCCAGCTTGTCGAGATTGCCCGGCACCAACCCGCCCCAGAGCGCGAAATCCACACACGACTGCTGCTCGGCCAATTCGCGTTTGGTGCGCAAGCCGGCGGCATCAAGCACCGGCGGCTCCGAGTTGAGCGGCATGTCAAAGAAGCAAGTGCCGCCGCCCGCCGCGAGGGCGAGCGAACCGTAGGACAGTCCTTCCCATTCGGTCCGACCTGGCTCGTTGAAATGCACGTGGGCGTCGACGATGCCCGGAAAGATGTATCGGCCCGCCGCGTCGAGCGTCGCATGGGTCGGGTCAGTAACCTCCGGTTCCACCCGCACAATCTTGCCGTGCAGGATGCCGAGCTCGACAGCCCGCACGCCGTCCGGCGTCACCACCCGCCCTCCCCGGACCACGAGGTCGAGCACCTCCGGTTCAGCCGCTTCGATGATGTTCCTGCCGCGCCGCTTCATTCGTGATAATCCTTCGCCAGTCGCTCCAGGAAATCGACCATCACCGCCAGCGCCACGGCCAGGTCCTTGGGTGAGGCGTATTCATCGGGATGATGGCTCAACCCGTCGCGACAGCGCACAAAGAGCATCGCCACCGGGGTGAGCGCCGACATCACAACGCCGTCGTGGCCGGCGCCGCTGACGAGAGAGAGGGATTTGCCCTGCACGGTCTTCACGCTGCGCTCGAGTGCAGAGGTAAGGACCCGCGAACAGGCCACGGCGCCATTATCCTGCGTGCGCTGCCACGAGACTTTCAGCCCGCGCCGAGTGGCAATCTGGTTGGCCAGCCGGCCGAGCTTGAAGAGTGCCGTGCGTCGGGTGGCGTCCTTCGCATGCCGCACATCGAGCGTGTGCACCACCGAACCGGGAATCACATTGGCCGCGCCGGGCGAAACCGTGAGTGAGCCGACCGTCGCGACCAAGCCGGCCGTGCTGCGCGCCAGTTTTTCAACCGCCAGCGTAAACTCGGCGGCTCCGGCAAGTGCGTCCTTGCGCAGCGTCATGGGCGTGGTGCCGGCATGGCCGGCCTTTCCGGTCCACGTCAGTTTGAAGCGACTCTGCCCGGCGATGGCCGAGACCACCCCCACGGCGAGTTCTTTTGCCTCCAACACCGGCCCTTGCTCGATGTGCACCTCGACATAACCGAGCAGTTCGCCGCGTTTGTGCGCGGGTTTGGGCAGGGTGAATTTGCCGCTGAATTCTTCGATGGCCTGGCGGATCGTGACGCCGTTCGCGTCGGTCAGCTTGAGCGTGCCCTCCTTGAGCCGGCCCGTGTAGCCCTCGCTCCCGAGGTAGGCGCTGGCGAAGCGCACCCCCTCTTCCTCGGAGAAGCCGAGCACCTCAACATGAAACGGCAGTTCCACGCCGCGGCATTTCAACTCAGCGAGTGCCACGATGGGAAGCAGCACCCCCAGCGGGCCGTCAAAGCGGCCGGCATCGCGCACCGTGTCGAGGTGCGAGCCGAGGAGAAGGGTCTTGGGTTTGGGGTCTGGGATCCGGGTTTTCTTGTGGGCCAGCGAGCTTGCTCGCGCCGTTTGGGCGCCAGCAAGCTGGCCGCCCACAGCCGGCAACCGGCCGATAAGATTGCCGACGGAATCCTCCCGCACTTCCAGCCCGGCCGCGTTCATGCAGTCGCCCACCAGCCGGTTCGCCCGGAGCATGGCCGGCGACAGGAACGTCCGCGTCAGCCGGCCCGGCTCATCCGTGATGAGGCCGAGCTCGTCCAGCATCGAGACGAGGAGCTGTGCCGCGGTGCTCATGGCGATCAGCTCCCGCGGTAGGTGCTGTAGGCCCAGGGGGTGACGAGGAGCGGAACGTGATAACCGGCCGCGGCATCGGCAATGGCGAAGCGGACCGGCACGCGGTCGAGAAACGGACTGTCCTCCAGGTGCGTGACGAAATAATCCTTAACAAAAAAGACCAGTTCGTAGCTGCCCACCACCATCGCGGAGGAAGCGAGCAGAGGCTCATCGGCGCGGCCATCGGCATTGGTGGTGACGGCCTTGAGCATCGTGTGCTTGCCGTCGTTTTTCCAAAGTTCGATGCGCATGCCGGCAGCGGGCCGGCCGGTGGTGAGATCGAGGACGTGGGTGGTGAGTTTTCCGGGCATGGAAAGAGTATTTAACCACTAATGAACACTAATGGCACACTAATTCGAGCCAATGATCAGAGGCAAATAGCTTCAGTCATTAGTGAGCAATTAGTTTGGATTAGTGGTGCCTAGAAAATCCTCGAGCCTGAGCCACGCGATCTTTTCGATCTCGCCCAAGGCCGCCGCGTGTTCCCGCGCCAATGAGTTGGGCAGGCGGGCCTGCATTGCCGCAAGAATGGCCGCCTTGGCGTTGAGCCGGGCACAGATGATGAAAGGAATGCCGAATTTCGTCTTGTAGGTATCATTGTTCCGCGTGAACTCCGCCAGCTCGGCGTCGGTCAGCTGGTCCAGCCCGGCACTGGCCTGCTCCCGGGTGGACACGGCGGTCAGCTGTTTCTGCTGCGCCAGCCGGCCGGCGAGATCCGGATGCGCACGGATGAGCGCCAGTTGTTTATCCGCCGGTGCCGCGCGCATGGTGGTGCAAAGTGCGGCGTGCAGGTGTGCCGCGTCGCGAAACGGGCGCTTCAGCCAGCCTTGTTCTGCCACCCACGGGGAGTGCTCAAACAGATGGCCGAGCGCGGTGGTGAACGCCGCGCGATCAAGCGAATTGATGGTATCTAAACTTGGCATCGCGCGACCTTAAAGCTCCAACATCCAAGCCCCAAGCTCCAGAGAAACATCAGAATCCGGCAGCCAATTTTCAATGATTGCAGTCTGATGATTCACTGGAAGTTGGATGTTGGCGCTTCTGCCGCTCAAGGCAGCAATTCGTAGGCAGGCAAAGAAAGAAACTCGTCGAACTCCGCGCTCTTCGACATTCTCATGAACAGTTCGATCGCCTCCGGGAAGCGGCCGCGGTCGTATCGTGCGTCGCCGTATTCGGCGCGAATCGCCGCCAGCTCGGAGGGCAGCAATTCATCGTAGAGTTTCGCGGTGACGGGGCGGCCGTCATCGAGTTTCGCGCCAAACTTCAGCCATTGCCAGAGCTGAGCGCGCGAGATTTCCGACGTCGCGAGATCCTCCATCAGGTGATGGATCGGCTCCGCGCCGGAACCGCCGAGCCAGGCCTCGAGATAGCGGACGCCGACATGCAAATTCCACCGCACGCCTTTTTCCGTGATCGGGCCGTGCAACGGCGCAAGCAGATCAGCGGCCGTGATCCTGGCATCGTGAATGACGTGGAGCTGATTGGCACCCTTCATGTGTTTGGCGAAAGCGTCGAGCGCGGTCGCCACGAGGCCGGGATGCGCAACCCAGGTGCCATCGTGGCCGGCGCGGGCCTCACGCTCCTTGTCGGCGCGGACCTTGGCGAGGGCCGCCTCGTTGGCCGCGGGGTCATTCTTGATCGGGATCTGCGCGGCCATGCCGCCCATGGCGTAGGCGCCGTGACGGTGGCATGGCCGCGCAGATCCCGATCAAGAATGACCCCGCGGCCAACGAGGCGGCCCTCGCCAAGGTCCGCGCC
>JBKJRX010000170.1:0-16236 GCA_046593155.1 Lacunisphaera sp.
TCAAAATGCCCGATATCCTTCTCAGTCTTGGCCGCATCCTGGTTTTGTTCGGCATCGCCTACGTGCTGCTCGCGGTGGGCGCGCACTTCCTGTCGCTTTCGATGATCTTTCCGCGGCCGCCGGTGAAATATGCGCTCGGCCCGGACTATATCCACCTCACGGCGTCCGACGGGGTGAAGATAGCCGCGCGCCACTGGCCCAACTCGCAGGCGAAATACACGCTGCTCTACCTGCACGGCAATTATGAGGACCTCGGCAGTCTCAACGACTACCTGCCGCAGTTTGTCGCCGAGGGGTATGCCGTCTTTGCGATCGATTACCGGGGCTATGGCCACAGTGAAGGCACGCCGACCGAGGCGAACTCCTGCGCCGACGCAGCCCTGGCCTATGACTATCTGCGCACGAAGCTCGGCGTCCCGGCGGATCGCATCATCATTTTTGGCTACTCGCTCGGTAGCGGCCCCGGGGTCGAGCTGGCCCGGCAACGGCCGGCGGCCGGGCTGGTGCTGCAAGGCGCGTTTGTCAGCGCCTACCGGGTGCTGACCACCATCCCGGTTTTCCCCGGCGACAAGTTTGTGAACATCGCCAAGGTGCCGGAGCTGAAGCTGCCGGTGTTTGTGATCCACGGCACGGCGGATAACACCATTCCTTTCTGGCACAGCGAAAAGCTCTACGCGGCCATCACGGCCCGGAAGGTGAAGCTGTTCGTCGAGAGCGGCCCACACGCAGGCCTCGGTGACTTCACGGGGCCGCGCTACTGGGACGAGTTCCGGAAATTCACGGATTCGCTTTAGGTTGGGTTCGCAGAAGATCGGTTTTGCGTGGGCCAGCGAGCTTGCTCGCGCCAAATCTGCGCCTGCAAGCAGGCGGCCTACCGTGGTTTGATTTTCCGCAAATACGCCCTGGTGGCCCGCCGGCCTATCTTGACCCGTTCACCAACGGCTGGGTCCAGGCGCATTCGGCTTCGCCGGCCACACTCGCGTTGGGTTTTCCCTTCGACGAAACGATCTTGGCGCGCACATAGAGTTCGTCGCCCGTGAGGGTATAGGTTGCCCGGGAGCCTTTGACTTCAGCCAGGACCGCGCCGACGTCCTGGCTGTAACGGCGGTGCGGAAGCGTCCTGCCCGCTTCGCCGATGGGCTGGCTGGCGGGATCATAACCGCGGCGGGTGCCGATGAACTGCGTCGTATAGGTCACGCCCGGCTCGGGCTGGATTTCCACCGCCAGCGTTTTCCCCGTCCGGGTGACCTCCGTGAGCGTCACGCCGGAACTGGCGTAGAAGTCGCCGGCTTCCATGGCGTTGATGATCGATTCGGGGGTGAGGTGGGTCGCGCGCACCATGATCCACCCGCGGAACGGGTTGCTCTTCCCAAGGATCATCTGGTGATGGTCGTGGGCGTCATCGGTCCCGATGCCATACATCACCTCAAGACGCAGTTCGGCGAGGCGACGCGTCAGGATCACATCCCAGATCTCGTCGGTGCTCAGGTGGGTGGGGTCGCCGCCGTTGTGCACGTGGGGATGGCCGCTGTAGATCTCGAAGAACTGCTCCCCATGCACCTGCATCAATTCCTCGGCGGTGATCCCCCAGATGTAGTTGGGATGGTTGAGATGGATGAGCATCGGCTGACCGGTGCGGGCCCGTTGCTCACGGACCGCGGCGACCGATTTTTGCATGATCTCGAACGCGTTGTCGGCGGTGACCGGGGCGATGAGGGTGACCGGGTTGGTGTGATTCAGGTGCACCGGCCCACCGCGCTCGGGTTCGGTAGCGGTCTTCGGACGGTGCCACTTGCTGGTAATCTCCGCGCTGGGGATCAGGAGAAAATGCCCGGGTTCCTCGAGCAGGGCCCGATACTCGGCGAGGGGCTTGAGCCGAACTTCCTTTTTCCCAGCCGCCTCGCGCTGCTCGACCCAGGCGGTGCCGAAGCGCGCGATATAACGGTCAAGCACGTCGCCGCCGCCCAGCTGGACCACGGCGCCAGCCACGATCGTGGGCGATTTCAGTTCCAGCCAGCGCGTGCCTTCGGCGAGCACGTTATGGTCGGAGATGGCGAGGAAGTGGTAGCCGGCCTGCTTGTAGCGGTCGGCGATCATCTCCGGGTAGTCGTTGCCGTCGCTCCAGAGCGAGTGCGTGTGAAGATTGCCCTTGAACCAACGCGGGGCCGGAGGCTCGCCGGCGGTGAGCAGGGCACAGAGGAACAAGCTCGAGGCGGCAACGAGGATTTTCACGGGAGAAGGCCGGGGTGTCCTGAAATGCTTTAGACTCTCAAAAACCGTCATTCTGAGCATCGCGAAGAATCCAGTTGGCTATTCGCTTCCGGTGGAACGCTGCGTAAATTCTGATGGATTCTTCACTTCGTTCAGAATGACAATCCGGGGTGAAACGCTCCTGGGCCGGACGTCGCAATACTCAGGCGAGATCGGCGGGGCCGAACGCGCCGGGCAGGAGCGCATCGATCGACACGTCGACTTCCTGGCGTCCATCGCAGGTGGAAATAACCCGGGAGGTCGGACCGAATTCGTAGATGACCTGCCGGCACGCGCCGCACGGCGCCGTCGCGGTCTCGGTCGGGGTGTAGACCACGACGCAGGCCAGCTTGAGCTTCTTGCTGCCGGCGGCCACCGCGCTGAAGATGGCGGTGCGTTCGGCGCAGTTCGTCAGGCCGTAGGAGGCATTCTCAACGTTGCAGCCGGAGTAGATCTTTCCCGACGAAGTCAGGATGGCGGCGCCGACAGTGAACTTGGAATAGGGCGCGTAGGCGCGGCCGGCGGCGGTCTTGGCCGCGGCCTTGAGCTTCCTGAGTTGGGCGGGGGTGGGATTCTTCATGTAGGAGCCTGCTTGCAGGCGATCAGGGCACACGGTGAGTCGGCGCGAGTTTGTATCGTCTGCGAGCAGGCTCCTACAAGCCAAACTCCTGTTTGATCTCGGCAAAGGCCTTGATCGCGAATTCCAAGTCCTCGCGGCTGTGCGCGGCTGACACCTGCGTGCGGATGCGCGCCATGCCCTGCGGCACGACGGGATAAAAGAAGCCGATGACGTAGACGCCCTTCTCAAGCATGCGGGCGGCGACCTTCTGCGATAGCGCGGCGTCGCCGAGCATGACGGGCACGATAGGATGTGTCCCCGGACGGATCGTGAGGCCGGCCTTGGTCAGGCCTTCGCGGAAGAATTTCGTGTTGGCCTCGAGCTTGTCGCGCAGTTCGGTCGAGCGGCTGAGCATTTCGAGGCATTTGATGGACGCAGCGGCGACGCTCGGCGCAATCGTATTGGAAAAGAGATAGGGTCGGGAACGCTGGCGGAGCAGGTCGATGATTTCCTGCCGGCCGCTCGTGTAGCCACCCGTGGCGCCGCCGAGTGCCTTGCCGAGCGTGCCCGTGAAGACATCGACGCGGCCCATGACACCACAGTGCTCGTGGGTGCCGCGACCGGTCCGGCCCATAAAGCCGACGGAATGGGAGTCGTCGACCATGACCAGGGCGCCGTATTTGTCAGCGAGGTCGCAGATGCCCTGCAGGTTGGCGATGTAACCATCCATCGAGAACACGCCGTCGGTGGCGATGAGCTTGAAGCGCGCCTTCGCGGCGTCGGCCTCCTTGAGCTTGGCCTCGAGGTCCTCAAGGTTGTTGTTCTTGTAGCGGTAGCGTTGCGCCTTGCAGAGACGCACGCCGTCAATGATGGAGGCGTGGTTCAGTTCGTCGGAGATGACGGCATCCTCCGCGCCGAGCAGGGTCTCAAAGAGGCCGCCGTTGGCGTCGAAGCAGGAAGAGTAGAGGATGGTGTCTTCGGTGCCGAGGAACCTGGCCAGGGCCGCCTCAAGATCCTTGTGGATCTGCTGGGTGCCGCAGATGAAGCGCACCGAAGCCAGACCATAGCCCCAGCGGTCGAGCGACTCGCGGGCGGCGGCGATGAGCTCGGGGTGGTCGGCGAGACCAAGGTAGTTGTTGGCGCAGAGGTTCAATACCTTTCGGTCTGCCGACCCCGAGCCTGTCGAGGGGCCGGCCACACTTATATGCGCCGTCTGGTGCGTGGTGATGATGCGCTCGCGCTTGTAGAGCCCGGCGGCCTCGATCTCGTCGAGGGTCTTCTTCAGGTGGGCGGTATAGGCGGAATTCATGAAAACAGAAAAGGCAGGGTTAACCACTAATGCACACTAATGAGACACTAATTATTAAAGAGATCATTCCAAACCGGGCTTTGATTAGTGCCCAATTAGTGAAGATTAGTGGTTAAAAGATCGGGGAATTACTCCCAGTTCAGGACGATCTTGCCGGATTTGCCGGCACCCATGAGGTCGAAGCCTTCCTGGAACTGGTCGACGGGCAGGCGATGCGTAATGACGGGGGTGATGTCCATGCCGCCTTGGACGAGCGCGGTCATTTTATACCACGTCTCGAACATCTCCCGGCCGTAAATGCCCTTCAGGTGCAGCATCTTGAAAACGATCTTGTTCCAGTCGACTTCGGCCTTGGCGGTATGTGTCCCCAGGAGGGCGAGGCGGCCGCCCATGATCATGTTGTCGATCATCTGGTTCAGGGCGATGGCGCTGCCCGACATCTCCAGGCCGACGTCGAAGCCCTCGGTCATGCCGAGTTCCTTGTGCCAGACATCAGAGAGATTTTCCTTCGCGGTGTTTACGGTGCGGGTCGGACCAAATTTTTTAGCGAGTTCGAGGCGTCCGTCGTTGATATCGGTGATCACCACCTTGCGTGCGCCGGCGTGTTTCGCGACGGCGATCGCCATGCAACCGATGGGGCCGGCGCCGGTAATGAGCACGTCTTCACCGACCATGTCGTAGGAGAGGGTGGTGTGCACGGCATTGCCGAGCGGATCGAAGCAGGAGACGACATCGAGATCCATGCCGGCGGGCACCTTCCAGACATTGCTCGCCGGAATGGAGACATAATCGGCGAATGCGCCGTCGCGGTTCACGCCGACGCCGATGGTGTTGGGGCAGAGATGCCGGCGGCCGGCCAGACAGTTGCGGCAATGGCCGCAGACAATGTGGCCTTCGCCGGTGACCACCTGACCCTTGGTGAAGCCGTTGACGCCATTACCCACGTCCTCCACGGTCCCGACATATTCATGACCGATGACCAGCGGCGGCTTGATGACGCGTTGCGCCCACGCGTCCCACTTGTTGATGTGCACGTCGGTGCCGCAGATGGAGGTCTTCTTGATCTTGATCAGCACATCGTTGACGCCCGGGCGGGGCGCCGGGACCTTGGTCATGATAAGCCCCGGACCGGCGGTGGGTTTGACGATGGCGCGCATGGTGGTGGACATGAAGGGATTGGTTGGCCGACAACCTAGGTGCCACTCCCCGGGAAACAACCCCGAAGGCATACGCCTTTCAGATTAATCTCTTTCTGGAAATGGAGGCGGGGTGCCCTCACCCCGCGAGGCATCCCGCCTCCAAAGACCCTCAACCCAACCACAGCGAGGCCAGGCCGAGGAAAAGACCCATGCTCGCCACGTCGGTGGCGGTCGTCAGGAAGATGCTCGAGGCGGTCGCCGGATCGAACCCCAGTTTCTTGAGAGTCACGGGCACCAGCACGCCCGACAGGCCGCTGAGGCAGCAGCTGCCGGTCATCGCCAGCATGACGATCAGGCCGAGCTTGAGGGGCGACTCGGCGGTCTGCTTCATGGAGGCGTAGAAAAACATGCCCGCGCCCGCGGTCAGGCCGACGAGTGCGCCGTTGGCGAGGCCGAGAAATCCCTCCTTAAACACATGCCGGCGGGCCTCCCCGGGCTTGAGCTCGCCGAGCGTCATGCCGCGCAACGACACCGCTAGCGCCTGGCAGCCGGTGTTGCCCGACTGACCCGCCAACACGGGCAGGAACACGGCGAGCACGACGATGCGCTCGATCGTGTTCTCGAAGAAACCCACGACACCGGCGGCCACGAAGGCCGTGAGCAGGTTGAACTGCAGCCAAGGATGCCGGAACAGCAGGCTCCGCTTGAACGGGGTCACGATCCGCTCCTCCTTCTCGACACCCACCATGGAACCGGGCTGGGCGCTGATTTCGATGGCCTGCTCCTCGAAGATCCGGGAGCCGCGCACAATGCCGACGAGCCCACCGCGCTGATCGCACACCGGGTAGGAGGGGTAGTGCTTGTTCACCGTCTGCCGCATGGCTTCCTTCAGGGGTTGGTCGGGCTGCAGGGCGAACGGCTGGCGCAGCATGAAGTCCTCGAGCCGGTCCGTCTTCTGGTGCAGCAGCAGGTCGCGCATCGTGATGACGCCGAGCAGGACGCCGGTGGGATCGGTGATGTAACCGTAAGTGAAGAGGCGGGTCGGGGCCAGTTCACGGATCAGCTCGGTCGCCTCGGCCACCGTCGTGTGCGGCGGGAAGACCGCGATGGGCGGCTCCATCAGGCTGCCGATGCTTTGTTCCGGATAGGTTTCGATCGAGGCGTCGTGGGGTGACATGTGACGTGGGCTCGAACGGCAGCTTGGGGGATTGCCTAGCCGGTGTCGAGCGAACGCCACAGATACCAGCTCGCGACCGAGCGATACGGCTGCCAGCGGCGGGCGTGCTTCACGATGACCTCGGGGGCCGGGTCCTTGCGCTTGCGGTAGAGTCTTTTGAACCCGAGCCGAATGGCGAAATCCCCGGTTGGCATCACATCGGGCCGGCCGAGATAGAAAATGAGCAGCATGTGCACCGTCCACGGGCCGATGCCGCGCACCTCAGTCAGGCGTGCCACCAGTTCCTCATCGGCCAGGCGGTGCGATTCCTTGAAGGTCGGCACCGTGCCCTCGCGGCACTTGCGGGACAGGTCGCGCACGGCGAGCAGCTTGTTGCCGGACAACCCGGCATCGCGGAGGGCGGCATCCGTCGCCTGGGCCAAAGCTTCGGGAGTCGGTCCCCCATGTTTCTCCAGTTCGGCGAGCACTCGGCCATGAATCGTGGCCGCGGCCTTGCCGTGGAGTTGTTGGTAAATGATGGAACGCAGCATCGCTTCGAACAGGCTGTTCGCCGGCTTCAATTCCATCGCAAAGGACCCGATCCGGTCGATCAACGTGGCGAGTTTGGCGTCATTGGCGCGCAGATGCGTCAGAGCGACGGCAGGATCGAATTGGTAGCGGGGTTTCATGGTTCCGAGTTCTTGGTGGGCCAGCGAGCTTGCTCGCGCTCTTTCGTTCCACGGCGCGAGCAAGCTCGCTGGCCCACGAATACGATCCTCATTCCGACAACAGCTCCGCGCCTTCCAGTGTCAGCAGGCGGGTCTTGGTGCGGACGCCACCCGCCCCGGAGAAGCCCGTCATCTTGTCGCCGGCCGACACGACGCGGTGGCAAGGCACGATGAGCGGCCAGGGATTGGTCGCGAGGGCGACGCCGACGGCGCGCGCCGCCTCGTTGCCGAGCGCCATCAGTCTGGCAATTTCGCCGTAGCTTTTCTTGTAACCCGGCTTGATGGCCTGGGCCTGCAGGTAGACCGCCTGTTGGAAATCCGTCACGCGCGACCAGTCGATCACCGTGCCCGCGAAATCCTGCAGCTTCCCCTCGAGATGTTGCTGCACCCGGTCAATTATGCCCTGCACCCATTCGGGCGGCGGCTCGGTGGCCGGCAGGCTGCGCGCCTTGCGGGCGAGGTGCTGCTCAGTGAGGACCTCGCTCTCCTCGGGCAGTTGGAAACCGATCAGGCCGGTGTCGTTCCAGGCGAGACCACAAGTGCCGAACCGGGTGGGAAAGAGCACATGGGGCATGATCGCGACTATGGCGGCACCGGGCATGACCGCAAGCAGTCAGCAGCCACCGGCAGCGCCAAGGGCGTTAATCGGGCGTGATATTCGCTGTCCGCCGGTGGGCGGCCCGCTGGCGGGCGCAGTTTGGCGCGAGCGAGCTCGCTGGCCCACAAATTGGAGGGCCGCGTCTCTGCGAGCCGGCCTCGCCGAAGGGCGGGAACGGCTCGCAGGGACGCGAGTTCTCCACGGCCGAACTCAATTCTCCCCGATGTAGCGGCGGAAGAACTCTTCGTAACGGACGAGCGTGTCGAGGCGCTGCTTCGGTTCGCCACTGCGGCTGAGTTCATGCGTGGCGCGGGGATAGCGGACATATTCCACGTCGCGGCCAAGCTGCTTGAGGCTCTTGTAGAGGATCTGGCTTTGGATGACGCCGGTGCGGAAATCCACGTCGCCGTGCTGGATGAGCAGCGGCGTCTTGATGTTGTCCACATAGCTCAGCGGGGAGTCGCGATTGAGAATGGCACGCACGTCCTTCTGCCACGGATAGCCGCCCCAATAAAGCGGCACGAGGAACCAAGCATTACCCTCGCCGTAGAAAGTGGCGAGGTCATAGACGCCGCGCTGGGTGACCGCCGCCTTGAAGCGGTGGTCATGGCCGACGATCCAGGTCGTCAGGTAGCCGCCATAGGAACCGCCGGTGAGGACCTGCCGGTCCTTGTCGATCCAGGATTCCATGGCGGTGAAAGAAGCGGCCGCGAGCACATCACTCGCGGGGCCGGTGCCCCAATCCTTGAAATTGGCGCGTTGGAAATCCTTGCCATAACCGCCGGAGCCACGGGGATTGGAAAACATGATGGCGTAGCCGCGCGCAGCGTAGAACTGGAATTCGTGCCACATGCTGGCCTCGCCCGGACCCCACATGGCCGTCGGGCCGCCATGGATCTGCACCAGCAGGGGATATTTTTTGAGCGGGTCGAAGTTCGCCGGCTTGATCGTCCAGTAGTCCACGGTGATGCCGTCGGCCTGCACCAGCCGGTGTGGCTCGTAGGCGCTGAGCTGCCGGTCCTTCAGCCACGAGCTGTTGTGCGTGGTGAGGGCGTCGTAGCCGGTTTTCGGGTTTTGCCCGGTGTAAAGTTCGAAGGGATTTTCCGGCTTCGTAAGCACCTGCACCAGCCTGCCGTCTTTTCCGATATCGTAGTCACGCACACCGAATTCCGGGGATGCCGTGAGCAGCCCGGGTTCCTTGCCGTCGACGGCCACCGAATAAAGGGGAAACCCACCTTTGCTGGCCACGGTGAAGTAGACCGACCGGCTGTCGGGTGCCCATTTGAGCCTGGCAACCGGCCGATCGAGATTGGGCGTGAGCACCTTGGGGGCGCCGCCGGTGACAGGCAGGATGGCGACCGCGGGCTGTTCGAAGCTGAACTCGCCACCAGTCCTCAGGGCGAGGGCGATCCACTGGCCGTCGGGCGAGGGCACGGGCTCGTTGTAATTGTTGCCGGCTTCCTCCAGCAGGACCTTGGCCGTGCCGGTGGCGATCTCGATCACGTAAAGGCTGTTGAACCGGTCGCGGTCGGTGTGGACATCGGCCTTGCGCGGGCCGAGACAGACAATGCTCCTGCCGTCGGCCAGCCACTCGGCGGAAGCATAACCCTCGTAACCCAGGGTGATGGCCTCGGGTTCGGCGCCTTCCCTGGCATCCACCGTGTAGAACTGGGTGTAGTCGGATTCCACGGACAGATCGCCCTCGGCCAGGAAGTTCAGGCGATTGGTGACGCGTGGGTTGCCCTCGGCCTCGTTCTTCGCGAGCCAATCGCGAATTTCCTGAAGCGTGCCATCCGGTTTTGCGTCAGGTTTCCTGGCGTCCTTGTCCTTCGCTTTATCGCTTTCTTTCTGTCCCCAATTGGCGGTGTCGTTGGCTTGGCGCCGGGGCTTCTCCTGGCTCCAGGCGGGCGCAGATTCCTTGTCTTCCTTTTCGAGTGCCGCCCGCACCTGGGCGTAGGCCAGCGAACTGGTGAAAAGAATCTTCGAGCCATCGGGCGACCAGCGTGGGTTGCCGGCCCCGGTATCGATCTTGGTCAGGGGCATGGCTTCGCCGCCGGCGAGTGGCAGGAGATGGATCTGCGGTTTTTCTTTTTCGACCGAACGGACAAAGGCGATGCGATCGCCCGAGGGTGACCACAAAGGGTTGGAATTACGTGACGGACCATAAGTCAGCTGGCGCGGTGCGGTTTCGCCATCGGTGGCGGCGAGCCAGAGTTGGGTGCGGTAAACCCATGAATCCTTGCTGCCGGCTTCAGCCTTCGCCGAGCCTACGGCTGACAGGTCGATCTCGATCGAGCGAATGACGTAGACGACCCACTTGCCATCAGGCGAAAGGGCGGGGGTCTCGACCTGTTTGATATTCAGGAGATCGGCGGCGGTGATGAGGGACCTGGCCTCGGCCGGCTCGGCGCTGTGTAGGAGCGGTGCGAGAGCCAGGCTGATGGCCACAAGGAACGGGAGGAGACGTGGGTTCGGCATAGGGGGAATTGGGCGATTTTTTTGGGTAGGCGAGTCATCCTCGACGAGCCGCGGCTCATCCGGAGGATTCGCCCTGCCTGTGCTCCGTGAGGACCACCGGCATCCATAAGGCTGGCATCCTGTGAATTCACCTGCTTCTGTCGAAACGAATATGCCGCAGAATCGATTCTACAACGCCTTTGACCTGCAGGAGTGGGGCACCGCCCGTAAGACTGACTACCGCAGCCCGTTTCAGATCGACCGCGACCGCATCATTCACGCGCACGCCTTCCGCAAGCTCCAGTCGAAGACCCAGGTGTTCCTCAGCGGAGAATACGACTTCTACCGCACGCGGCTCACGCACTCGATGGAAGTCGCGCAGATTGGCCGCTCCATCTGCCATTATCTGCGCAGCCGCGGCGACCCGCTGACCGACGACTTCTACATCGACTCCGACCTCGTCGAGGCCAGCAGTCTGGCGCACGACATGGGCCATCCTCCCTTTGGCCATTCCGGCGAGCGCACACTGCAGGAGCTGATGAAGCGCCGCGGCGGCTTCGAGGGCAACGCCCAGACCCTCCACCTGCTCTGCGAGACGATCTACCAGAACGAGTCGGGGGTCAAAGGCATGCAGCCCACCCGCGCGCTGCTCGACGGTGTGCTCAAATACAAGAAGCTCTATACCGAGTTCGCCACGCCGCCGCTCAGCCACTTCATCTACGACGGCCAGGCGCCGGTGCGCGACTGGGTGTTTGGCGGGGCCAAGATCCCCGGTGCCCTGATGCGCGGCGACGCGCTCAACGACTTCAAGAGCGTCGAGTGCCAGATCATGGACTGGGCCGACGACGCAGCCTATTCGCTCAACGACATCGTGGACGGTGTGCGCGCCGGCTTCCTGACGGTCGAGCGCGTTGAGCGCTGGGCGGACGGTGAGACCATTGGCGCCGCCGAGCAGCGGCACCTCGACACGCTGTTCGACGCCCTGCGTCGCGACCGGCTGGAGAACACGTTCTCCAAGAAAATCGGCACCTTTATCCAGGCCTGCCGGCTCAAGTCGCGCGACAACTTCATGGCGGAAAAGACCAACCGTTACGCCTTTGACCTGCTCATCGACGAGACGGCGCGGAGCGAGGCCGACTTCTTCAAGAAGATGGCGAACGACATCATCTTCGAGAGCCCGCAACTTGAGCAGTTGGAATACAAGGCGCGCACGGTCATCAACGCCCTCTACAACGCCATCTGGGAAAACTACGCCGAGCGCAACGAGCGCGTCATTCACATCCTGCCCAATAACGTCAGCCGCCTGATCGAGGCTGAGAAGACGCAGGACGGGAAGGCCCGCCGCATCTGCGATTTCCTCGCCGGCCAGACCGACGGCATGGTGGTCAGGACCTACCGGCGGTTGTTTGATCCGGAGTTTGGGTCGTTCAGGGATCTGAGCTGAGGGTGGTTCTAAAGGTGGATGGTAGGTCAGTTTGCTTCTGATTTTTGGCAGCCTGTTTTGTAGGTCGGGGTTTACCCCCGACATGCGGCGGTTGATTGTCGGGCATAAAGCCCGACCTACACCAAACTGACACACTACTGAAGGGTGGAGCGGGTTGACCTCAACCCGCGGTTGGCGAATGGACCTACTGAAGCGCGTTGCGGTCAACGCGCTCCACCCCCGATCAGGCTGGGCGGCTGATGATCCTGTCCAGGCTTCTGACGGCAGAAAGGCCCGGCAAATGAATTGCTTCGGGGTTTCTGCCCTCACGGTTGACAGCCATCATAATGCAACCATTATGGTTGCACCATGCCAGCCATCACCCTCAAGTCTCTGCCGGTCGCCCTGCATCGCTCCCTCAAGTCCCGCGCGGCCCGGCACAAGCGCAGCCTCAACCAAGAGGTCATCGCGGTGCTGGAGGAAGCCGTTGCCCCCTCCAAGCGCGTAGATGTCGAGGCCATGATCGCCAAGACCCGCGCCCTGCGGGAAAGCCTCAAGTTCACGACCACGCCCGAGGAAATTGACCGCTTCAAGCGCGAGGGACGTGAGTGATCGTCGTAGATACCAACATCCTCGCCGGCCATTGCCTGCCCGGACCGTTGGGCAGAAACACTGAGTTGTTGCTGCAGTTGGATCCGGAATGGGCGGCGCCGGCTCTTTGGCGGTCCGAGTTTCGCAATGTGCTATGCGCCTACTTGCGGCGCGGCATGATGGATTTGGACAAGGCCGGGGAGATCATGGCTGATGCAGGGGAATCACTCAAAGGCGGCGAGCATACGGTGTCCGACCGCGCCGTGCTGGAACTGGTGTCCCGCTCAAAGTGCACCGCCTACGACTGTGAATTTGTGGCGTTGGCCGACGCCTTGGGTGTGGTGCTGGTGACGGAAGACAAGGATGTGCTCAAAGCGTTTCCCCAGCAGTGCCGTTCGCTGACCGACGCCATCAAGCGCGGCGTGAAACTCTGAGGCCGGCCGCATCTGCGATTTCCTCGCCGGCCAGACCGGCGGCATGGCGGTGCGCACGTATCGGCGGTTGTTTTATCCGGAGTTCGGGAATTTCAGAGGCTTGAGTTGATTTTTTGACCACGGATTGCACGGATAAGCGCGGATTGAATCGACTGTAGGGCGGGATCGCTGATCCCGCCACCGGCCCCGGTTGACAACCGACAATTCGAATGCTTTCTTCCCCGCATGAAATTCACGGTGACAGTCGACCGCGATGAGTCCGGCGCTTGGGTGGTGGAATGCCCGGCGATTCCCGGCTGTGTCAGCCAGGGCAAGACCAAGACGGAAGCCCTAAAAAACATCGCGGAAGCCATCGAACTGTGTCTGGAGGTTCGCGCGGAACGGGGGCTGCCTCTGACGATCGAAACGAAACAGGTGACCGTCGCCGTCTGATGCCGCAGGTGCCCAAACTTAGCGGGCGCAATGTGGTGAAGGCTTTCGGCCGGACGGGATGGAGCGTGGCGCGCCAGAAAGGCAGCCACAGCATTTTGGTGAAGGATGGGCATTGGGCGACGCTCTCCGTGCCCGATCACCGCGAGGTCGCGCCCGGCACGCTGCGCAGCCTGATTCGCGCCAGCGGCCTGACGGTGGATGAATTCATTGAACTGGCCGGCAGATAAGGTCTGGCGGAAAATCCCCGCACCGCTTCATGAAAACCAGGGCCAAAAACACCGAATCCCCCGCCACGCTCGCCCGGCGCTACCTCAAGCTCGTGGAATGGTCGGAGAAAGACGGCTGCTTTGTCGGCAGCGCGCCGCCGATCATCGGGCCCTGCTGCCACGGTGCCACCGAGGCCGAGGTCATGGCGCAGCTCACGCCGATCGTGGAGGAATGGATCGAGGTCATGCTGAAGGATGGTCATCCGCTGCCCGCCGGCACGGCCGGCAAGAAATACAGCGGACAATTTGTCGTGCGCGTCGCCCCTGAACTCCACAAGAAGGCCTCGCTCAAGGCGCTGGCCCGCGGCGAGAGCCTCAATCAATTCGTGGCAGCCGCTCTAGCCGAGGTTTGAGGAACCTCAGAGAAAAGGCCCGCCGCATCAGCGATTTTCTCGCCGGCCAGACGGACGGCATGGTGGTCGGGGCCTACCGGAGGTTGCTCGATCCGGAGTTTGAGAGTTTCCGGGATCTGAGCTAAACGTTGGCTTTCTTAAGGTCTTTTAGCCAGATGGGCGGTTCTGAAAATGGCCCGTCCGCAACAACGCTCCCGTCATAAATCAGATAATTGATATTTGATCCCATGGCGCCCGAGATTTCCTTTCGGCAATTAACGCATTTAGCTGGGTTTCCAAATCGCCAACGGCCGCCATGTGGAGGAGGAGGAAGCCATTCTTCGAAATCCCTTTTCTTTTGATCGCTTAAGATGGCCCAAGGGTTTGCCTCTCCCACTATCCGTTGATAGTCTGGATCCCAAGCACTCCATACTAGGGTCAAGTTTCCGTCATCGTTGTAGAGGAACCCTTGGTCTCCAAAGCCGGCATGATATGCGTAGGGCTGATTAAAAAAATGTGCATGCCCGCATGGGCGACAAATTATTGTTAGAGGCTTCGTGTATTCGCGTTTTATTCCAGCGGAGATGAGGAAAATTTTTTGTCAGTCCACGCCCTGATTCGCATTAAAGGCCCTAGAGCGCAGCGGGGCGTGGCGTATGAGGTCGGCGGTTGGCAGGCCGCGGACGGCGTCGGCGGAAGGGGGCGCGTATTCGATGCGGAAGCTGGCGGACCAACCTTCCGGCACGTTCTGCAGCGGAATCGGTTCGGAACCAGGCTTGCGGGTGTCGGTAATCCACCAGCCTGGTTGGGTGAGATCGATATGCACCGAGTGCTTGGTGCCGGGTTTGAGGACAATGATGGTGTCGGCCGTTGGCGTCGGTTGGTCGGTGGATTTCTCACCCGCCCAGTCATAGTTGCTGCCGGTGAAACGCATGTTTGGCATCATGCGAAATGATTTCGCAGCGGGCAGGTTCACGATGGCGACGTCCTTGTCGCCGTAGTTGTGGAGAGTGACCGTGAGGCCCGTGGTCGGCTGGGGCTGCCAGCGCTGCTGCTGATCACGGGTGTCGCGTGCCGGCGGGCGGTCGAGGGCGATGGTGATGCCGAGCGGTTCCCACTCGAAATCCTTCAGCACGGAGATGCCGGAGGAACCGACGGCGATACGCACGTTCATCGGGGCGCCCACCTTATCGGTGAGCGCCACGGTCTCGGTGCGCTGGGCGGCCTCCCTCGACATGAACAGGGCCTCGATGCCATAGCGCACCTGGATGCCGCCGGCATCGGCGCTTTGCACGCGGCCCTTGAGGTAGGGACCGCTGTCCGGCGGGGTGTCGCTGAGCGAGGTCAGCTCGGCGATACCGTGCGGGTTGACGGCGAACGCCGCGTAGACGACGCGGTCGCGCAGGCCCTGCATCTCGCGGTAGTCGGTGGATTTCGTCCACTTGATCGTCTCGCCGCGGCAGAGGGCGGCGGGCACATGGCTGATCTCATAGTCGAGGCGCACGTAGGCGCCGCGCATCGGGTCGTTGGGGTCGACCGGGGCGGTGCGCAGCACGAGCGGCGTGCCGGTGCGGGAAATCCATTCGCGTTGTCCGGCCATGAAGGCGAGGACGAGCACCTGCAGTGCGGCGACGAGGAGGGCGGGTTTCACCTTCATGGGGTGTCTCCCTTTTCCTGTTTCATCTTCCGGTAATACATCGCCTCGGCGATAAAGATGATGCCGAGGACGATGAACGCTAGGCCGCGTGACGCCAGACTCTGGAACAGGTCGAAGTAGCGTGCCAGCACCACGGCACCGAGCAGCAGCGAGCCCAGCACGGTCGGGCCCAGCCGGCTGGCCTGGCAGCCGCGCCACATCCACATGATGGCAAGGCCGAGCAGCATCAGGTTGAAGGACCACGAGACGAGCATCGACCACTCGCGGGCCCCAAGACCTGCGACGCCAAAGCAATAAAGCAATGCGATGGGCAGCAGCCACTCCTCGCGGCGGATTTCCATTTCCTTCTGCAGCAGGCTGCGGCGGGCGATCCAGGCCCAGCCGGCGAGGCCGGCGGCGAAGAGAGCCCAGCCGAAGGCGCCGGCCAGCGCGGGCCGCGGTCCGTAGCGTCGTGTCCAGTCGAGGAGGTCGTCGGCCGCCTGGTGAAACGAGATAAGATAGGCGCAGACGAGGAAGCCGCCGAAGCCGAAGAAGGTCATCACACCCGCGCTGTGGCCGTAATCCGGGCGGTCGGCCGCGGTCAGGCGGGCGGCGGCGACCAGCAGCACGCCCAGCGCGAGGCTGGCGGTGAAGGCGTGGGCGCCGCTGCCCCAGTGGACGATGTTAACGGCGAGGAGGAACTGGATGGCGGCGAGGGCGGCGGCCAGCAGGAGTGCCGAGCGCTGTTGCCAGGCCAGCGGGATCAGGCCGCCGGCGACGAGGAGGATGGACCAGTTTTGCGGGGCGCGGAAATCAAAGGCTTCGCAACTGCCCCAGATGACCACCAGCACGACGGCGAGCAAGCCGTTGGCGACGGAGCGGAGGGCCCAGGCCATGGCGAGCGCGCCGAGGGCCCAAAAGAGAAA
>JBKJRX010000291.1:0-17717 GCA_046593155.1 Lacunisphaera sp.
GGCCGTCCAGCGCAAAGGCGAAAATGGGTGTTTAATCCGGGTCGGCGCCCGGTGCCGGCCTTTCACCCGCAGGTTCCAGCCAGCGGGAGAGGCATTCGCGCAGGGTTTCGGACCGGACGGGCTTCGGGATAAAATCATCCATGCCGGCCATCAGGCAGGCGGCGCGGTCCTCGGCGCGGGCGTTGGCGGTGAGGGCGATGATGGGCAGGGACCGGTCGCCCAGCAGCAGGCGCGCCCGGCGGGTGGTCTCCATGCCGTCGATGCCCGGCAGCTGGAGATCCATGAGGACGAGATCCCATTCGCTGGATTCGATAATGCTCAGAGCGCTTTGGCCGTCGGCGACAATGTGGTATTGGAGTCCGAGCCGCTGGAGCATGAGGCCGACGACCCGTTGGTTGACCGCGTCGTCCTCCACCACGAGGACACGGCCGCTGAGGTGTTGCGCCGCCGCGGTGCCGGTGGGGAAGGGCACGGCGGTATTGCGGTCCTTGGCCAGCGGGAAGATCGCGGTGAACGCGAAACGCGAGCCTTCGCCCGGACGGCTCTGCACCGCAATGGTGCCGCCCATGCGCTGGACCAGCTTCTGGGAGATCGCGAGACCCAGGCCCGAGCCGCCATAGCGCCGGCTCATCGAGCTGTCGGCCTGCATGAAAGGCTGGAAGAGCCTGGTCTGGGTCTCGGCATTGATGCCAATGCCCTGGTCGCGAACCTCGACCGTCACGGAGAGGCGGGGCGGCGACTCGATCAAGGTCCCGCTCAGCTGCAGGGTGATGTCACCGCGCTCGGAAAACTTGATGGCGTTGCCGATCAGGTTGAGCAGCACCTGGCGGAAGCGCATCGGGTCACCCATCACGCGGGTCATGGCGGCGGCGGCGGTGGAGAATTGCAACTGGAGGGACTTGGCGACAGCCATCGGGCGCATGAGGACGGCGGTTTCCTCGGCGACCCGGGTCGGGCGGAAGGCGATATGCTCGAAGTCGAGCCGGCCGGTCTCAATCTTCGAGAAATCAAGGATGTCATTCAGGATGCGCAGCAGCGAATCGGCGGAGCTGGCGGCGGTCTCCACCTGCTCGCGCTGGGCGGGCGTGAGCGCAGCGGTCTTGAGCAGATCGAGCATGCCCAGCACGCCATTCATCGGGGTGCGAATCTCATGGCTCATCGTGGCGAGGAACGCGCTCTTGGCCTTGCTGGCCTCCTCGGCGCGCCCCATGGCCGTGCGCAGGTCGGCCTCGATTTTCTTGCGCGCTCCGATCTCGTCGCTGAGTTCGGTCACGAGCCCGGCGTATTCAAAGCCCAGGCGCAGGGAATTGCTGAGGCTGCGGTGATAACTGCGCACCATCGCCACGACGAACGCGAGGTAGAGCACCGCGAGAAATCCCATCACGGTCTGCACGAGGCCGCCGCCGAGCAGGAGTCGCCCGATGAGCGGCAGGAGCGTCAGGACCTGGAACGACCAGCACGCCACGGGAATCGGCCCGAGCGAACGCGTGGCGCCCGCGGTCATGCCCGCGAGCACCAGCACGAGCAGCGACAATTCGTGTCCGCTGGCCATGAGCGGATAGAAAACCCAGCCGGCGTAACCCCAGCCGAGGCCGCTCAGGATCGCCCCGGTGATGAAACGGCGCTGGCCCGTTCCCACCTGGCCGGGATCCCGCTTGGCCCGACGATACCAGAGCAGCGTCCCAAAACGCCAGGCGCTCACAGCCAGCATGACCACGAGCCAGATCCAGGCATGGTTGGCCGCATGGTTGCGCGCGACGATCCACGCCAGCCCGGCGGAAACGACCACCGTCGCCGCCAGCCCCGCGGGGAGGTCGTTGTAACCTAGTCGCACGATTTCCGCCTGCGCCCGCCGTGTGCTGCTGACGGGAACAGGTGTCTGATCCATGCCGCACGCTAGCGGAGCGGCGCCGCCGTCAAAAGCTTTATTCCCTGTGGGTTTAATACCCCGGAGCTTCAGCCGTCGCCGAGCCTAGGGCTGACCGGTGCTCCGGCTTGGATGGGATGCAGGAGCGTGCTTGCAGGCGATTCGGGACGCCCGTCAATGGACCCCACGCTGAATCGCCTGCAAGCAGGCTCCTGCAAATAAGGGATGAATTAGAGTGCCTTGTGGGATGCCGTTGAGTTGGGCTAATGCCTCGGGTCTTGCCCCGGGGATTCTTTATTCAACCTGTTCCGAGGTGCGGCTGCATTCTTACACACCTCGTCGCTGCGCGCCACCTGTCCCGGGATTGGGGGCAGGCATGACAGACTTTAATTTTGCTTCGGCGGGGCGTCGGGTGAAACCTCTCACCCCTTGCCCGGCGTCATCCTCACCTTACCCTTTCTCCTTATGCGACTGCTCCTTGCCTGCCTGTTGTTTGCCACCGTTCTCCGGGTCACGGCCGCCGAGACCGAAACCCTCTACCTGTCCGGCCGCGGCAGCGATGATGCCCAGCCTTGGGATTTCTACTGCACCGCCGGCCGCAACAGCGGCTTTTGGACCACGATCAACGTGCCGTCCTGCTGGGAGCAGCAGGGCTTCGGCACGTATGAATACGGCGTCGAGTTCCGTCCGTCGAACCGCATGCCCCAACAACTCAAGGCGCCGGATGAAAAGGGCCTCTATCGCCGCGAGTTCACCGTGCCCGCCGCGTGGCGCGGCCGCGTGGTGCGTCTCGTGTTCGAGGGTTCCATGACCGACACCGAGGTGAAGATCAACGGCCAGTCCGCCGGCCCGATCCACCAAGGCAGTTTCTACCAGTTCAAATACGATATCACCGACAAGTTGCGCCTGGACGGCCCGAACCTCCTCGAGGTCACCGTCAGCAAGCGTTCCGCCAACGCCAGCGTGAACCGCGCCGAGCGCATCGGCGACTATTGGAACTTCGGCGGCATCTTCCGCCCGGTGCGGCTCGAGGCGTTGCCGGCGCAGTTCATCGACCGCGTGGCGATCGACGCCCGGGCCGATGGCAGCTTTGCGGCCGATGTCTTCCTCGGCGGCGCGCAACCCGCCGCGGAGGTGTTGCTCCAACTCAGAAACCTCGATGGCACGCCGGTTGGTGCCGCCGTCGCGCAGGCCGTGCCGGCAGGCGCGACCCAGGTCCAGGTGCGCGCTGCCGCCAAGGATCCGGCGACGTGGTCGGCCGAGACGCCGGCCCTTTACCTGGCCGAGTTCACCTTGCGCACGGGCGCCGTGGCCCCCGCCGCGCACACCCTCACGCAGCGATTCGGCTTCCGCACCTTCGAACTGCGCGCAGGCGACGGCCTCTACGTCAACGGCCGCAAGATCACCATGAAGGGCGTCAACCGCCACAGCTTCTGGCCCGAGACCGGCCGCACGCTTTCGCTCACCCGTCAGCGCGAGGACATCCGTCTCCTCAAGGAGGCCAACATGAACTCGGTGCGCATGTCGCATTACCCGCCCGACGCCGAGTTCCTCGATCTGTGCGACGAGGCCGGCCTCTACGTGCTCGACGAACTGGGCGGCTGGCAGGGGGCCTACGACACGCCGACCGGCCGCCGGCTGATCGCCAGCATCGTCGCCCGGGACGTGAACCACCCGAGCATTCTTTTCTGGGACAATGGCAACGAGGGCGGCGAGAACGCCGAGAATGACGACGAGTTCACAAAACACGACCCGCAGAAGCGGCCCGTGCTCCATCCGTGGGCCGAGTCGTTCCGCGGGATGAACACGAAGCATTATCGCGAGTATGCCGACACCGTGAAGTTCACGGACGGCCCCGACATTTTCATGCCGACGGAATTCCTCCACGGCCTCTACGACGGTGGCCACGCGGCCGGCCTCGACGATTTCTGGAAGCTGATGGGCGAGAAGCCCCGTGCCGCCGGCGGTTTCCTGTGGGTCTGGGCCGATGAGGCGATTGTCCGCACCGATGAAAACGGTCGCCTGGATCCGCGCCGCGACCTCGGGCCCGACGGCATCGTCGGTCCGCACGGCGAAAAAGAAGGCAGCTTCAACGCCATCAAGGAAATCTGGTCGCCCGTGCAGGTGCCGCTCGCGGCGCTCCCGGCAGACTTCTTCGGCACGCTGCCCGTGCGCAACCGTTACGATCACCTCAACCTTAACACCGTCACCTTCGAATGGCGGCTGCTGCGCTACGCCCCGCCGGGCGCGTTGCTATTTCACCGCACGCTGCTCTCGCACGGTCGCGTGACGGGCCCGGACCTCGCGCCGCGCACCGACGGGTCGCTCTCGTTGCCGCTGCCCGCGGACTGGCGTGAGGCAGACGTGCTTTACGTCACGGCGTTTGATGCCCGTGACCGCGAGATCTGGACCTGGTCCTGGCGCTGGAAGAGCGGCGCTGGCGCCATCGGCCGCGCCGCCACGACGACCGCCGCCGTCACCCAGGCGGTGGATGGTGGCGACATCGTCGTTACCGCCGGGCGTAACACGGCGCGGTTCAGCCAGGCCACCGGGCGGCTCGTTTCCCTCGGTCGCGACGGCCGGAAAATCTCCCTCGCGAACGGCCCGCGCCTGACCGCCTACAAGCGCACCGAGCGCAGCTTCGCGCCGGTCGGTGTGGACGGCGGCAAGCTCACCGCCCTCGATACCCGGCGCGAAGGCGAGTCCGTGATGGTCACCGCGACCTATGACGGCGCGTTCCGGCAGGTCCGCTGGACGCTGGCGCCGGATGGCGATGTGCGGCTCGACTACGAGTTCACCGGCCCGGGGCTGGTGGACATCCTCGGCGTGGATTTCGACTACCCCGAGGAAAAGATGAAATCCAAGGAGTGGTTCGGCGGCGGCCCGTATCGCGTGTGGGCCAACCGGCTCAAGGGCGTCACGGTCGCGCGTTGGGACACCGAATACAACGACACGCTTCCCGGCATCAGCTGGAATTATCCCGAGTTCAAGGGATGGTTCTCCCGCTGGGAATGGATGGCCTTCACCACCACTGAGGGGCGCTTCGCATTCCTGAACGACGGCGGCCAGCCCTACGTGGGCGTGTATTCTCCGCGCGACGGCAAGAACAACCCCGTGCTCAACATCCCGCGCTTCGGCCTCGGTGTTTACCAGGTCATCACGGGCATCGGCACCAAGGGCTCGCTGCCGTCCAACCTCGGCCCACAAGGCCAGCCGCAGGACATCAGCGGGCCGGTGAAGGGCGCGCTCATCATCCGGTTGCTCGACCAGCATTGAGAATGATCACACAGGTGGAGCGCGTTGCCCCCAACGCGCTTCAGGAGCCGCGCGGCCGGACAAGTCAGCGAGTTCCACCTTAGGCTGGTGCTGGCGCTCGCCGGCTGGCGCCGCCTCTCCGGGATTGCGCGCGTTCAGATCCTTCGAGGTGGCGAGGGCGATGACGCGGCCCTGGTCGCCGACGGCGCAATAGAAATGATAAACGACGCCGTCATGCTTCAACACCCAGGGCTTGTGCGCAAAGGTCTGGTCGAAGGACTCGCTGGGTTTGATGAGCGGTTCGCCCTCCCATTTCGTCCAGTTCACCAAGTCATGCGAGCAGGCGAAGGTGTCGAAGGCCGTCGTATCCTTCAGCCAGTTGTAGCCGAAGTAATGCATGACCCACACATCACCGATTTTCATGAGCTGCGGATCGCCCGAAATCGCGGGCCGACCGGGGGCATTATCCACGACCGGCCCGGGGCCAAGGCGCGTCCAGTTCACCAGATCCTTCGACACGGCCATGCCGATGGCCTCGTGGTTGAGGACCTGATTCGTCTTGGCGTTGTAGAACATCACAAACGGCCAGCCGAGCGACTGCCCCTCATCGCGGATGATGGCACTCTTATAAAGGGTGGCGTTCTCGAATGGCCGCACGTCGGGTTGCGCCGGAGAGAGGATGGGATTTTCAGGCAGCCGCGTCCATTCGGCCGGCGCGGCCGGGTCCTTCGTCCAGGCCAGGCCGATGGCGAGCGGGTCCGGCTCGTAGCCCTGCAGGGCGCCGCCGATGTAGGTAAGCCAGTATTTGCCGTCGTGCGGGGAAATTTCGTGCGTGCCGGGCCAGGCGGTGTCGTAAAGCGCCAGGCCGCCGTCCACCTGCCAGGCGTCCCAGCCCTGCTTGGGAAAACTCAGGATCGGGCCGAGCCGTTCCCACTCCAGCAGGTCATCGCTCCGCGCGAGGTGCGTCTGGTAGCCGACGTTGTCCTTGATCGACACGAACATCATATACCAGCGTCCGCCGTGGCGAAAAATGTTGGGACAGTCGATCAGTTCGCCCGGCTCGGCCCGCACGACGATGCCGTGTTTGCACGGCGTCTTCACCTCATCGTAGATACGCTGCATCGCCCCTGCGGAAACCGGACGCCACTCGCTGGACTGCGAAGGGAATGGCAGGACGGGCGGTCGGTCGCCAGGGGCAGAGCTTAACATCTTCTTTTTCAAAAGCTTCCGCGGATATTGCACCGGATTCCGATGCAAAATGGTGGACCTTACTGGACTCGAACCAGTGACCTTTTCGATGTCAACGAAACGCTCTAACCAACTGAGCTAAAGGTCCGCGGAAGGGCAGGAGTGAACGATTCGCGCCGGGTGGTGCAAGGATAAATCCCGAAAGATGAAAAACCTGTCAGGAGACTCTCATCGGCGGCGCGGCGGCGCTTGAATCCGCGCGGTTTCGTGTCCATTTCGTCCATCGTAAATGCTGCAGTCACTTCGCATCCGCAACCTGGCCCTGCTCGCTGAAGTCGAACTCGATTTCGAGACCGGGTTCACGGCGGTCACGGGCGAGACCGGGGCGGGCAAAAGCATCCTGCTGGGTGCGCTGTCCCTGCTGGCTGGTGCGCGGGCCGACAAGACCATCATTCGGCAAGGCGCGCCCGCGACCGAGGTCGAGGCGGCGCTGTTCTTCGCCGACAGCCGCAAGCTTGATGAGGCGCTGACCCGCCTCAATCTGCCACCCTGCGACGACGGGGTGCTCATCCTGAAGCGCAGCCTGCCGCGCGACAAGGCGCCCAAGATTTCGGTCAACGGCAGCATGGCCACGTTGAATGCGCTGCAAGAGCTCGGCGAATACTGGATCGACTTTCATGGTCCGGGCGAACCCCGCCGCCTGCTCAAGGAGGGCTGCCAGCGCGAGCTGCTCGACCTGTTTGCGAAGAACGAAACGGTGCTGGAGCAATACCAGAAAACCTACCGCCACTGGCGCGAACTGGTGGACGAACGCGAGCGTCTGCTCGGTGCGGAGAAGTTGTCCGCCGATCAGATCGATTTCCTGAAGATCCAGTTGGGCAAGATTGATGCACTCGACCTGACGGAGGAGGCCATCGCCGCGCTCGAACGCGATTTCCAGCGACAGAACAGTGCGCAGGAGATCATCCAACTCGCCTCCGGCCTGAGTCACGGGCTCAGCGGCGAGGATGGTTTGCTCGGCCGGTTGTCGGCGATTTTACGCGAAGCGCGGCAGCTGGAGTCGCTCGACGAGGCGAGTAAACCTCTCGCGGACCGGCTGCAATCGGCGGCCGTGGAACTCGGTGATCTCGACGCGGAGTTTGCGTCCCTGGCGTCGTCCCTGAATTTCGATCCCGAGCAAGCCGAGACGCTGCAGGACAAAATGAATTCCTGGCTGGAGCTGAAACGCAGACACGGCGCCAAGGTCGAGGCCGTGCTCGCCGCGCGCGACGAGATGCGCCGGAAGCTGGAGTTGCAGGGCGATGTCGAAGGTTCGCTGGCCAAGCTGGAGAAACAGGGGGCCGACGCCCTGAAGTCTGCGAAGAAGGCGGCCGGGGAATTACGGGCCACCCGCGAAAAGGCTGCGCTGCAACTGGCCAGGACTGCGGCCAAGGTTATCGTCCAGCTCGGATTCAAGAAGGCGGATTTCCGCGTGGCGTTGGCCCCGTTGCCGGAACTCGGGCTTTACGGTGACTGCGGGGTGGAATTCCTCTTTTCGCCGAACGTCGGTGAACCGCCCTTGCCGCTGCACCGGATCGCCTCGAGCGGTGAGCTTGCGCGCGTGATGCTTGCGCTCAAGGCCGTGCTGGCCGAGATCGACGATGTGCCGCTGCTGGTTTTTGACGAGGTGGACGCCAACGTCGGTGGCGAGATCGGCCGGATCGTGGGCCAGAAGATGGCCGACATCGCGGAGCGGCATCAGGTGCTGTGCGTCACGCACCTGCCGCAGGTGGCGGCGCAGGCCGCGAATCATTTCGTCGTCACGAAGGACCAGAGCGGCGACCGGGCGGCGGTCGAGATCGAGCCGATCCACGGCAATCGCAAGGTGCGCGTCGGGGAACTCGCCCGCATGCTCGGCGACCGCAACGCCAAAAGCGCCGTGGCCCATGCCGAGGAATTGTTGAAGGGTTGACGCAATTGCCGGGTTGGGCCGGCGTCAGCTGTCGCCGGACAGGTTTATCGAACCTGGGCTCACTGCGCGCTGTTCATTCTAGCGGGCATCAGGCACAATGGGCATGGCCCGCCGGCCCCGCTTTCGATGGAACCCAACGCACTCGCCTCTAAAAACAGCCGGTTTTATGACGCTTTCTGGGCCCGGACCTACCTGACGAGGCCGGAAAAATTCAATACGTGGCCCCTGATCTCCGCGCTGCTCTCCGGGGCTCCTCACCGCTTGGAAATCGGGCCGGGACTGCGGCCGCGCCTGCCGATCGCCGGCACGAATTTCCTCGATCTTAGTCCCCCGGTGGTCGCGCAATTGAATGCTCGCGGCGGGCTGGCCCGGAAGGGCGAGATCACCGCGCTGCCGTTCGCTAACGACAGTTTCGACCTCGTGGCCGCTTTCGATGTGATCGAGCATGTCGAGGATGATGAGAGGGTCTTTGCCGAGTTCATGCGCGTGCTCAAACCCGACGGCCGGTTGATCTTTTCCGTGCCCCTGCATCCCGCGCTGTGGACCACTTTTGATGACTATGTCGGTCATGCCCGTCGTTATGAGCCGGCCATGCTGCAGGCATTGTTGGCTCGCCACGGACTGGCGGTCGAGAAAAGCACGGTCTTCGGCATGCAGTCCAACAGTCCGCGCCTGCTGCACTACGCGGTCCAGGGACTCACCCGGCATCCGGTTGCCGCCGCCCGCTGCTACAACTGGCTGCTCTTCCCGCTGGGCATGCTTCTGCAGAAGAGGTTGAAATTCACGGACGGCCTGATGCCTCTGGCCGGGATCCACGAAGTCCTGCTGGTCTGCCGGCGGACGGCGCGGTAAAGATCTCCGGGGCACCTGTCAGCCATAGGCTCGGCGACGGCTGAAGCTTCGGGGTATTGGACCCAATGGGAATAACGCGACCGATCTCAAGCCGCCCTAAAGCTCCGCCACCTGGCCAGCGGGAGCTGGGCGAGGGCGATCACAGCGACCTGGGTCAGAACGAAGAAGAGGAGCCACCAAAAGGCGGCGTCCATGAAACCATAGCTGTGGAGGCCGACGCCGAGCATGTTGGTGCCAAACCAGCTCCAGCTCGTGATGACGTTGCCGAAAATCGCCAGGCACATCAGGCCGCGCTGCTTCACGAGGCCGCCCCAACGGGCGTGGAGAATGACGGCGTTCCAGAGGACGATCATGAGCGCGCCGTTTTCCTTCGGGTCCCAGCCCCAAAAGCGGCCCCAGGACTGGTCGGCCCAGATACCGCCGAGGACGGTGCCGACGAGGCTGCAGAAGGTGGCGAAGCAGACGATGCCGTAGACCATGCGGGCGAGGGCGTCGGCGGTGTCCTTGTCGAGTGAACGGGTGAAAACGCCCCGGAAGATATAGATCAGGGCCAGGAAGCCGGCCAGGAAGGTGGCGGCGTAGCCGATGGTCACGATGACGACGTGGGTCGCAAGCCAGAGGTTGGTGTCGAGCACGGCGCGCATCATCTCAAGGGTGTCGCCGCTGAGCGACAGGTGGTGGGCGATGAGCAGCGTGACGAAACCGATCATGCCGGCGGCGACCGAGCCGATGGCGTTGCGGTAGATTTTCTCGAGGATCAGGCAGAGGCCGACCGAGCCCCAGCCCACGAAGAGGGCGGAGGAATAGAGGTTCGTGACCGGCGGGCGGTCCTCGAGCCACATGCGGGTGGCGATGCCGGCGGTGGTGGCGACGAAGGCGAGCAGGGTGAGGTAGAACGCGCTGCGGCCGAGCACCTCGGGCCACTTGAGCCACGAGAAGATGGCGAGCAGGAAGGCGATGATGTAGAGCTGCGTGCTCTTGTAGAAGGGCTCGGCGGCGTTGAAACGTGTCTCGACATCGCTCTTGGTCAGCTGCGGGGCGAAACGCTTGGTGAACTGGGCGCCGAAGAGGCGGACGATCTCGTTGAACTGGACGGCCGAGCGGTCACGCCACGCGCTGCCGAGGGCGGCATAAGCCATGACGTTGGGGTTGATGTCGCCGGTCTCGAAGGTCTCGAGAAGGGTGTGGCCGACGGTCTGCCAGTGCGTTGGGTCGGTGTCGCCCGCGGCCGGCGGGATGGTGAGCAGGTAGCCCAGTTGGTCCATGGTGTCGTAGCGCTGGGCGGCGGCCAGCATGGCCTTGAACGCGGCCTCGTCGTGCGGCTCGCCCTTCTGGCGGGCGCGGACGGCGGCGACGCCGGCCGTCAGACCCTGCTGGAACTGGACGACCTCGGAAAGGAAGTTGCGCGAGTCCGGCAGCTGCACGCTGTGCTTCAACCGCTGGTAGAGCATGACCCGCTCGCGCAGCTGCATGACGGCCTTCTGAAACAGGGTGCGGAGCTGGGGATCGACCGGGCTGGCGAGCTGCGCCTGGCGGTCGAGCTCGGCCAGTTTTGGGGAGAGCTGGTTGAAGGAAAAACGCGTGCGGGTGCCCGGAACGAAGTCGGCGAGGGCCAGGGTGCGCAGCACGGCGCTCTCGTAGGTGATCTTGGTCTCCTTCACGGTGATGCCCATGAGCGTGAGCAGCTCTGGCGAGTCGGTGGCGCTGAGGCGGAAGGTCGGGTAATCGTCGGCCTTGGCGGGATTGAACAGCACGTCGGCCAGCCACTCGGTGGGGGTGGCGACGAGTGGCTTGGGGTTTGTCGGGTCGCTGACGCGCTGGCGGCCCTGCATCATCAACAAGGAGGTGCGGGCGACGGTGTCGAGGGGCTTGATGCGGCCGTTGACGAGCACCGGCAGCCGACCGAAGGCGACGAGGTCGGCCTCGCCGGCATTTTTCTGTGGACGCAGCGCGGAGGCGAGCCAAGCGGCGGCGAGAACGAGAACTAAGAGTGGAATAAAGCGTTTCATTTTTTACACCAAGGTCGCGAAGACAGCAAAGGGGTTCATGTCTGGTCGGCGCCGGGAAGTATCAGGCGAACAAGGCCATCCTTCAGCAGCGGTTCATGATAATTGATCAGCAGTCCCAGAGGTGCATTAAGCAATTTCATGTAGGACAGGAGCTGCGCCTTGTGGATGGGCAGGATTTTCTCGACGACCTTGTTTTCCACAATCAGGCAACCTTCCACATAGACGTCCAAGCGGAGGGCTTCCTCAAAAACCAGCCCCTTGTATTCGATGGGTATTTGAATCTGGCTGGCGGAAGCGATGCCTTGCAAATGAAGTTCATGGACCAGACACCGCTCGTAGATGCTTTCGATCAGGCCTGGTCCTTTATGACGGTGCACCTCAATAGCCGCACCAATGACCTTGGCGGAAAGTGAGTTGGCTTTGAGGTATTCCGGATGCATTGCTCTGCGATCTTTGCGACCTTGGTGTAAACTCAGGTATGTGAGCGCTTGCGGACGAAACCGGTGAGGTGGATGCCGAACTGCACCAGCAGGCCGAGGCCCATCATCACGCAGGACACATAGGGCAGCACCCAGCCCGGGTTGCGCACGACCTGCAGGATGCTGACGGTGTCGCCCTTCTCAAAACTGGCCTGATAGAAGGTCAGGCCGGCGTGCCGCAGCGGGTTGTTCATGTAGATGAGCACCTCGCGGTCGGCCTGACCGTCGTCGGTCTTGAGGCGGATGCGGCTGGAGAAGTTCTTCGGGATCTCGGTGCCGGGGTATTTGTCGTGGGAGAAATCGAGCAGCGTGATGGCGAAGGGGTGGTAGTAGCGCTTGAAGCGGAGGCCGAGTTCCCAGGTGCGGCCGGCATAGTCGAATTTCTGCGGGGCGCTGAGCAGCGGCGAGACCAGCCAGGTGCCGAGCGTGCCCTCGGGGCCGACGAACTCGATGTGGGCGGCGGGGGCGTTGCGCTCGTCCTGCTTATAGGTGAGGCGGAGCGGGGTGACGGCGACGCGTAGGCCGATCCCGGCGGTGGCGAGGGCGGGGGCGGCGCCGGGCACCCCCGCGACTCCGCTCGGGGCAGGCTGGTCGCGCATCTGGAGCGCGGCATTGGGGTGGTAGTCGCGGATGCGGATCTGGAACGGGAGCTTGGGGTGCTGGAGGGAGCCGCCGTCGGACAGCACGGCCTCGGGGATGGCGACGACCTCGTTGAACTCCGGGTTGGTCATGTCGAGGATCGCGAGCTCGTTGTTCCGGTAGCTCTCGGAGTAATGCATCGTGCCGCCTTCCTCGAGGCGCATGTTGCTCTCCACCTGCCTGAGGCTCGTGATGAGTTCGCCCACCAGCAGGAGGATGAGGCCGAGGTGGGTGAGCTGGATGCCGGCCTTCTTCCACTCGAGCCTGAAGCGGTAGATGTGCGCGGCGACGAGGTTGATGAGCAGCAGGCCGCCGAGGAAGTAGCCGCCCGGGAAGACCGGCACCGGGATCGCGGTGCCGGGGATCGTCTCGAGGACAAAGAGGGTGTGGAAGAATTTCTCCTGCACGCCCCAGATGCCGAGCTTCACCTGCGCGAGCGTCGCCCAGAAGATCAGGATGATCGAGAGCCCGAGCAGCCAGACGGTGAGCTTGAGGGAGACGAAGAAGTCGCGGAACTGGCGGATGAGCGGCGTCATGGTTCAGCGCGGGCGGACGGTGCCGAGAAACTCGCGGAAGGCGGCCTTCTCGCGGGCGACGAGGGCTTCGGGCCCCATGAGCTTGAAGAACCAGGTCTCGCCCTCGAGGGGCACGACGGCGCCGATGATCCGCGTCGGCGCGCCGTTGGCGGTGCCGGCGAAGTCCATGACATCCACATGCAGAGCGCCGATGTCCACATGCTCGCGATTGGCATCGAGCTGGCCTTCGGTCAGGGGTGGCAGGGAAATCTGGCCGCGCCAGCGGTTCAGGTTGGCCAGCAGGCCGCCGGTGTCGCCGGGGAAGGCGGTGATGGACAGGTCGGCCTCGGCGTCGCCGTCCTTGATGGTGAAGCTGCCCTTGCGCATGGCGCTGGCGGGCTTGGCGGTCCAGTGGGCGGGGGCGGTCCACGTGAGATTGTCGCCGCCGGTGGGCACCGCGGTGTTGGCCATGGTGGCGGCTCCGGCGGCGGGTTGCGCGGCGCCGCCGACGGGGGGATGATCGGGCGGGAGCTCGTTGGTGCTGGCCGCACCGGCGGGCGGCGGGGTCGCGGCGGCCACGGGGTCCTTGGGGGCGCGGTAGGCCGTGATCTCACGGTCGCGGCAACCGCTCATCAGGAGCAGGGTCATTACGGCGGCGCAGGCAAGGGGACGGAGGGACATGGCGGGGATTCACTCTAGTATTCCCAAGGGAACCGCAACCCTAACAAAAATCTATGAGCGGGACGGTGCGGGGCGATTAGTTGAGAGATTTTGGCTGCCCGGATGGGTGGGCCAGCGAGCTTGCTCGAGCCACTCGAGAAAAGCGCGAGCAAGCTCGCTGGCCCACTGTTGGAAATCAGAAGTCTCCAGGAGATTTGGGCTGGCAATCGCCCGTCCGCACTTAGCAATTTGGGGCATGCAGATCACGCCACTCGGCGACAACGCGCTGGTGCTGGAGTTGGGGACCGTCATTGACGAGTCCACACACCGGCGTGTGCAGGCGGCGTGGCGGGCGCTGGCCGCGGTGCCACTGCTGGCGGTCCACGAACTGGTGCCGGCTTACACGACGGTCACGGTCTTCTACGATCCTTGGGCGGCGGTGCAGGCGGGAGCACCGGTGCAGGGCATTGCCGATTGGCTTGGTGGAAAGTTGCGCGAGCGGCTGAAGCACCCGCCAAAAATGGAGAAGGTCAAGTCACGGGTGGTGGATATTCCCGTGTGCTACGGCGGCGAGTTCGGGCCCGACCTCGCGCGCGTGGCGGCCCAGGCGAAGCTGTCACCGGAAGAAGTCATCAAGCGCCACGCGAAGGCCGAGTATCTCGTGCACCTGATCGGTTTCGCGCCCGGGTTTCCCTATCTCGGCGGGCTGCCGAAGGAACTGCACACGCCGCGGCACACGAAACCGCGCATGACCGTGCCGCCCGGCTCGGTCGGCATTGGTGGGGAACAGACCGGTATCTATCCACTCGCGACGCCCGGAGGCTGGAACCTGATTGGCCGGACGCCGCTGCGGATCTTCCTGCCCGAGCAGAATCCGCCGGTGCGGCTGGCGACCGGCGACCAAGTGAAGTTCCGTGCCATCACGCCGGAGGAATTTGGGAAGCTCCAAACGCAGGAAACGAAGCTCCAAGCTCCAAATTCCAAGCTCCAGTGAATATCCAATCGCAAAAATCACCCACGGCGCGGTGTCTTGTTTGGAATCTTGGCGCGTCGTGTTTCCCTGGAGGCTGGAGGTTGGAGCCTGGAGCTTTCAGTATCGGAGGTTTCCGATGCTGAAGGTGCGCAAACCCGGACTGCTGACGACGGTGCAGGACCTCGGCCGGCCCGGCTACCAGCAATACGGCATCGTGGTCGGTGGCGCGCTCGACGGGTTTGCCGCACGGGCGGTCAACCTGTGCGTCGGGAACGACGACAACGCTGCACTGCTGGAAATGGCACAGACCGGTCCGGACCTAGTGTTCGACCAGGACACGCTGATTGCGTGGGGCGGGGCGGATTTTGCTGCTCGCGTGGGCGATCAACCCTTGCCGCGCGACCGCGCGGTGCGCATCGCCGCCGGCGAGGTCGTGAGCTTCGGCCTGGCCCGCGCCGGCTTGCGGGCGTGGCTGGCCATCGCGGGCGGCATCGATGTGCCGCTGGTCATGGGCAGCCGGACAACCTACCGGCGCGCCGGGATCGGCGGCCACGAGGGCCGGCCGCTGATCGCCGGTGATGCGCTGAAAATTTTCGAACACTCGCCCTGGGCGAAACAGATCCTGGCCTCGCTGCAGGTGGGGCAGAAACGCGCGGTGGCGTGGACCGTGCGGCCCGAGACGATGGGCCAGCCGGCCAAGCCCGGCGTGGTGCGGGCCTTGCGAGGACCTGAGTGCGACTGGTTCACGAAAGAGGCCCAACAGGCTTTTTTCTCGGCGGACTGGACGGCGACCAAGGAGGCCGACCGGATGGGTGTGCGGTTGCAGGGACCGGAACTGGCCCTGGTAAAATCACGCGAGATGATCTCGTCGTCCGTCAACGCCGGCGTCGTGCAGGTCCCGGCAGCCGGCCAGCCGATCGTGCTGCTGCCCAGCCGGCAGTCGGTGGGCGGCTATCCGCGGCTGGCGGCGGTGGTGACGGTGGACCTCGGCCGGTTCACCCAGATGCTGCCGGGTGACACGGTGCGTTTCGAGGAGACCACGCTCGCGGCGGCGCATGACATTTACCTGGCGCGGGAGCGCGACCTGGCCCGGGTGCGCATGGGTCTGGTCCGGCTCGCCGGTTGAGCCCATGTTGCGCGTCGACCTCAACTGCGATCTCGGGGAAGGCGCCGGCCACGATGCGGAGCTGATGCCGTTGATCACGTCGGCCAACATCGCCTGCGGTGCCCATGCGGGCGACCTGGCGACGATGCGCGCGACGGTGACACTCGCCAAAAAGCACGGCGTCGCCATCGGCGCGCACCCGGGTTTCGCCGACCGGGCGAATTTCGGCCGGCGGGAACTGCCGGTGAGCCCGGGCGAGGTGCACGGGTTGGTCCATGACCAGGTTTTGCAGTTGCAGCTGATTGCCCGTGGGGCCGGCGTGCGGCTCGCCCACGTGAAGCCCCACGGTGCGCTCTACAACCAGGCGGCGCGCGACACCCTCCTGGCGCAGGCCGTGGTGATGGCCATCTATGAGGTGGATCCGCGGTTGATCCTGTTCGGGCTGGCCGGCAGCCAGTTGGTCGCCGCCGCCGAGGCTTGCGGGCTGCAAGTCGCGCGGGAGGTTTTTGCCGATCGAACCTACCAGGCGGACGGCCTGCTGACGCCGCGCGCGCAGCCGAATTCCGTGATCACGGACGAAGCTGTGGCGGTCACGCAGGTCCTGCGGATGGTGCGCGAGGGCAGGGTGCAGTCGGCGGACGGCCCCGAGGTGATGATTCAGGCGGACACGGTCTGCCTGCATGGTGACGGCGCCCATCCGGTGGAATTTGCGCGGCGGCTGCGGAGTGAACTCGCGGCGGCGGGGGTTGAACTCAGGGCTCCCGGCGCATGATCAAATTGCTCGGCATCCTCGTGGTCGCGGCCGGCTTCGGATTCCGGGTGAACGCGCTGGTGGTCGTGCTGACGGCGGGGCTGGTGACCGGATTGTCCGCGGGTTTTTCGCTGACGGAGGTGGTTGGTCTCATGGGAAAATTGTTCGTGGATAACCGCGGACTCATCCTGCCGATCGTGCTCATGTTGCCGGTGGTCGGGCTGCTGGAGAAGCACGGCCTGCGCGAGCACATCGCGACGCAGATGCGGCGGGTGCAGGCGGCGACTTCCGGCGGCATCTACTGGCTTTACCAGGCGGTCCGCGGCGGGTTGAGCGTGCTCGGGATCAGCCTGGGCAGCCACGCCGGCATGGTGCGGCCGCTCATCGTGCCCATGGCGGAGGGCGCGGCCAGGGCGCGGGGTGAATTTTCGCCGGAGACCCGCGAGCGGCTGCGGGCCCACGGGGCGGCGGCGGAGAACGTCGGTAATTTTTTCTCGGATGACGTCCTCGTGGCGGTCGGGGCGCTGCTTTTGGTGAAAAGTTTTTTTGAAACCGCGGGCGTCCCCGTGACGCTGGCCGCCATCCAGCTCTGGAGCCTGCCCACCGCGCTGTGGGTGGTGCTGGTGGGCTGGTGGCGTTATCGTGCCCTGGATCGCTGGCTCCGGAAACGGAAAGGAGGCGGCCAATGAGTGGGCTGACACTTGAGCATTTCTTCGTGCTGACCGGCCTGTTCGTGGCGGCGCTGGCGGGGCGGATTGCCCTGAGCCCGGCGCATCCCCGCCGCTGGGGATCGACCGCCTTCTGGTTGCTGCTGGGAATCGCCATCGGTGCGGGGAAAATCCTTCCGAACGAGCTCGTGGGCTGGATGGTGCTCGGGTTGGGGGCTTTGGTGGCAGCGAAGCAGGTGGCGGCACCGGCCTTCCCGGAACCGGGGCAGGGGGAAGTGCGTGCGGCCGCGCTTGGCCACAAGCTGATCTGGCCGATCCTGCTGGTCCCGACCGTGGCCATCCTGGGAAGTTTTGTCGTTGGCTCCCAGGTCGCGCTGGGCATCGGTTGCCTCGCCGGCCTCGCGGCCGCACTTTGGGTGAGCAAGGACCGGGCGGCCGCCCCGGTGCAGGAAGGCGGGCGGTTGCTCGAGCTGCTCGGGTGGACGATCATCCTGCCGCAGTCACTCGCCGGCCTGGGTGGAATTTTTGCGAAGGCGGGAGTCGGTGAAGAAGTGGCGAAGCTGGTGGCGGCGTCACTGCCGGTGGCAAATCCGCTCGTGGCGGTGGTCGCCTATTGCGGGGGCATGGTGATCTTCACGGTGATGATGGGCAACGCCTTCGCGGCGTTTCCGATCATGACTCTGGGCGTCGGTCTGCCGTTCATCGTGAATGCGCACGGCGGCGATGCGGCCATCATGGGCGCCCTCGGCATGCTCTGCGGTTATTGCGGAACTCTGCTCACGCCGATGGCGGCAAACTTCAACCT
>JBKJRX010000320.1:0-3270 GCA_046593155.1 Lacunisphaera sp.
GCAGGAAAAAATAATACAGCATCAGCTGCCAGCTGCGGGAGGAACGATACAGCGCGAGCGGCGCCAGCACTGCCAGCGTCAGGGCCAACCCGATGGCCACCTTGCCGCTCAACGCCCCGAGATACCAGAGGACGACCACCGGTGCGAGCAGGCCGACGCAGGTCACGCCGTAGTTGATCGCCATGGCGCCAAGGAAGAACCCCTCGTCTTTCTCAATCTTCAGGCCGCAGTCGCGGCAGGAGCGGTCGAGCTCGAACAGCTTGCCGGCCTTGAACAGCGTGCGCCCGCCGCAATTGGGACAACGGTTGGCGAGGCCTCGGGCGATGATCTGGCCACGGGTGACGTTCATGGGATGGCTCACCACTAATGCACACTAATCAGCACTAATAAAGACAGACCCCGGAATCTGAAATTACCCCGCGATCTTTCCGCGCATTAGTTCTGGCCGAATCCTCCTTCGCCAAGGCTGCGGAGGATGTTTTTCGCTGAGCGAAAAACAAAGGCGCTCCGTTGCGGGAGCGCCTTGAAAGGTTTCAGCGGGTCAGGGCTCAGGCGCCGAGCTGGTAGCGGGTGAAGCGGCGGATCTGCATGTTCTCGCCGAGCTTGCCGACCTTCTCGGACAGGATGTCCTTGATCATCTTGTCCGGGGACTTGACGAAGGGCTGGTCGAGCAAACAGACCTGCGAGTAATACTTCTCCAGCTTGCCCTCGACGATCTTCTGCACGGCGGCCGGCGGCTTGCCGGCCATCTGCGCGGCGGCGATGTCGCGCTCCTTGGCGAGCTCGGCCTCGGGGACTTCCTCGCGGCGGACGTAGCTCGGGGAGGCGGCGGCAATCTGCAGGCACACGTCCTGGCAGAACGACTTGAAATCGTCGGTCTTGGCGACGAAGTCGGTCTCGCAGTTGATCTCGACGAGCACGCCGACCTTGCCACCCACGTGGATATAGGAATGGACAAGGCCTTCCTTGGTCGCGCGGGAGGCGAGCTTGTCGATCTTGTTGCCGAGCTTCTTGCGGAGGATGGTGATGGCCTCCTCCGAATTGCCCTGGGCCTCATCGAGGGCCTTCTTGACGTCGAGCAGCCCAGCGCCGGTTTTTTCCCGGAGCTCGCTGATCATGGAAGTGGTGACGGTAGCCATGTGATTATTGGAGGCGTTGGGCGATCAAACCTCGTCGGTGGTGACCGCGGACTTCTTCGCGCCGGTGGTGCGGCTGATGCGCTTTTTGACGACCGGCTTCTCCTCCTCGACCAAACCCTTCAGGTTGTCGGGAATGACGACCTTATCGAGGTCGACTTCACCCGCGGCGTTGACGCCGGACGCGGCGGCCTTCGCCTCGGCGTGGGCGTTGCGGCGGGTCTCGCGGTGGGCCAGGCCCTGCGTGATCGCCTCGACGACGGTCTCGATGATGATGCGGACGGATTTCGCCGCGTCATCGTTGCCCGGGATCGGGTAGGTCAGCTGGGTCGGGTCGGAGTTGGTGTCGACCAGGCCGATCGAGGGGATGTTCATGCGCTTGGCCTCGGCCACCGCGATTTCCTCGTAGCTGGTGTCGATGACGAACATCGCGGCGGGCAGGCCGGTGAGGCCGATGATCCCGTCGAAGTTGCGGGTCATGCGGGCCATCTCGCGGCGGATGGCGGACTCCTCCTTGGAGGAGAACTTGCCGAGCTCGCCGCTCGCGTCCATCGCCTGGTATTTTTTATACTTGGTGAGGGACTTCTTGATGGTCTCGAAATTCGTGAGTGTGCCGCCCATCCAGCGGGTGGTGACGTAGGGCATGCCGGTGGCGGTGGCCGCCTCGCGGATGAGTTCCTGCGCCTGGCGCTTGGTGCCGACCAGGAGGACGTCGCCGCCGCCGGCAACGAGGCTCTCGACGAACGCGCAGGCTTTCTCCAGCGCGGCATGCGTCTTCTCGAGATCGATGATGGTGATGCCCTGCCGGTGGTCGAAAATGTAGGGCTTGGAGCGCGGGTTCCAACGCTTGGTCTGGTGGCCGAGGTGGACGCCGGCATCGAGGAGGTCTTTGGGAGTGAGGTTCATGGGATCTATGTCGTAATGACGAGACACAGGTCGGCCAACTGGGCCGCCTTGCGATCGTAACTGCGGTTAACGGTTGTAGGTTTAAGGAACAGGAAAGGCCGAAAACAGACATCACCCCCGCCCTTGGCAAGTCCGATTCCAAGATTTTTCCCGGTCGGCTTGAAAAGCGACTGGTTAGGCCGGCTTACTTCCTGCGCAAAAATAAGCGCTGCAACAGGATAAACACCAATAACAACGCACCCACGACGATGCGCATCCACCAGGAACTCAAACGCCCGTCGAACAGGATGGCCGCCTGAATAGTGCCGAAAATCAGGACTCCCAGCAGCGTGCCCAGCATGTGCCCGCGCCCGCCGGTCAGCAGTGTGCCGCCGATGACGACGATCGCGATGGCGTCCAACTCAAGCCCGATGCCCATGCTCGGGTTACCTGAACCGGTATAGAGGGTGGCCACAATGCCGGCCAGCGCCGCGCAAAAACCGTTCAGCGTGTAGACGCCGATCTTGGCCGGACCAATCGGCAGGCCCATGAGCAGCGCCGACTGCTCGTTGGCGCCGATGGCCAGCAAGGTTCGCCCGAAACGCGTCTGGTGCGCCACCACCCAGCCCGCCAGCAGCACCGCGACCAGGAAGAGCGCGTTCGCCGGCACCGCCACGGTCCCGAACAGCCATTCGTAGGCCGAGATTTTCCCATACAACCCGTGGTTGATGCCGACCGAGTCCGTGCTGATCCAGAAGCCAGCGCCGCGCGCCAGGAACATTCCTGCCAGCGTGATCAAAAAAGGCGGCAGCCGGAAAAAATGAATCAACGAACCCATTCCCGCCCCCAGTGCAGACCCCACCGCGAGCCCCAATGCCCAGGCCAGCCCCGGTGCCAGCTGATGCTTCTCGATCAGCGTGGCGGTGAAGATGGACGTGAACCCGATGACGGCGCCAACCGACAGGTCGATGCCGCCCGAAAAAATCACCAGCGTCATGCCGACGGCCGCGATGCCCAAAAAGGCATTCTCCGACAGCAGGCTGATGAACACGCGCGCGGAGAGGAAGCCCTCGTAGAAATGCGCCGCCGTCGCGAACAGCAGCGCGAAGATCGCGGCCGTCACAATCAATGGCAGGTTCCTTTTCATTCGCTGTGGGTCCGATACCCCGAAGCTTGCTTCGGCTTGGTTGGTCGGTCGGGTTTGGGTGTGGATTGCATGACGCTCGGATGAGTTGGCAGTGGTCTTGTC
>JBKJRX010000126.1:0-9445 GCA_046593155.1 Lacunisphaera sp.
CCCAATGTTGTGCGAATGGGAAAGAGTGCGTGGCGAGCACCCACCCCCGATTTTGGCCCGGGCACCGCAAGGTGCCCGGGCCTCTATCTTTAGTAAGCATCCCTTTGTCAGCGCGCTGGGCTTGTGTGTTGTCCGGAACCTTGGCTTCACCCCTGCCCGGCGCGCTGACCGTTTTTTTGCAGGTAGGGCGCGGACTCCGCTCCGCGCCTCGGCGTTTATGGCGGTGAACGGACTCACCGCCCTACCCCATATCCACCACGGTGTATCAGGGACTTAGGCAAACCGCGGTGCTCGCGGATTTTGCCGGCGATAACTGGTCAAGTTCTGCTTGCCAAGCCCCGGGGCGGGAAGCACCGTGACCCTTTTCCCAATTTAAACAGGTCCGCCCGAACATGAACCAGAACATCCGCAATATCGCCATTATCGCCCACGTCGACCACGGCAAAACCACGCTCGTCGACAAACTCCTCAAGGAAGGCGGCGTCTACCGCGCCAACCAACAGGTCCAGGAACGCGCCATGGATTCCATGGACCTCGAAAAGGAAAAGGGCATCACAATTAAGGCGAAGAACACCTCGGTCCACTGGAAGGACAAGATCGTCAACATCGTCGACACCCCCGGCCACGCCGACTTCGGTGGCGAGGTCGAGCGCGCCCTCCGCATGGTGGATGGCGTGCTGCTCGTGGTGGACGCCTATGACGGTCCCCAGGCCCAGACCCGTTTCGTGCTCCGCAAAGCCCTCGCCCACGGCCTGAAGGTCGTCCTCGTCATCAACAAGATCGACCGCGAAAACGCCGAGCCCGCCAAGATGTATGACAAGGTGCTCGAACTCCTCATGGAGCTCAACGCCACCGAGGAGCAGTTCGACGCCCCGGTCGTCTATGGCTCGGGTCGCGACGGTTACATGATGTATCACCTCGGGGAGGAGAAGAAGGACATGTCCCCCCTCTTCCAGACCATCCTCGACCACGTCCCGCCACCGTTCGCCAAGCCGAACGAGCCCTTTCACATGCTCGTGTCCAACATCGATTGGAGCGACTACGTCGGCCGTATCGCGGTGGGCAAGATCCTCGGCGGCGTCGCCAATGTCGGGGAGTCCGTGTTTGTAGTCCGCCACGCCGACGGCAAGCGCATCCGCGCCAAGATCACCAAGGTGTTTGAATTCACCGGCCTCGGCACCCGCGAGACCGAGACCGCCGTCGCCGGCAACATCGTCGGCCTCTCGGGCTTTGAGGATGTCGACATTGGTGACACCCTCACCGCGGACGAGGCCGGCCACGCCCTGCCCTTCACCCAGATCGACCCGCCGACCCTCGAGATGCAGTTCTGCGTCAACGACGGCCCACTCGTCGGCCAGGAAGGCAAGCTCGTCACCTCCCGCCAGCTGCGCGAGCGCCTGATGCGCGAACTGAAGACCAACGTTTCCATCTATATCGAGGACTCCGAAAAGGCCGGTATCTTCAACGTCAAGGCCCGCGGCGCCATGCAGGTCGCCGTGCTCGTCGAGACGATGCGCCGCGAGGGCTTCGAACTCCTCGTCTCCCGCCCGACCGTGATTGAGAAAAAAGGTCCCGACGGCGAACGCCTGGAGCCTTACGAGACCGTCTGGATCGAGGTGCCGGACGAGTGCGTCGGCGCGATCATGCAGAACATGGCGAACCGCAAAGGCCGCCTCACCAACATGGAGAAGCTGCCGCACAGCACCATGCTCGAGGCGACCATCACCACGCGCGGCCTGATCGGCATGGAGATCGACGTCGTCAACGCCACCAGCGGTCGCGGCGTGCTCAGCCACTTGTTCAAGGAATACGGCCCCTACGCCGGCGAGGTCCTCACCCGCATCACCGGCACGCTCATCGCGACCGAGGCCGGCGAGACGACCGGCTACGCCCTCGTGATGTGCCAGGAGCGCGGCAAGCTGTTCGTCAACCCCGGCGAGCAGGTCTATGAAGGCATGATCGTTGGCGAGAATCCCCGCAACGAGGACATCTCGATCAACGCCGTGCGCGAGAAGCAGCTGACCAACTTCCGTTCCCAGGGCTCGGGCGTCGCCACCGGCCTCACGCCGGCGTCGAAGCTCTCCCTGGAGCGTGCGATCGAATACATCGCGGCCGACGAATTCGTCGAGGTCACGCCGAAGAACCTGCGTCTCCGCAAGCGCATCCTGAACTCCGGCGCCCGCATCAAGGCCACCAAGGCCGGCCGGTAAATCAGCTGGTTCCACTCCCGTCGCCGCTCCTCCCCGAGCGGCGATTTTTTTGGCTGTAGGGCGGGATCGCTGATCCCGCCGCGAATACTATAACACCTCCGACCGAAGGCGGGATCAGCGATCCCGCCCTACATTGCCCTTCTCCAGCGCGGCAATCTGCGCCGCGACCTCCTGCATCGTGGGATGATTGGTGTCGTAGCGGCCGCCGTAATATTCCTGCATCGCGCGGGCCAGGCGCAGTTCCGGGCCGGCCCCGCCGCCGGCCAGCAGGTGCCGGCGGAGGGCCGCCACCTTGCGTGCCTGGTCCTGATATTTAGGATGCGCCTCACCCAGGTGCGTGCCCAGCGCGGCCAGTTCGCCCGCCGCCGCCAACAGCAAATCCGGGCTGGCCGGGGCGCTCTTCAATTGCTGCTCCATGGCCGCCACCCAGGCCTGCTGGGCGACAAGATCGGGATGCTTTTCAAGGTAGCGCAGCCGCAGCACGTCGCGCTCGACCCAGGCCCGTTGCAGGACCAGCGGTTCCGTGCGGCCTTCCTTCTCCAGCCGCTGCCACACCGACGCCCGGAGCCGCGCCTCGGCCAGCCGGGGATGCTGGTCGTCGTAACGCACCCGCAGGGCGGCCAGATCGGCCTGTGCCTGCCGGAGTTCGTCGGCCCGCGTCGCCGGAGTCACCGCGAATCCGCCGGGGCCACCCGCCAGCAAAACCAGTCCGGCCAGCAGGCTACGCCGGGCCCGGGTCATCACTTGGCGTGCACCGGCTCGGGGGCATTACCCGCCGTCTCGCGTTCGATCTCGGCGGCCTTGATCAGGCCGTGGGCGCTGGACTTGCCGGTGAAACGCACGCAGAGCTTGTCCATGATGATGTAGACGATCGGAATCACATAGAGCGTGATGATGGTCGAGAGCATGAGCCCGCCGACGACCACGATGCCCATGGGATTGCGCGTCTCGGCGCCCGCCCCGGTGGCAAAGGCGATCGGCACCGCGCCGAGCACGGTGGAAATGGAGGTCATCAGGATCGGACGGAAACGGATCGTCGCGGCTTCAAATGCCGCCTCCGCCGCGCTCTCGCCTTTCGTCACCTGAAGCTGGTTGGCGAACTCGACGATCAGGATGCCGTTCTTAGCCACCAGGCCGATGAGCATGATGAGACCGAAGCGGGAAAAGATGTTGTCCGTCATGGCCACCCCCCAGTAGCGCGTGCAATAAAGCACCAACAGACCACCGGCCACCGCGATGAACACGCCGGTGAAAATGGTGACCGGGTGAATCCATGACTCGAACTGGGCCGCCAGGATCAGGAAGGTGAACAGCAGGGCGAGACCGAAGAGAATAAAGGTGTCGTTGCCGCTTTCGACGAAATCACGTGTTTCGCCATCCCAGGCGTAGGTGTAACCGGGCGGAAGCACCTCGTTGCTGATGCCACCCAGAAACGCCACGCCATCGCCGATGGTGCGCCCTTCCGCCAGCTGTGCTGAAACGGTGACGGAGCGCAGCCGGTTGAAGTGCGGGTAGCTTTCGGGCACGGTATTCTCGGACCAGCTGACCAGGTTGCTCAGCTGCACGAGCACCCCGTCGGTCGAGCGCACATAGAGGCGGGAAAGATCGTTCGGCGTGGCCCGGTTCTCATCCGTCACCTGGACAATGGCGTAATACTGCTGGTTGCCACGCTGAAACTCGGTCACGCGCCGGCCACCGAGGAGCGACTCGAGCGTGGAGGCGATCGCACTCACCGGCACCCGCAGGTCGGCTGCCTTGGCGCGATCGATCTTCACATCGAGCTGTGGCTTGGTCGGGGATGGGTCCACGCGCGGCTGGATAAACTGGCCGCTCTCGCGCATCGCCTTGATGTATTCGCCCCCGAGGCGTTGCAGTTCGTTAAAGTCGCTGCCGAGCAGCACCATTTGCACCCCGCCGCCCCGACCGCTGCTGAAGGGGCGAAAGGGATTGGTCACGGCCTGGCCGCCGGTGACGTGCTTCTGGAAATTGCGCCGGAGCTCCGCCGTGATCTCCTGCGTCTTGCGCGTGCGCTCCTCCCACGGCTTGAGTGTCGCGAAGACAAACGCCCGGCCACCGTCGCCGGTGCGGTGGAAGGTGCGGTCAATCTCGGGGATCCTCAGGATCATCTGCTCCATGTCCACGGAGTAGAGCCGCAGATATTCGGGGGTGGCGCCGATGGGCGCGATCAGATTGGCCATGAAAATGCCGCGATCCTCCAGTGGCGTGAGCTCACGCTGCAACTGCGTGTAGAGCGCCAGACCACCGACCGTGAAAAGCACCGCACCCAGCACCACCAACGGCTTCACCCTGAACGCGCCGCGCAGCGTGCGGGCGAACAAGGCGTTCACCCGGATGAAAAACGGCTCGGTCTTGTTGTAAAACCACCCATGTTGGGCGTGGCCGTCGACCACCTTGGCTTTCAGCATGCGCGAACACATCATGGGCGTCAGCGTCAGGGCCACGAAGGCCGACACGAGGACCGACACCGCGAGCGTAATGCCGAACTCAAAGAAGAGTTGCCCGGTCTGGCCGGACTGAAAGGCCACCGGCAGAAACACGGCCGCGAGCGTCAGGGTGGTCGCGATGACGGCAAAAGCCACCTGCCGGGCGCCGTAAATGGCGGCGTGAATCGGAGACTCCCCCTCCTCGATCCGGCGGTAGATGTTCTCGAGCATCACGATGGCGTCGTCCACCACCAGGCCGACCGCCAGCACGAGCGCCAGCAGCGTGAGCGTGTTGATCGTGAAACCCATCCAACTCATCACGGCGAAGGAACCGATGATGGATACCGGGATGGCGACCAGCGGCACCATCGTGGCGCGCCAGTCGCGCAGGAAGAGAAAGATCATCAGCACCACGAGCACCGACGCCTCCCAGAGGGTCTTGTAAACCTCGCGCACCGAACGATCCACGAACACCGAGCTGTCAAAACCGATGTCCACATTGATGCCTTCGGGCAGGTCCGCCTTGATGAGCGGGATCATCGACTTCACGCCGCCGGCCACATCAAGCACGTTGGCCTGGGCCTGTCGCAAAATCTGCACGCCCACGGTGGGCCGGCCCTTGAAATAGGCCTCGGAGCGATATTCTTCCGCACCCAATTCCACCCGGCCGACGTCGTTGAACTTGACCTGGTAGTTGCCGCGGGTGGCCAGCACGAGGTTTTCGAATTCCGCCACCTGCGTCATGCGCCCTTCGATGCGGACGGGAAACTCCCGGGAGCTGGACTCGATGCGCCCCCCCGGGATCTCGACGTTCTGCTGGCGCAGAGCGCTCTCGACGTCACCGACCGTCAATTGGTGGGCGGCCAGCCGGTCACTGTCGGCCCACAGGCGCATGGCGTAGCGCGGACCGCGCACATTGACGGTGCCAACCCCGGGAATGGTCTGAAGCCGCTGGATGGCGATGCGCTCGACCAGCTCGACCAGTTCGGGCCGGCTGTAGCGATCGGAGTTGAAGGCCAGCGTGATCACCGGGTTGGCGTCCGCGTCGGCCTTGGTGATCACGGGCTCGCTGATTTCGTCGGGCAACTTGCCCCGCGCCCGACTGACCCGGTCGCGCACGTCATTGGCCACCTCATCGACGTTCCGGCTGAGGCCAAACTCCACCGTGATGTTCGAACTCTCCTCCCGGGAACTGGAGCGGATGACGCGGATGCCGTCGATGGAGGCAATCTCCTTCTCCAGCGGCTCCGTGATCTTCGCCTCCACCACCTCGGCGGAGGCCCCGCGATAATTCGTCTCCACTGAGACGACGGGCGAATCGATCAACGGGTATTCCCGCACCGGCAGGCGGGCAAAACTGAGCGCGCCGATGAGCACAACCACAATGGACGCCACCACGGCAACCACCGGGCGTTTGATGGAGACGTCGGACAACAGCATGGTTTATTCCCCCAGACGGAATTCCGCGCGAAGCGGGCGGGGTTCAAGTTTGATGCCGGGGTAAAGGACCAGCGCACCCACTCCGGAAGCGACGACAGTATTCAGCTCGGTGAGTGCACCGGGCGTGACCGGCGTGACCTCCACGAGACCCTTTTCCCGCAAGCCGAGCAGCACCGGCACAAAGTCGGCCACCTTGTCGGAGCCCTGTTCGCGAACGATGATCAATTGCGGCCCGGCGGAAGTGGTGAGAATGGCGCCCTCCGGCACGGCGAGCACACCCCGATGCACCGCAAGCACGAGTTCGATGCCGGCGAACATACCGGGTTGAAAACCAGCCGGATTCTCCGTGACGTAACCCTTGACCTGGCTCGAACGGGTGCTGCGGTCGATGACCGAGGAGATGAAATAGACTTCGCCCTTGGCGCGGGCTTCACCCGCCGACGTCTGGGCCCGGACGGTAAAGGTGGTGCCGGCCTTGACCTTGGACGTGAACCGTTCGGGCACTTGGAAATCGATCTTTAGCCGGCTCAGGTCGTCCAACGTGGTGATGACGGTGGCGGCGGTAATGTAGTCGCCGGGGGAAATCGTCCGCGCGCCCACGGTGCCGTCGAACGGCGCCTTGATCTCGGTCTTCGCCACCCGCACCCGGAGCAGCGAGAGCGCCGCCTGGGCGGAGGCATGTTCGGACCGGACCCGGTCGGCCTCGGCCTGCGACATCGAGCGGGCCTCGGTGAGATTTTCGCTGCGCTTGAGGTTCAGCTCCGCCAGGTGAAAGGAGGCCTCGGCTTGGGCCATTTGCGCGCGAAGCTCGGCATCGTCAATCTTGACCAGCACCTGATCCTTGGTGACGCGTTCGCCCTCTTGGAACTGCACCGAGCGGACTTGGCCCGAGATTTCCGCCCGGAGCTGCGCGGTCTCGTTCGCAGCCAGCGAGCCCACCAAGGAGAGTGATTCGATCAAGTCGCGTCGGGAAACGGTTACGACCTCCACCGGCTGCTTGAGCGAGGCGGCCGCCGGTCCCGCAGCCGCCGGCTTTTTGCCGCAACCGGCGGTCAAGCCAATGACAAGCAGGCAGCTAAGGGGAAATACCTGACGACGGGAGATTTGCATCCAATGTGGGGGACTTGATAATGGCTCGCGAGAAGTGTCCCGGAATGACGCCGCCTCAGGCCGTAAGTTTCCCATAATCTTCCGCACTCAGCAGCCCCGCCGCGCCGGCCGGACCGGTCAGTTTAAGCTTCATCATCCAGCCGTCCGCATAGGGCGACTGGTTGAGCTTCTCGGGGTTGGCATCGAGGGCCTTGTTAACCTCCAGCACGGTGCCCGCCACAGGGGCATAGACATCCGAGGCGGCCTTGACGGATTCCACCACGCCGAAGGGCTCGCCGGCCTTGAGCGTCGCACCGACCTTGGGCAGCTGGGCAAAAGTGATGTCGCCCAGGCTGTTCTGGGCGTAGTCGGTGATGCCGACGAGAGCAGTGCCGTCGGCGGCGACTTTCAGCCATTCATGGGACTTGGCGTAGCGGAGATCAGCGGGGATGTTGCTCATGGGAAAAGGATGGATGTTTTTGCGTAGGTCGGGGGTTTATCCCCGACATCGATCCGCGTCGGGCCTAAAGCCCGACCTACAATTACGATTTCTTTAGCGGGACAAAGGGGGGCTTGACGAGTGACAAGTTGAACTTGGTGCCGCGAATGTCGACCGCCAGCGCCTCCTTGGCGGCCAGTGCGTCGACCAGGGCCGAGCCGATGGCTTCGTTAAGAATGGGTGACAATGTGCCGGAGACGACGCGGCCAACCACGACGCCGGCGGCGTCGAGCACCGGGCTCTCCGCACGCACGATGCGGCGGTCACCGGTCTTGAAGAACACGATTTTTTTTGCGGAGCCTTTTTCCCTCTCCGCCTTGAGCACGTCGGAACCGATAAACGGGCCCTTGTCGAACTTCACGACCCAGCCGAGTCCAGCCGTGATGGGCGTGATGTGCTCGGTGATCTCGTGGCCATAAAGCGGAAAGCCGGCTTCGAGCCGCAGCGAGTCACGCGCGCCCAGTCCCGTCAGTTCAAGTCCGAAGGGACCGCCGGCGGCGACCACGGCCTCGGCGAGCCGGACCCCGTCGGCGGAAGCACAATAAAGCTCCACGCCGTCCTCGCCGGTATAGCCGGTGCGGCTGATGATGCATTTCACCCCAGCGACCTCGCCGTCCGCGAAGTGGTAGTATTTGAGGCCGGAGAGATCGGTTTTGGTCAGCGTCTGGACCAACGCGGCCGCGGTCGGTCCCTGGATGGCGAGCTGCGCGTAATCCGGCGAACGGTCTGTCACCGCGCAATTAAAACCTTTGGCCTGTTCCTGGATCCACGCGATGTCCTTGGCGATGTTGCCCGCGTTGATGCAGAGCAGGTAGTCACCCTCGCCCCGCATGTAGACCAGCAGGTCGTCCACCACCCCGCCATGCGGGTAGCACATGACGGTGTAGAGCACGCGACCGGGGAAAAGCTTGCTGCAATCGTTGGTGACGAGGTGCTGGAGGAACTTGAGGGCCTCGGGCCCCTTGACATCGGCCTCCCCCATGTGACTCACGTCAAACAGCCCGCAGTGCGTGCGCACAGCCTTGTGCTCCTCGAGGATGCTCTTGTATTGCACCGGCATGTCCCAACCGGCGAAATCCACCATGCGGCCACCCTGCCGCCGGTGGAAGGCGTTGAGCGGGGTGGTCTGGGGAAGACTCATGTCATAACTAAGCGCCCCGCCGGCAGCCCCGGCAAGGAAACATTGCCCGCGGCCCCAGTCATTAACATCCGTCGTCCGGCTTGAAAGAAATTGTATCTTCCATCCTTCTGTCCTCTGTCTTCCGTCCGCCGCCTCCACCATGCCCCTCGCCTATTGGATCCATGACCTGAGCCCGTTTCTCATCCGCTTCGGTGAGAATTTCGGCATCCGTTGGTATGGTCTGGCCTATCTCGCGGGCTTCGTGGGTGCCGGCTGGCTCTTGCGACGTTACCATCAGGCCGGGCGCAGCAGCCTGAATACGAACGCGATCTTCGACCTCATGACCGCACTGGTGGCCGGCGTAATCGTGGGCGGTCGCCTCGGCTACTTTCTGCTTTATCAGCCCGCCGTGTTTTTCAGCGATCCTGTCATTTTCTTCCGGGTATGGGAGGGCGGCATGGCGAGCCATGGCGGCATGCTCGGGGTCGCGGTGGCCTTGTGGTGGTTCACGCGGGGTCGCGCGGAGAGCCTCCTGCAGGTGGCTGACCTGGTGATGACCACCGTGCCGATCGGCCTGTTTTTTGGCCGCGTGGCGAACTTCATCAACGGCGAGCTTTGGGGCAAGGTCACTGAGGTGCCTTGG
>JBKJRX010000201.1:0-5942 GCA_046593155.1 Lacunisphaera sp.
TGCGGCAACAAATGAACGGAAGGCGTTTGAGGGGCATTGGATTCAGTCCACCCCGATGAGATACAATGCTGGCGAAGACGCCCCGTTGTCATTCGCCATGTGCGAGTATGATATTTCGTTTGATGACAACGGTGAGGCTAAAGTGAACAGGCAATTCCGGCAGTATAATTCCGGTCGGTGGATCCATACTCCGCCTGCGGAATTTCGTGGCCGCTTGGAGAATGGGGTGCTGGTGGTTAATCCGACTGAACCTTCACCCGACGAACGGAAAAGAGAATTGCGTTTCAGCCGCACTCAGCAGGGTTTGTATCATACAGCGACCCTCATTAATCTGATTGGAGGACGGGTTAGTGAAACGACAATGGAGTATCAAGTGCGCCGTTAAACACCGACCAGCTAGCTATCGCCATTCGTGTCGCGGATAGCGGCGGGAGAGAGCGGGCTTAAGCTTCGGATAGACCTCGCGCCAGAAATTTCTGAGGTCGTCAGTGACCTGGATCGGACGCTGGTTGGGCGCGAGCACCTCGATCTTCACCGGCACCCGGCCGTGGCCCAGGGTGAACTTGGAATTAACGCCGTAGAGTTCCTGGATGCGCGCGCTCAGCACTGGCGGGCCGTCTTTCGTGTAGGTCAGCCGCGCCTTGCGGCCGTTGGCCATGACGAGGCGCTCCGGCAGGTAGTCGTCCAGCACGGCCAGTTGCTCGGCCAACAGCCAGTCCCGCAGCACCGGCATCACGGGTTTGTCCTTCAACTCGCGGGCGCCGAGACTGCCGTAGCAGATCTGCTCAATCAGCGTCGCGCGGTCCGCATCAGTGATCGGATTCACCTCCAGCTCCGGCCACCATTTGGCGAGGCAGTTGACCCGGATAATCCACTGCTCCACCGCCTCGTTCCACTCGGTGAGCACAATCCGGCCGGCCAAAACCTCTTTGGCCAGAAGCACGGCGGCCTCGCCCTCCGGTGGCTCCTCGGCGGTTTGTTTTGATTCCAGCACGAGGTCACGGAAGCGGCGCTCCTTCCGGGCCAGCACGCGTTTGGCCGTCTCATCGTAAAGCACTCCGCCTGCATCCATGAAATTCTCCGGAAACAGCTCCTTGAGCCAGCCCTCCTCCACCGCCGTGCACAGGTTGAGCAGCACGTTCACCTCGCCGCGGCTTTCGATCTCGGTGATCTCGGCCGCGACAAAAAGCGGGGCCTGGTCGATGCAGCTCTCGCGGGCCAGCACGCCCTTCCGCTTATGCACCAACTCGCACCGGAGCGTGCCTTTGTCGAGCCGCCGGGCCAGCTGGTCACTGAAGCCGACCAGCACGCACTTCCGCACCGCCACGCCATCGATGCGCTTCTCGACCACGTCCAGTTTCTCGGCGGCAGCGATCTCGAGAAATTGCTCGAACAGTGGCCCAACCTGGCGGACGCCCTGGACATGGATCCCCAGCCGACGGCAGGCGTCGGGGTTGTAGTTCGCCTTGTCGGCATAGCGCCAGGCGCGCATCAGCAGGAAGAAATCGGATTCGTGCTCCTCACCGAACAGGTCGTCACGCGCCTCTTGGGTGCGTTTGTCCACCCCGCGCAGTAGAAAATTCCGACCCTGCGTCAGTGCCGCCATAAGCGCCACGGAGCGAACGCAGCCGTAATCCTCCGCCGCCAGGAACATGCGGGCATAGCGCGGGTGCATCGGGAACTTCAGCATGCGCTTGCCGACGGCAGTGATGATCTTTGCTGGGGACGCGGCGCCCTCGCCGCGTTCGGACCGGGACGAGGGCGTCCCGGCTCCAATGGCCCCCAGATCCTCCAACAGCGTCTCCGCCCGCTCCAGCGCCTTGGCTTCGGGTTTCTCCAGCCAGGGGAAATTATAGATGTCATCAATACCCGCTGCCTTGAGGGTCAGGACGACCTCCGCGAGGTCTAGTCGCTTGACCTCGGGCAACTCCTGCAGCGGACGCTGGGCGTGCTCGCGCTCCGTCCAGAGGCGGACGCACACGCCCGGTGCCGTGCGGCCGGCCCGTCCGGCGCGCTGGTCGGAGGAGGCGACGCTGATTTTTTCAATGAGCAGGGTGTTGATGCCGCGATGGGCGTCGTAACGCGCCACCCGGGCCAGCCCGCAATCCACGACGACCGTCACGCCATCGATGGTCAAGGAGGTCTCGGCGACATTGGTTGAGACGATGATCTTGCGCGTGTCGTAACGGGCCACTGCGCGGTCCTGTTGCTCCGGCGGCAATTCACCATGCAGCGGGAAACAAATGAAGCCGCGCAACGCATGCGAACCCTGCACATCCTGCACCGTGCGGCTGATCTCGTGCGCTCCGGGCATGAAGACGAGGATGTCGCCCTTCGTCTGGGCGGCGATGCGCTCGCATTCGCGGGTGGCCACGGCCCAGACCGGATCATGCTCAAAATCCACGGCCTTGGGCAGGTATTCTATCGCCACCGGGAAAGTGCGGCCTTGGGAAGTCAGCACCTCGCACGGAGCGAGGTAATTCTTGAGCAATGCCGCGTCGAGCGTGGCGGACATGACGATCAATTTCAGGTCGGGCCGCGTGGATTGCTGGATCTGGAGGGCGCGAGCGAGGGAGATGTCGCCGTAAAGGTGGCGCTCGTGGAATTCGTCGAAAATGATCGCGCTGATGCCGCGCAGCGACTGGTCGAACGACATCTGCCGGAGCAGAATGCCCTCGGTGACGAAACGGATGCGCGTCGCCTTGGAAACCCGGGAGTCCAGCCGGATCTGGTAGCCAACGATGTCGCCGAGCTTCGTGCCGACCTCCTCGGCCACCCGCTTGGCCAGCATACGGGCGGCCAGCCGGCGTGGCTGGAGGACGACGACCTCACCGGTGCCGAGCAGTCCATGGTTGAGCAGCATTTGGGGCACCTGCGTGGATTTACCCGAGCCGGTCGGTGCCTGCACGATGAGCCGGCCCGGCCCCTTTACGGCCGCGATTAAGCGGCCTTCAAGTTCGTATATAGGGAGTTCACGCGGGGACATGAACCTTTAACCTAAAAGCCCGACACTACGGCGTGGCAAGAGCTGTTCCTCGCCCTGTTGATTGACCCTGACGCCCCAAAAAACGAATAGGGGAAGTCCCCTATAAGGCTTAGCTGGCAGGCGAAATATATACAGGATTATTTATATTAACATCTATTAGATAATAACTTATGGATTTACACTAATTAACAATTGACCATTACTGGGGGTTTAACCCTACTCATCCCTAGTTAGAAATTCACCCCAACGTTCAAAAAAATCATATGATCGCACACACACACCTCCATCGTCTGCTATTCGCCGTTGCCCTCACTGGGCTCGCCCTTGGCACTCCGCGCCTCAATGCCCAAGCCCAATCCCTCCTTACGAGTAATCAAGTTGTGATTTCCCGCGTGGAAAACATCACCCCGGACATGATCCTCATCTCGGGAATCAATTTCGACAAATTTGCCAACGTGCCGGTCGTCTCCCTCTCTTATGTTGGCACGACTGTCACAACTGTCTCGTCTTCGTATGACGCAGGGTCGAGGGACATCACGGCCATTTTACCGGCCAACGTCGCAGGACTCCCTGGTTCTTATCGCCTAATGGTTTCATTCGGTAGCGGCACGGCTGGAACCGATGTGTTTGAGTTCACGGTCGGCGCGGTTGGCCCACAGGGCGTCAAAGGTGAAACTGGCGAGCAAGGTATACAAGGCATTCAAGGCGTGAAAGGTGAGACCGGCGCGCAGGGCATTCAAGGCATCCAGGGCGAGACCGGCGCGCAGGGTATTCAAGGCGTGCAGGGCGACAAAGGTGACACCGGTGCGCAAGGCGTGCAGGGCATCCAAGGCGAGACCGGTGCGCAGGGCATCCAAGGCGTGAAGGGCGACAAAGGTGACACCGGTGAGCAAGGCCCGCGAGGCTTCCAAGGTGAGACCGGTGCACAGGGCGTGGCTGGTGCAAGCGGCAACTTTCCCATCTTTCAAAATGTAACCGCTGCTCGCGCTGCCGGGATCTTGGTTGGCCAAGTCTGGGTGCAGGCATCGAGCGGCCAGGTGTTCCAGATGGTGAAGTAAGGCCGAACACCATTTCTGATTTACGACGGCGGCCCACTGGCCGCCGTTTTTTTTCGCACGTATTCCCCACTTTATCGATGGTTCCCATGAACGCTGAATCCGCCTACATGAGATCCAAGGGACAGGTCGTCATCCCGGCCCATCTCCGTCGGAAATACGGACTGAAAGAGGGCACCCGGCTTAACTTCGTTCCCCAGTAAAAGCCGTGACCCCGGAGGATTTTGTCCGGCTGGCCGCCAAAGCCTGACCGGCGCGGAGCGGCTGGGCCATGCCCGACACGATGAGCCGGCCCGGCCCCTTCACGGCCGCGAGGACGCGGTCTTCGAGTTCGTAGATGGGCAGTTCGCGCGGAGCGGGCATAGCAGGGTCCGATAGAGTCCACCCAGTGTATCAGCGCAAGGCTAAGAGCCTCCCCCATGCAGTTGCCCGCGAATCACCAGCGTCACCCGAGCATCATTACGGGCAGCCGCGGACTGAAGAGAATAAGGCGGTCTTGCCGGAACCCGGCGGAAAAGCGCGGCTTGACTCCCTATACGTAGGCAATTTGTTCCTACGTATGAAGACCAAGCTCACCCTTTCGGTCAACGCCAAGTCGGTCCAGCGGGCTAAGGCTGTCGCCCGGCACCGTGGCGTGCCACTCTCCCGCCTGGTGGAAGAACATTTCGACCGGCTGGCGCCCGCCGGTAGCAAAAACGATAGCGCAGAGTTTTTTAAACGTTGGCAAGGTGCCTTCAAAATTGATCCGGCCGCGCTCAAGGACGAACGTGTCGCCGCCATCATGGCAAAGCATGTGCGGTGAAAGCCTTGTTCGACACCAACATTCTGCTGGATGTGGCTCTGGACCGCCCGCGGCTGGCGACCTCCAGCCGCGCCGCCTTGACCTGGGGATTCGAGCATCCCGGTAAAGCCTGCTTGGCTTGGCACTCGGTGGCGACTCTGGCCTATTTCATCGGCAAGCACGGCCGGAGTGACCAGGTGCGCCCGCTGGTCGGAGAACTCGTGGCCCGTCTCGACATCGCCGGCGGTTCCGACCGGGAACTGCTGCGGGCCATCGAACTGCCGTTGGCTGATTTCGAGGACGCTATGATCGCGGCGTTGGCCGAGACCGCGGAGGCCACCCATATTGTCACGCGCAACACAGCCGATTTCCGCCGGTCCCCTGTTAAGGCCGTGACTCCTGAGGATTTTGTCCGACTGACGGTCAAAGCCTGACCGGCGCGGCTTCCGCCCGCACTGCCCGTCATCGCCAGCACCGCTCTCGGTCCCGATCACACGGACAGCGAACTCTGGGAGCACGCCAGGAGGGAGAGGCTGGTCATCGTGTCCAAAGATACCGACTTCTCCGACCGCATCATCATCGGCACTCCTCTACACTTTTCTCGGCCAACACCGAAGTGCCTCCATCAGCGGAATAACATAAATCGGCTTCACAAGATGTGCTGTCTTGCCGTCCCGCTCGATCACGTAGTGACCCAGCACCTGGCGTAAAGACTCATCATAGGGCGGTTGTGAACAACCGGCGAGCAAGCGGTTGGGCACAAGTTATTCACGCCGGTTAATGCAAATTTCCGGCGCAGCCAGAGTGAATAAGTTGGTAGGAACAAACCCGTGACTTTGCGATCGGGCGGTCACATTTTTTCACTGTTCCTTGATAGAACAGTCGCAGTGCGGCGGCATGAAAAACCCGCCGAGAGCGCGACTGGGATAATCCCGGGCAACCGGGGAAAGGTGGGCGTTAATTGGTGACGCCTTCCCCTCAGCGGCGCGAGCCGCACGCAGGCAAATATCACCAGTTCCTCTGGACGGCGTCGCAGCCGATCCAGTTTTGCGACAAAGGAGCTGTGCGGCGAGGCGCGAAGTAAGAAACCGCGTTCAAGTCGAGTCAGGTTCAGGGCCAG
>JBKJRX010000330.1:0-9973 GCA_046593155.1 Lacunisphaera sp.
CGACGTGCTCCACTGCCATGACATCGAGTTCGCCGACCTCAACCAGATCGTGAACGAAACCCTGCCCGCCCTGGTGAAGCTGCGCGACGCCGGCCGCGTCGGCCACCTCGGCATCACCGGCCTGCCGCTCAAAGTTTTCCCTGCCGTCATCGACCGGACCGGGCCCGGCACCGTCACGGCCGTGCTCTCGTTCTGCCGTTACTGCCTCAACGACACCGCGCTTGAATCGCTCCTGCCCTACTTTCAGCAAAAGCGCGTCGGCGTCATCAACGCTTCCGCCACCGGCATGGGCCTGCTCACCGAACGCGGCGCCCCCGGCTGGCACCCCGCGCCCGAATCCATCAAGGCCGGCTGCCGTCGCGCCGTCGAATATTGCCAATCCGTTGGTGCCGACATCACCAAACTCGCGCTCCAGTTCGCCGCGGCTCACCCGGCCATCGCCACGACCCTCATCGGCACCGCCAGCCCGGAAAACATCCGCAAGAACGTCGCCTACATCGAGGAACCGATCGACGCCGAGCTGCTGGCCAGGGTGCTCGACGTGCTGAAGCCGATCCACAACCACAACTTCACCCGCGGCCGCCCGGAAAACCGCGACGTCCTGATTCCCTGAGTCTGGCACCACTAATCCACGCTAATCGGGCACTAATGAACACCCCCGTCATCCTGCCTGTCCGCCAAAACCTCGGCGACGGCGGAAGCGCCGCGAAGGATCCAGTGGAATGCTCGATTTCCCATGCGACGTTGAGTAAATTCGCCTGGATTCTTTGCTACGCTCAGAATGACAATTCCTGAATTAGTGAGATCTTAGAGCGGTTTAACCTGAAGTGTAGCCACAAAGGAACGCATCGATCGCAAAGAACCGCAGTCGGAATGGATTGTCTTTGGGCTCCTTGCGTTCCTTTGTGGCTAAAAATCCGGCAACGATTTTCTTTAAAAAGCTCTAGGGTGTGTTTGAAAAATGTGATTCTGGACAACCAAGCCACGGTAGGCTGCCTGCTTGCAGGCGCGGATACGGCGCGAGCATCAGCCGTCGCCAAGCCTATGGCCGACAAGAGCTCGCTGGCCCACGAAAAACTGATTTTTCAAACACACCTTAGTGGCCATTAGTGGTTAAAAACGTCTTCCGTATGCTTCAGATCACCCTCACCGAACCCGGAAAATTTTCCGCCACGACCACGGCGCCCGAACCCCGGCCCGCGCCCGGCGAGGCACTCGTCCGCGTTCACCGCATCGGCGTGTGCGGCACCGATCTCCACGCCTTCGCGGGCAAACAACCTTTCTTCAGCTACCCGCGCATCCTCGGCCACGAGTTGGGCGTCGAGGTCATCGACCCCGGCACCGAACCGCACGGCCTGAAGGCCGGTGACCGCTGCTCCGTCGAGCCCTACCTCAACTGCAGCCGCTGCATCGCCTGTCGCCGGGGCAAACCCAACTGCTGCACCGAGCTCAAGGTCATGGGCGTCCATATCGACGGCGGCATGCGTCCACTGCTCACCGTGCCCGCCCGCAAGCTGCACCGCTCCGCCCTACTCAACTACGAGCAGCTCGCCTTGGTCGAGACCCTCGGCATCGGTGCCCACGCCGTGGAGCGAGCGGAGGCGAAAAAGGATGACTTCATCCTCGTCATCGGTGCCGGTCCCATCGGCCTCAGTGTCATCCAATTCGCGCTCATCACCGGCGCCACACTTGCCGTCATGGACGTCAGCGAACCGCGCCTCGCCTTCTGCCGCCAGCTCGGCGTGAAACACACCGTCGTCGCGGGCCCCGAAGCCGCAGCCCGGCTCAAGGCCATCGGCAACGGCGACCTGCCGACCATTGTGATCGACGCCACCGGCAACCCGAAGTCCATGGCCAGCACCTTTGACCTCGCCGCCCATGGCGGCCGCATCGTCTTTGTCGGCCTCTTCCAGGGTGAACTCACCTTCAACGACCCGAACTTCCACCGCCGCGAGCTGACCGTCTGCGGCAGCCGCAACGCCCTGCCCGGCACCTTCCGCGACATCATCGCGCTGGTTGAAGCCGGCCGCATCGACACGCGTCCGTGGATCACGCACCGCTTCAAACTCGCCGACACGCCCACGGTCTTTCCGAAGGACATCGCCGGCAATCCGGCCGTCCTCAAGGCGATGATTGAAGTTTGAGTTTTAGGTGGAACGCGGCCTCCGGACGCGTTTTCAGGACTCAAACAACCCGTCCGGAGGCCGGGTTCCACCTCAAGCCATCGCGCGTAGTTGACCTTGCCGTGATGCTGACAAGGCTGATGCAGCGATGCCTGACTTCCGTGCCCACGCTCCCGCTACCCCCGCTGATACGACGGAAATCCGGCTCACTCCCGAGGAGAGCCATCATCTCGTCACGGTGAACCGCTGCGGACGTGGCGACCCGGTGGTCGCCTTCGACGGCCGTGGCCACGAGTGGCTCACCGCATGCATCGACGCCAGCAAGAGCGCCGCCGTGCTGCGCGTGAAGGAGGCCCGGCCGGCCAAGACCCGCTCCTTTGAAATCACTCTCGGCCAGGCGCTGCCCAAGGGCTCGACCATGGACGACATCGTCCGTCAAGCCACCGAGATTGGCGCCGCTCGCATCATCCCGCTGTTGAGCGAGCGCACCCAGGTCCACCTCGACACTGACCGCGCGGACAAGAAGATTGAGAAGTGGCGCACCGCCGCCATCGAGGCCGCCAAGCAATGCGGCAACCCGTGGTTGCCTGAGATCACGCCAATCCAGAACTTCGCCGGCTTCCTCGCCGCCGCCGCCGGCTATGACCTCAGGCTCATCGCCAGCCTGCACGCCGGCACCACGACGCTGAAAAAAACCCTCGCCACCTACACGGCCAACCACGGCCACGCGCCGCGCAAGGTGCTCTGGCTCGTTGGCCCCGAGGGGGATTTCTCCCCGGCCGAGATGACCGCCGCCATCACCGCCGGCTGCCAACCCATCACCCTTGGCCCGCTCGTGCTGCGGAGTGATACCGCCGCGGTTTACGCCTTGAGCATCCTGAGCCACGCGTTGCAGGATGCATAATCAGAGGTGGAACCTGGCCTCCGGACAGGTTTGCCCGGCGTGTGTTGACAAACCCGCCCGGAGGTCGGGTTCCACCCCTTACTTCCCATTATGAAAATGCTTTCCCCCCGCTTGGCCCTGCGCGCCGCCGCTTTGTTTATCGCGCCCCTCGCGCTTGCCCTCACCTCACCGAAGGAGCACTTCGGCTTCACCATTGGTGACGACTACCACCTCGCCACCTACACGCAGACCGAGGCCTACTTCAAGAAGCTTGCCGGCGAGTCCGACCGGCTGAAACTCGTCGACATCGGCCCCACCGAGGAAGGCCGCCGCCAATACATGGTCATCTGCACCTCGCCGGCCAACCTGGCGAAACTCGACCATTACCGCGGGATCGCCCAGAAGCTCGCCCGCGCCGAGGGCGTCACCGCGGAACAGGCCCGCGCGCTCGCCGCCGAGGGCAAGGCCGTGGTCTGGATCGACGGCGGCCTCCACGCCACCGAAACGCTCGGTGCCGCCCAGCTGACCGAGTCGCTCTGGACTTTCGCCAGCCGCAACGACCCCGAAACCCTGCGCATCCTCGACAACGTCATCATCCTGTTCACCCACGCCAATCCCGACGGCCAGGAACTCATCAGCTCGTGGTATATGCGCCGGCCTGACGCGGCCACCCGTGTCGTCGACCGCGAGCCGCGGCTCTACCAGAAATACATCGGCCACGACAACAACCGCGACTTCATGATGACGAACATGAAGGAGTCCGCGAACATGGCGCGGCAGCTCTACCTCGAGTGGTTCCCCCAGATCGTCTACAACCACCACCAGCCCGGCCCGACGGGCACCATCGTCGCCGGCCCGCCCTACCGCGACCCGTTCAACTATGTTTACGACCCACTGATCGTCACCCAGCTCGATTCCATCGGCGCCGCCATGCACAGCCGCTGGATCGCCGAGGGGAAGCCCGGCTCGACCATGAAACGCGGCTCCGTGTTCTCGACGTGGTGGAACGGCGGCCTGCGCACCACCGCGTATTTCCACAACATGATCGGCCTGCTCACCGAGACCGTCGGCAGCCCCACGCCGATGCAAATCCCCCTCGTGCCCGAGCGCCAGATTCCGTCCGGCGACCTGCCCTACCCTGTGGCCCCGCAGACCTGGCACTTCCGCCGCTCCGTCGACTACTCGCTCACGGCCAACTACGCCGTGCTCAACCACGCCGCCCGCCACCGCGACGAACTGCTCTTCAACATCTGGCACATGGGCCAGAACTCCATCGCGCGCGGCAGCCGCGATCACTGGACCCTCTCGCCCAAACGCGTCGAGGCCATGCGCGCCGCGGCCACGCCCACCGCCAAGGCCGGTGTGGCCGACGACAGCGCCTTCCGCTTCGCCAGCCAGAGCGGCAACGTGATTCCCGCGAAATTCTATGACGAGGCCCTGAAGAAGCCCGAGCTGCGCGATCCGCGCGGCTATATCATCCCGCGCGACCAGGCCGACTTTCCCACCGCGGTCAAATTCATCAACACGCTCGTGAAGTCCGGCATCGCCATCCACCGCGCCACCGCGGACTTCGCCGTCGCCGGGAAGAATTATCCCGCCGGTTCCTATGTCGTGAAGGCCGCGCAGGCCTTCCGCCCCTTTGTGCTGGATATGTTCGAGCCCCAGGACCACCCGAACGACTTCCTCTACGAAGGCGGCCCGCCGGTCGCACCCTATGACTCCGCCGGCTGGACCATCGCCTACCAGATGGGTGTGAAGTTCGACCGCGTGCTCGAAGCCTTCGACGGTCCCTTCGAGCGCCTGCCCTACGGCCAGCTCCAAAACCCGCCCGTCGGCGAGATCGGCACCGGCACCGGCGGCTGGCTCGTGAGTCACCGCGCTAACAACAGCTTCATTCTCCTTAACCGCCTGCTCAAGGCCGGGGCCGATGCTTACTGGCTGAAGACACCACCTGCCGACCAACCCAACTTTGGCGCCGGTTCACTCTATATCCCGGCCTCGCAGCAGGCGAAATCCATCGTGACGAAAGCCGCGGCCGAACTTGGTCTCGACGCCACCGCCGTCACGCTCAAGTCGGTCGGTGATGCGCTCAAGCTCGCGCCCATGCGCATCGCTCTTTGGGACCAATACGGCGGCTCGATGCCCTCCGGCTGGACCCGCTGGCTGTTCGAGCAGTTCGAGTTTCCCTTCGAAATCGTCTACCCGCAGCAGATCGACGCCGGCAACCTGCGCGACAAATATGACGTGATTGTCTTCGTCTCCGGGGCCATTCCGCTGCCGAAGTCCATGGGCGCCACGAATCCGCGCCTCAGTGAGTTCTTCGTCAAGGTGCCCACGGGTGACGATCTGCCTGAGCAGTATCGCGGTTGGACGGGCAGCATTACCGAGGACAAATCCATTCCGGCGCTGCGCCAGTTCACCGAGCAGGGCGGCAGCATCGTGACGATCGGCACCAGCACCAACCTCGCCTATCACCTCGGCGTGCCCGTGCGGAATGCCCTCGTGGAGATGGGACCCCAAGGCAAGGAACGCCGCCTGCCGCGCGAGAAGTTCTACGTCCCCGGCAGCATCCTGGCGACGGCCATTGACCCGACCGCACCGCTGGCCTGGGGCATGGCCGCCACCGCCAATGTCTATTACGACAACAGTCCCGTCTTCAAACTCCTGCCCGATGCCGTCGCCAAGGGCGTGAAGCCCGTCGCCTGGTTCGCCGACGCGACGCCGATGCGCAGCGGTTGGGCGTGGGGCCAGCCCTATCTCGCCGACGGCATCGTCGCGCTCGAAGCGCCGGTCGGCGCCGGCAAGCTCTACCTGCTCGGACCCGAGGTCGCCTTCCGCGCCGGCACGCACGGCACTTTCAAGCTCCTCTTCAACGGCCTCTACCTGAGCACGGCGAAGGAACAAAGGTAGGGCGCGGACTCCGCTCCGCGCCCAGACACGGCGGCGAAGGGAGGTGCTGTATTCATGTAGGCTCGCCGCTTGCCGGCGGACCGATTTGGTAGGGGCCGTTGCCCTCAAGCGCCCCTACCCACGGTCCGGTGACAAGCACCGGCCCTACTCTTCACTTACGCCCCGCGAGATACTTCGTCACGTCGTCGCCCGACACGCGGCCGCCCGGGCCGGTGGCCTCGATGTCGGTGATCGTCGCGTGATCAAGCCCGGCCTCCTGCGCCATCTTGATGGCCCGGGGCGTCCAGATTAGGGTCTGGGATTTGGGATTGGGGGTCTGGGCTGTAGCCGGGGTCGCTGACCCCGGTCCAGGGCCAACGGCCCCGGCTACAACTTCCAAATGCCGCAGACTCTCGTCGGTTGTTTCCATCCGGAGGAAAGCCTGTCCCGAAGTGACCGCGGCGCCGTTCTTCGCCATGATCGTGAGCACGGTGCCCTCGGCGGGTGATTCGAAGTCAAAGGCCGACTTGTCGCTTTCCAGCGCGGCGAGCTTCTGGCCCTTGGCGACTTTCGCGCCGGGAGCGACGGCGAGGTTAATGACGGTGAGTTCGCTCACCGTGGCGCCCATCGAGGGCACGGGAACGTCAATGATGAAGGTGGACATGGGGGATGCTTTGTTGCCGCTAAAGATGCTCCGACCAGGGTGCGCGTCAATTCGGTAGGGGCCGTTGCCCCCAACGGCCCGGGCGCTTGAGGGCAAGCGCCCCTACCCCAATCAGGCACTCCGCACTGCCTTCCACACCGCGACGCACGAGGCAATCAGGGCGGGCAGCTCGGCCGTGGGAATCTGGTTCGGGCCGTCGGAAATCGCCTTGTTCGGATTCGGGTGCGTTTCGATGAACAGGCCGTCGGCGCCGGCCGCCAGCGCGGCGCGGGCCAGCGGCGGCACAAACTCACGTTGGCCACCCGTTTTACCACCGGCCGCCCCGGGCTGCTGCACGCTGTGCGTGGCATCAAAGATCGCCGGGGTCCCGAGCGCCTTCATCTGGGCGAAGGAGCGCATGTCCACGACCAGGTTCTGGTAGCCGAAGGTGGTGCCGCGCTCGGTCTGCCAGATTTCCTTCGCCTTCCCCTGTTTCAATTTGCTGACGACGAACTCCATTTCCTGCGGTGAGAGAAACTGGCCCTTCTTCACGTTGACCACCCGACCGGTGGCGGCCGCGGCCAGCAGCAGGTCCGTCTGCCGGCAGAGGAACGCCGGGATTTGCAGCACGTCGCAGACCTCGGCGACCGCGGCGGCCTGCTGGCGCTCATGGAAATCGGTAACGACCGGAAACCCGTAATCCTGCTTCATCATCGAGAGCAACGCCAGGCCCTCCTCCATGCCAGGCCCGCGATCCCCGCTGAGCGAGGTGCGGTTGGCCTTGTCGAACGAACCCTTGAAAACGATCTTCAGCTCGGGATGTTTTTTACCGATCTTCACCAGCGTCTCCGCCGCCGCGCGGCACACCTTTTCATTTTCCAAGGAGCAAGGACCGGCGAGAAGCAGGAGTTTGGATTTATCGAACAGCATGGGAAAACCAGAATTGACCACGGATTACACGGATAGGCACGGATAAAATCCGTGCAGACCGGGATCTCAACAACAAGGTTTCGCACCACTAATTTTCACTAATCGGCCACTAATCATTAGTGAGACATTAGTGGGCATTAGTGGTGAAAACCTTCCTGGCCTTACTTCAGGCGATTCGCCTTCTTCTGGTTCTTGATCGCCGCCGCGATGAAGGCGGCGAAGAGCGGGTGCGCCTGGTTCGGCTTGGACTGGAACTCGGGGTGGCACTGCACACCGAGGAACCACGGGTGGTTCTTCAGTTCGGTGACTTCCACGAGACCGCGCTTCGGATTCCAGCCGCTGAACACCAAGCCGGCCTTTTCGAGGCGGGCGACATATTCGTTATTCACCTCAAAGCGGTGACGGTGGCGTTCCGAGACGATCTCCTTGCCGTAAGCCTTGCGGGCGAGCGTGCCGGGCTTGAGTTTACAGTCATAGGCGCCGAGGCGCATCGTGCCGCCCTTCAGGACGACATGGCGCTGTTCGTCCATGAGCGCGATGACCGGATGCGGGGTATTCACGTCGAACTCCACCGAATTGGCATTCTTCAATCGCAGGACATTGCGCGCATATTCGATGACCGCCACCTGCATGCCGAGGCACAGACCATAATAGGGCACCTTCTTCTCGCGGGCGTAACGTGCCGCCGCGATCTTGCCCTCGATGCCGCGGTCGCCGAAGCCGCCGGGCACCAGGATGCCATCGAGTTGCTTCAATTTGGCGAGGCCGGCCTTGGTTTCCAAATTTTCCGCGTCGATGCGGATGATCTTCACGCGGGCGTGGTTCGCGATGCCGGCGTGACTAAGGGATTCGTAGACGGACTTGTAGGCATCCTGCAACTCGATGTATTTGCCGACCACGCCGATCTTCACCTCGTGCTTCGGCGACTTGATGCGGCGGACGACCTCGGCCCAGATGTTCTTCGGGTTCGGCCGGGCCTTGAGTCCGAGGTGCTGGACCACGAGCTGGTCGAGACCTTCCTTCTGCAGCATCAGCGGCAATTCATAGATGGAGGACTCGACATCCATCTCCTCAATGACGGCCTTCGCCGGCACGTTGCAGAACATGGAGAGCTTCTCGCGCATCTCGGGCGTCATCGGATGATCGCAGCGGCAGCACAGCACATGCGGTTGGATGCCGATCTCGCGCAGCTTGGCCACGCTCTGCTGGGTGGGCTTCGTCTTCAGTTCACCCGCCGCCTTCAGATAGGGGATCAGCGTGACATGGATGAACATGCAGTTGTTCGGCCCGACCTCGAGGGCGAACTGGCGCATGGCCTCAAGGAAGGGCAGACCCTCGATGTCACCGGTCGTGCCGCCGATCTCGGTGATCAGCACATCCACGCCCTTGCCGCCCCCATAGATGCGCTTCTTGATCTCGTTCGTCACGTGCGGGATCACCTGCACGGTTTTCCCGAGATAGTCGCCCCGGCGCTCCTTGGCGATGACGGCCTCATAAATTTGCCCGGAGGAAAGACTGTTGTGCCGCGAAAGCTTGCCGGAGGTGAAGCGTTCGTAGTGGCCCAGGTCGAGGTCCGTCTCCGCGCCGTCGTCGAGCACGTAGACCTCGCCGTGCTGGAACGGGCTCATCGTGCCCGGATCGACGTTGAGATAGGGGTCGAATTTCTGGATGCGCACCGCGAGTCCGCGCATCTCGAGGAGGGCGCCGGGCGCCCCCGCCGTGAGCCCTTTGCCCAAGGAAGAAACCACGCCGCCCGAGACGAAAATATACTTCATCGCCCATGGGTAAAAACCGCCCCGGAACCATACACAAGAAAAAGGTGGTCCCATCGCGATTCCCGCAGCGAAAAGCGCGCAAAATAGTTTGCCGCTCCCCCGCCCCCACCCATCCTCCGGGCCGTGCAGTCGAAACCCTCCCTCCTGGCCTGGATCACCTGCGATGGGGTCCACATCGATCCCGCCTCGGGCAAGCACACCATCCTGGGTGTGTTCTCGAATATCAAGGCTCGCTCCTTCCCAGTCATGCACCCCTACATGGTGTGGTTCCTGACCCTGACGGACGTCCAGCCCGGCACGCACAAGATCAAGATGTCCATGGGCCTTGATCCCACCAACCCTGCCGAACTCCTCCACCGCGAATTCGAGTCCCAGAGCCCGCTGCACCGCATCAATCTCATCAACGAACTGCGCAACCTGCGCTTCGAACAGCCCGGCGATTACTCCATCGTCATCGAGGTCGACGACGACCCGATCCTCGCCACCAGCCTGACGGTGAGCTGAAAGCCCTTTCACCACTAATCTACACTAATGGGACACTAATTTCGGACACCCGTGTGTTTCTCGAAACTCCCCAGCCTTTTTCAATTAGGGAGTGTCTACAAACCTCTTAAATATTCGAAACCTGTCATTCTGAGCGTAGCGAAGAATCCAGTTGGATACTCGCTTCCGAGGGGAGGCGGCCTAAGTTCTGATGGATTCTTCACTGCGTTCAGAATGACAGACCGGG
>JBKJRX010000314.1:0-2519 GCA_046593155.1 Lacunisphaera sp.
CATCGCCGTCGAGCGCCTCGCGAAACTCGAGGTGCCCGAGCGCTGCCAGGCCATCCGGGTTATCACCGCGGGGCTCGCGCGCATCTCGGCGCACCTGATGGGCCTCGGCGCGTTCGGCATCGATACGGGCGCGTGGACGGTGTTCATGTATTGCTTCACCGAGCGCGAGAAGCTCTACAAATTATTCGAGGAGCTGACGGGCGCGCGCTTCACCACCAGTTATTCGCGCATTGGCGGCCTCCAGCGCGATATTCCGGAGGGCTGGCTCGGACATGTGGACGGATTCTGCGACCAGTTTCTGCCGATCCTCGACGAGATCCTGAAGCTGCTGACGCGGAACAAAATCTTCATGGACCGGACGGTCGGCGTGGGCGTCATCTCAAAGGAAGACGCGCTCGGTTACGGGATGACCGGCCCGAATCTGCGCGGCTCCGGCGTCGGCCTCGATCTGCGGAAGGACCGGCCTTATTCGGGTTACGAGCAGTACGAATTCGACGTGCCGGTGGGCACCAAGGGCGACTGCTACGATCGCTATTTGGTCCGGGGTGAGGAGATGAAACAGTCGGTCCGCATCATCAAGCAGGTGACCGCGAAGTTCCCGGGCGGCCCGTGGTACGCCACGGACGCGCGGAAAATATTCGCGCCGCCGAAGGACAAGGTCATGAGTTCAATGGAGGAGCTGATCCAGAACTTCATGCTGGTGACGGAGGGACCGCAGATGCCGGCCGGCGAAGTGTATTTCGAGGCGGAGAACCCGAAGGGTATCCTGGGCTTCTATATCGTGAGCAAGGGCGGCGGCGTCCCGTATCGGCTGAAGATTCGCGCCCCCTCGTTCTGCAATCTGTCCATTCTGCCCAAACTCTGCGTCGGGTGCCTGGTGTCCGACGTCGTCTCCATCCTCGGTTCGCTCGATTTCGTCATGGGCGAGTGCGACCGGTGATGACAGTAGCGAGCATCGAGTAGCGAGTAGTGAGCATGATCAAACCAAACACAGTCACCAATCTTCACCCGCTCAGCGGAGGTTCGCGGCTGGCCTTTCTTCTACTCGCTACCCGCTACTCGCTACCCGCTACTCCCCAGCGATGAATCTCAAGCCCGCCACCCTCTCGCAGATCGACGAAGTGATCACCCATTACCCGGTGAAGCGCAGCGCCACGCTGCCGTTGCTGCACCTGGTGCAGGAAGACGTCGGGTGGATTTCGACCGAGGCCATCGAGTGGGTCGCGCAGAAACTCGAGCTGCAGCCGATCAACGTCTATGAGGTCGTCACGTTCTACCCGATGTTCCAGCAGAAGCCGATCGGCCGCCGCCACATCAAGGTCTGCCGCACGCTTTCCTGCGCACTCACCGGTGGCTACAGGACCTGCGAGCAGTTTCAGAAGGAGTTTGGCTGCCATGCCGGCGAGGTTTCCGCCGACGGCGAAGTGACCATTGATTTTGTCGAGTGCCTGGCGAGTTGCGGCACCGGCCCGGTGGTCATGATCGACGACGACCTCCACGAGAAAGTCGACGCCACCAAGGTGAAGGCCCTGAGCGAACAAATCAAAACCGCGGCCAGAAGCCGCCCGGCCCAATGAAAAAATACCGCATTCTGCAGGTTCCGCCGGTGCGCTTCGGCCTCGTGCTGGGGCTGATCAACGGCTTTGTCGGCTTGTTCGTGGCGCCCATCATGCTTTTCGCCGGCGGGGTCATCGCCGCCACCGAGATGCCGCGCCTGCTGGGCATCCCCTGGCTTTTCGTGGGCGGGGCGGCCCTGTTCATGCCGCTCATCCACGCCGTCGGCGGGTTCCTCTTCGGTGTCCTCCTCGCCATGGTCTACAACTTCGCCGCCCGCTGGACCGGTGGCATTGAGATCGTCCTCAACGACTGACCCGGCGATTGAAGAAATCCAAAATCGAGAATCCAAAACCGAAAATTTACCGATGCCCGCTCCCGCCCAACGCCGCCTGATTTTCGCTCATATCGACGAGCCCGGCTACTCCAATGACCTCGCTTGCTACCTGAAGCACGGCGGCTACGGGGTCATGAAGAAGGCTTTCGCCCGCAAGCCCGAGGAGCTGATGGACCAGGTGAAAAAATCCGGCCTGCGCGGCCGCGGCGGCGCGGGTTTCCCGTGCGGCGTGAAGTGGTCGCTGGTCGATCGCAAGAGCGGCAAGCCGATCTACCTCATCGTCAACGCGGACGAATCCGAGCCCGGCACCTTCAAGGACCGCTACATCATGCACCAGGATCCGCACCAGCTGATCGAGGGCACAATGATCTCGTGTTTCGCGAACAACGTGAAGCAGGCCTACATCTACATCCGCGGTGAGATGCCGCATGGCGCTCGCATTCTGGAAAAGGCCATCGCCGAGGCCCGCGCGGCGAATTTCGTCGGCCCGAATATTCTTGGCTCGAATTACAGCTGCGAAATCTACGTCCACCGTGGTGCCGGCGCCTACATCTGCGGCGAGGAGACCGGCCTGATCGAGTCGCTCGAGGGCAAACGCGCCAACCCGCGCATCAAGCCGCCGTATTTC
>JBKJRX010000001.1:0-15324 GCA_046593155.1 Lacunisphaera sp.
ATTCGTCGCATGCCACTGCTTTCGCGCAGGCCGGCCGGGCCGTGCCCATTTTTGGCACGACGCACGCTGACTATTTCTTCGGTGAGATTCCCGTCACCCGCAAAATGACGGCGAAGGAAATCGGCGGCGGCGCCTACGAATGGGAAACCGGCAACGTGATCGTCGAGCGTTTCGCCAAACTCGACCCGCTCGACTGTCCCGGAGTGCTCGTCAACCGGCATGCGCCTTTTACCTGGGGTGCGATCGTGGCGAAGGCCGTCGAGGTCGCCGTCGCCACCGAATGCTGTGCGCACATGGCGCTGATGTCCCTGCAATTGGAACCCAGGCTGAAACCCATCGAGCCCGAACTGCTTAACAAGCATTTCAAGCGCAAGCACGGCCCCGGCGCCTACTACGGCCAGAAGTAAAGGTGGAGCGCGCTGACCCCAGCGCGCTTAAGGATGTCCGCTCCCAAACCAGCGTGTTGGGGGCAACCCGCTCCACCTCACTCTGTCATATTCTTCGAAATAGCACCTGTCCTCCGAACGGGTAATGCTCTCCCTCCGGTGAAGGGTTGACGCGCCTCCCGTCGCCCGACCAAGTAGAGGGGTTACGCGCCCGGTCAACCTCCCCCATGTCGTCGCCCCTTCGCTCCCTACTGAAGTTCCAGGAAAGCGGCCTGCTGCTTGTCATCCTTGCGCTCGGCCTGTTGCTTACTGCGTTCAGCGGGAACGTGCGCACGCCGCTTTTTGAGCGCACGGCGGACGGCGGACGCCAGCGAGTGTTCACGGTTGGTGCCGACGGCGAGCGCGTGCCGGCCTTCGCCGAGAAAAACAAGTTCCTCAACGCCCAGAATCTCGCGCAGCTCGCCAAGGACACCAGCTTCACCGCCATCATGGCCGTGGGCATGGCGGTGGTGATCATTGCGGGCGGCATCGACCTTTCTGTCGGCTCGATCTACGCCCTTGCCTCGGTGCTGGGGGCGATGGTCCTCCGCCACTACGGCCCCGAGGGCGTAAACTCGCCCGCGTTGGGCGTGGCACTCGGTGTCGGCACCTGCCTGGGCACTTCGCTGCTGTGCGGGCTCTTTAATGGTGGACTCATCGTCGCGCTGCGCGTGCATCCGTTCATCATCACCCTCGGAGCCATGGCGATCCTGCGCGGTATCGCCTTCGTCGTCACCAAGGGCCAGTCGGTCGGTGGCTTCCCGCCGGGTTTGCGCGATTTTGTGCGCATGGAGATCGGCGATGGCCTGAGTTTCGTGCCCCTCGCCGCCATGGTGCTCGTAACCGTTGCGGGCTGGATCTTCCTGTCGCGGCTCGCCGCAGGTCGGCGAGTTTACGCGATCGGCGGCAACGAACTGGCCGCCCGCTTCAGCGGCATCCGCGTCGAACGCGTGAAGCTCGGTGTTTATCTTCTCTCCGGCGTCACCGCCGGCATCGCCGCGCTGCTCTCGCTCGGTTATTATGGTGCGGCCACCTCGGGCGATGGCCAGGGTTACGAGCTGAACGTCATTGCCGCCGCCGTCGTCGGCGGGGCCAGCCTCAGCGGCGGCCGCGGCTCGGCCCTCGGCGTTGTGCTCGGCGCGCTCATCATCCAGATGATTTCCAGCGGCATCGTCATCCTCGGCATCGACCAGAACTACAGCCAGATAATCATTGGCGCCGTCGTCATCGCCGCCGTGGTGCTCGATAATTTCAACACCTGGCTCGCCAAGCGCCGCCTCACCGCCAAAGCCGGCTGATTTTTATGGCCACAAAAGATCACAAAAACCCGAGGGCGAATGAGACTCGCAAGGCGCCCATAGGCGCGCGGAACATTTTCCCCGGCAAGTCAGACCATTTTGTGCCCCTTTGTGGCAATAAATGTCTTGGTCTCAATTAGTGCTCCTTCGTGTCCATTAGTGGTTCCCCAACGCTCCTTTCCTCAATCCTCATGAAAAAACTACTCCTGTCCCTCGCCGCCGTTCTCAGCATCGGCGCCGCGCTGGCCTCCGCCGCGCCGCGTGTCATCACCATCGGCCTCGTCGCCAAGTCCCAAGGCAATCCCGTCTTCCAGGCCGCCCGCGTCGGCGCCCAGGACGCCGCCAAGGAACTGAGCGCCAAGCATGGCCTCGACATCCGCATCGACTGGCGCACGCCCAACGAGGAGGACGCCCAGAAACAGGCCGAGGCCATCGAGCAGCTCGTGCTCGCCGGCGCCGAAGGTCTCGCCGTCAGCTGCTCCGACGCCAACAAGCTCACCGACGCCATCAATCGCGCCGTCGACAACGGCGTGCCGGTCGCAACCTTCGACTCCGACGCCCCCGCCTCCAAACGCTTCGTGACCTACGGCGTGGACGATCATTCCTGCGGCGCGCAGACCATGGTCGAGCTGGCCAAGGTCATGAACGGCAAGGGTGTCGTCGCCATCCTCGCCGGCAACCCCAACGCCCCCAACCTCCAGAAGCGCGTGCAGGGCGTCCGCGACGAGGCCAAAAAATATCCGGGCATCACGATCCGCGACGTCTATTACCACAAGGAGACCCCGCAGGACGCCGCCGCCAAGGTCGAGCAGGTCATGCAGGCAAATCCCGACATCACCGGCTGGGCCATGATCGGTGGCTGGCCGCTCTTCACCGAGAACGCCCTCAAGTGGCAGCCCGGCACCGTGGCTTGTGTCGCCGTCGATGCCCTGCCCGCCCAGCTCGCCTACATCCGCAGCGGTCACGTGCCCGTGCTCCTCGCCCAGCAGTGTTACGAATGGGGCCACCGCACGGTCGAACTCCTCATCGAGAAGATCGTCTTCAAGAAAAATCCGCCCGCCGTGAAGGAAGTCAGCGCGCTGATCCCCGTCACCAAGGCCAACGTGGACGAATTCGGCAAGAACTGGGCCAAGTGGCTGCCGCGTTGAGCGGAGGGTAATTCTCCGATGTTCCTTCTCTACCCCGCCAGTCTGCTTCTGGGTCCCCTCTATGAAGAGGGGTGGCGCGAAGCGGCGGGGTATGTTGGTCAATGTAGGGCCGGCGCTTGCCGCCGTGCCGTGGTGCGCACGCGGAACGGTCCGCCGACAAGCCGTTTCGACATGCTCAAGGCTCCGAGCTTGCCGAGGGGCGGCGACCCTACATTTCAATGCATCGCCTGAAATTCGCCGCCCCACTCATGACTGCCTTGCTCAGCACCGGTGCCTTGCGGGGTGTCGAGATCATCGCCCACCGCGGCGCCTCGCATGACGCGCCCGAGAACACCCTCGCGGCGCTCCGGCTTGGTTACGAGCAGGGCGCCGACGCGGGCGAACTCGACATCCACTTGAGCAAGGACGGCCGGATCTTGGTGATCCACGATGCCGATACCGCGCGTATCGCCAGCCGGAAACTGGCGGTGTCGGCCCAAACCGCCGCCACCTTGCGGGACACCGACGCCGGGCAGTGGGGCAAATGGAAAGGTTCCACCTTCTCGGAGAAAATTCCGCTGCTCGCCGAAGTGCTGGCGATCGTGCCTTCCGGTCGGCGATTGTTCATCGAAATGAAGGCGGGCGGAGAGATCCTGCCCGAACTCGCCCGCGTCGTCCGCGCATCCCGCCTGACCCCGGCGCAGCTTCCGCTCATCACCTTTGACCTGGAGACCGCCCGCGCGGCCAAGCGACAATTGCCCGCGCACGAGGTTTGCTGGATCGTCGATCACCCGGTCACGGGTCGCGGCCCGGATATCGAGGATCTCATCAAGTCCACCAAGGAAGCCGGCCTCGACGGTCTCGATCTCAGCCAGCGCTTCCCGATCGATTCGACCTTCGTGAAGACCGTCCATGCCGCCGGCCTGAAACTCTACACCTGGACGGTCGACGACCCGGGAGTCGCCCGCGCGCTCGCCGCCGCCGGCATCAATGGCATCACCACCAACCGCCCCGGCTGGCTCCGCGCCCAACTCAACACCCGATGAACACATTTGCAGGAGCTTGTTTACAAGCGATTCAGGACACTGTCCGACGACGTGAATCCCACATCGCTTGTAAACAAGCTCCTACATCCCGATCAGGCTGACCACCACCTCATCTCTCAGCTCTCAACTCCGCCCCACTTGGCCTTTCTCGAATTTACCAGCATCACCAAGCGTTTCCCGGGCGTGCTCGCCCTCGACCGGGTCGGCTTCAGCGTGGAGCGCGGCACCTGCCATGCCCTCATCGGCGAGAACGGTGCCGGCAAAAGCACGCTCGGCAAAATCCTCGCCGGCGTGCAGACCGCCGACAGCGGCGAGATCCGCCTGGACGGCCGGGTCATCGCCCCCCATTCGCCGCTGTCCGCCCGCGAACTGGGCATCGCGATGGTCCACCAGGAACTGGCGTTCTGTCCCAACATGAGCGTCGCTGAAAATCTCTGCCTCGGCGACCTGCCGCGCCGCGCCGGCTTCGTCAACCGCGCCGAACTTCGCGCCCGGGCGAAGGCCATGCTCGCGACCATTGGCGCCGACATTGATCCCGATGTCATCATCGGCACGCTTTCCACCGGCCGCGAACAGCTCGTGCAGATCGCCGCGGCGGTCGGCACCGGTGCCAAGATCATCGTCATGGACGAACCTTCCAGTTCGCTCTCCGCCGCCGAGACCGCGGAACTCTTCCGGCTCGTCCGCGAACTCAAGACCCGCGGTATCACGCTCATCTACGTCTCCCACCGGCTTGAGGAACTGTTCGCGCTGTGTGACAACATCACCGTCCTGCGCGACGGCAAACACGTCGCTACAGAACGGATCGCCGACACCACGCCCCATCGTGTCGTGACCCAGATGATCGGTCGCGAGCTGCTGATCGCCACGCCCAACCATCTCGCCAAGCCGCTCGGCGATGAGCGTCTGCGCACCGAAGGACTGGCCTCACCCCGCAAATTCTCCGGCATCGACCTCTCCGTCCGCGCCGGCGAGATCGTCGGCGTCGCCGGCATCGTCGGCGCCGGCCGCAGCGAGGTAGTGGAGGCGATCTTCGGCCTCGATCCCGCCGCCACCGGCCGGATCACCGTCAAGGGCGCGAGCCTGCCCCTCGGTTCGCGCGACGCGGCGCTCGCCGCCGGTGTAGGCTTGGTGCCCGAGGACCGCAAGCGCCAGGGCCTCGTGCTCGGATTGAACTGCCGCGAGAACACCTGCCTCGCCGCCCTGCCCTCGCTCACCACCCTCGGTTGGGTGAAGCGCGCCACCGAGCGAGAACTGGCCCAGCGCTACACGAACCGCCTGCGCGTGAAGGCCCCGTCCCTCGAAACGATCACCGCCGGCCTCAGCGGCGGCAACCAGCAGAAGATCGCCCTCGCCAAGTGGCTCGCGCGCTCCTGTGACGTGTTGTTGATCGACGAACCCACGCGCGGCGTGGATGTCGGCGCCAAGGCCGAGATCTACCAGCTGCTCGACGAGCTCGCCTGTGAGGGTAAGGCCCTGCTGGTCGTCTCCTCCGAGCTGCCTGAACTCATCGGCCTATGCCGCCGCATCATCGTGATGCGCAACGGCCACATCGCCGGCGAAGTCGCCCGCGCCGATTTCAGCGAGGCGACGTTGATGCGCCTGATGGCCGGTGTGGCCGCTGCTTGAGGTAGGGCGGTGAGTCCCTTCACCGCCGCGGCGCGCAACGGAGTCCGCGCCCTACCCACCTGATGACTTACTTGACGGTAACACGAATCCGGCTGCAATGCCTCCATCCATGCGCCCCGTAACCATGCAGGTGATCGCCGACCAGGTCGGCTTCTCGAAGAACACCGTGTCGCTGGCGTTGCGCGGGGACCCGTCGATCTCGGCCGCCACCCGAGAGCTCATCAAAAAGACGGCCGACAAGCTCGGCTACCAGCCCAACGCCGTCGTCTCGCACCTCATCGCCCAGCTGCGCGCCGGCCGCACGGCGCGATTCCAGGCCAAGCTCGCTCTGATCAACGCGCACCGCGACCCCAAGGCCTTCCGGACACACGCCACCATCCCCGCCTATGTGTCGGGCTGTGAGCGGCGCGGTCTGCAGCTGGGCTACACCTTCGACCACTTCTGGCTGCATGACCCGAAGCTCAAGGCCGAGAGTCTCATCCGCATTCTCCGCACTCGCGGCATCAAGGGCATCATCATCGTCGGCTTGATGGATCAAAACCAGCTGCCCGCGCATCTGCACGCCGTCTGGAACGAATTCCCCTGCGTCGTCACCGGCGTGCGCACGCGCGAGCCGGCGCTGTCCTTCAGCTGCGTGGACCACCACGACCTTGTGATCCAGGCATTCGAACGGGCGCTCGCGCTCGGTTACCAGCGGCCCGCCCTCGTCGTCGAGGAGCGCATCGACCGGCTGGTCGAAGGACGCTTCTCCGGCGCCATGCTGACCGCTCAACGGGGCCTGCCTGCGGCGCGACGCGTGCCGCCGTTCATGCAGCCCCAACAGGCCCGTTCGGATGGCAAACCATTTCACCAGTGGTTTGAACGCCACCAACCGGATGTCCTGCTTTCCCTCTACAACATTGTCTTCCCCTGGCTGAAGGCCCGCGGGCTGCGCGTGCCGCAGGACGTCGGCGTCATCCAGCTCGAGTGGCGCGAGAGCCACGCCGAGGTGACCGGGATGAACCAGCACAACGACGCGGTGGGCGAGGCAGCGGTGGACATGGTCGTGGGCCAGATCCACCGCAACGAATCCGGCATCCCGGCCTTTCCCCGCGCCACGCTGATCGGCGCCAGCTGGGTGGACGGTCAGTCGGTGCGGACGAGAATCGCAGGGCGGGATCGCTGATCCCCAAGGTGGAGCGGCCTGACTCCAGGACGCTTGTCTTGAGAAAGCGCACTGTGCCCGCCCATCATGCGCCAGTGCTTTGGGTGAACACCGTGAGAAATCCACGCCGACGACAATGCTCCGGAGCTGGTTCATGGCGTCACGGGAGGTTTTGATTCGTCGGCACAAACCCCAAGCGCTTCGCTGGCCCGATTCAGCGCGGGATCGGAATCCGCGGGGCCACCGGCGCGGGGTAGAGTATTTTGAAGCGTTGCCTGCGGGTTCCCTTCGGATTTTCTGCTTAGTGGCCAATGGGCTCTGACGACAGGTAACGGAGCAGGCACCCGACGCCGCCCAGTTCCATCAAGAGATCGCTGTGGCCTACGATCTCCACTTCTACCCCGTTCTGCTCGGCCAGTTGCGCCATCTCCTCCTGAAGATCCACTTCGCTCAGTTCGAAGCCGAGGCAGGCTAGGCACAATTTCGGTTTGTGTTGCGCGGCGCGGATCTGCCCACAATGGACACACGCCCAACCCGGGTCGGGTCTGTAGCCTTTGGCCATGATGAGGACATCCGCTTGCCTCCCATTCAAGGCTCGCAGGCTTGCCGCAGTTCCTGCCACTGCGAGACCGTGAGTGCGGATCTCTCTCTGCAATTGATGAACCCGGTCAAGCGATTCCGCCTCTTCGTGTTCGGCGAACACGGAGTTGGTCGCCGCCACAATGTCGAGCAAGGTGTCGCGCGCCGAGGCATGGACCGTATCGACCAGCTTCTCGGCAAGGTGCCTGGGCAGCGCCTCTCGCATCCGCGCCGTCATGTCGGGGTTTCCCGCGAGAATCAGATGAGTGTGGCCGCCTGCCGACATCAGGCGATCCAGGACTTGAATTTCATCGGCGATGAACTCTTCGGTTTGTTGCTCCCGGTGGTGCTGGTAATGCATCTTGGCCCAGCCGCTGCCCGCGCGGTCACGCAGCTCCGGCCGCTCGGCCCAGACTTTCTCCGTCACCGCGCCCAGGTTGATATCCAATATCCGCGCACTTTTTTCGGTCATCAACAGGAGCACGAAGCGGTGATAGGTGTCCTTGAGTTCCACCAAGTGGTATACGATTCGGAATCGCGTCTACGGTGACCCAGTTGGGCAGCGGCACTTGAAACTGCAGTGGCAGGAACAATGGCCGCTCTCCGCCCCGGGCAAAAATCGCAACCCCGTGGGATCTCGGCTGTAGCTGCTTCTCCAGCTACAATTCAATCTCATGCAGTGCTTCCTCAAACGAATTCTTTCGTTCTCCGACGAGGCTTTTTCTAAGCAAGGCCCGTCGTTCGCGAAACGCGTTTCGCGCGTCGGCGACACCCTCCTCCCATTTCCCGCCTTCGAGGTTTAAGTAACAGCTGATCACCAGGTCATCGGTCGCCTCCAGCGTGATCAGGGTGCGGATGTGTTGCTTGAGTTCCGCCAGCGCGATGGCCGGGCGGCCTCCGTTTTTCGTTGGATTGGGTAACAGCGTATTCATGTCTTTCGGGGCATCCGTTTGCCGTGGGATTGAGAGTAAAGCGTTTGAAGGGATTTGTCGGCGATGCGCGCGGGCCACCCCGGTCGGTCCTTGCGCGAGAAGCTTCTGATCGTTGCATAAGACAGCGGTTTTCATGCGCTCGCCCTCCCGCGGTCCGTCGACGGCGCGCGGGCGCGGCACCCCCACAAACGCACCCCAGCGTGCAAGCCGGGGGAGACGACCCGCAGGTCGTATCTGCTCGGGCCTGAATCTTCATCGTTATCACCCGAGCGCGGGACCGGGCTTACGGTGTAGTTGCCCAGCGAAAACTCGAAGCTCCCCGGCAGTGGCCACCGCCGCCGCCAATTCGCGCACGTCCGACTGGTGGCAAACAACACCACCAGTCCGCGCCGCCCCGCGCTGCCGCGCTCCAACACGCCGGCAAGCGACCCGATATTCCGACGCGAGAAGGCTCCATCGCGCGCGAGACAGAGCAGCACGAGGGTATCGCCACGCGCCGCACGCAGACGTTCATGCAAGCCGAACGGGGCAATGTCCGGCGCGAAGTATACCGGCACACAATTGCGCAGTTTGTCGATCCCACCTGGCCAACCCAGCCAGAATTGAAACCCCCGCTTCAGCCCATCCGCGTCAAGATAGATGATGACCAACCCATCAAACTGATGGGCATAGAGCGACATCGCTGCGTCGCTTTGTCCATTGGGTCTGTGGTGTTGCATGCTTCGCATCCGAGACGCGGTTGATTGGTCGGGATCATCCTTGAACCGTGGAGTAGGACCGGCGATTTTCCGGACCATGCACGAGTTGCGTGCCCTTGGGACGTCCGGGCAGCTTGGCCTTTCGCCGCTCAATCTGGCTTTTCAGGTTGGAGGAAGGCTTCGGGGACGCTGGGGCGGCGACTTTCAGCACCGAGTTCAATCCGCCAAACGGATTGGTGATAGTGTCGTTAGCCTGCGGATCGGGCCTCCATGCGCCATCCACCACCAGGCAATATTCGTAGTTTCCCGGCAGCAGCGTCAGCTTTTTCAGCCAACGCCCATTCCCCAAAGGAATCATGGGCGAGACGCCCGGATGCCAGTCGTTGAAGGTTCCGGCAATAGAAACAGCCTCGGCTTCCGCAGCCGTGAACTCGAAATGGACCGACTGAGCCTTCGATTGGGTGGGCCTGTTCATTTTGCTTTTTCGTGCGGTTTTGTGCTTATAGTTTGTCCTAGACTTGAGGGGTTGCATCCGGGCACGGCTTTGCAGACCAGAATAGTGCCGGCAGCATCAGCGCCGAAGCGGCCAGCATTGAAGTAATCAAAACGGCCGCGAAAAGTTTTTCCGGCTTGCCATCCATCACGGCCAACCAGCCCACGCTCGCCCGCCACGCAAACACGGCGGCGAGCAGGCCCGTGGTAACTAGCGCCGCCGACAGGCACCAGCGCACACCCCGCGCGCCCAGCACGCCCCACAAAATCGAGAGTGCCCCAAAGGTGCCGCCGAACATCAACGCCGTCTTCGCCTTTTCCGGGTTCGATAGGTAGCCGGCCAGCCCCATCCCAATGAGGAAAGCGCCGTAAAGCATCAGGTAGCCTGCCGTCTTGGTGTTCATGGGAGGAAGCGTTCGTTTTCGTATCATTTAAGCGATCCAGGCGCTGCGACTTCGGGGATCGGTGTCGCGACGGCCGGGCGTTCGCCGCCCTCGGGACGCGGCCCCGCCAGATACCGGAACAGGGGCGAGTCTGCGGAAAGCAGCAGCGTGCTGCGTTTGCCGAGGAACAGTTCGTAGCTCTGGAGACTGCGCACGAAGCGGTAGAACTCGGGGTCCTTGCCGTAAGCCTCCGCGTAGATGCGCGAGGCGGTGGCGTCGCCTTCGCCGCGCAGTTTCTGGGCGTTTTGTTCCGCGTCGGCCAGGACAATGGTGCGTTCCTTGTCCGTCTGGCTGCGCAATTTGTTGGCTTCCTCCTCGCCCTCGCTGCGGTAACGTTTGGCCTCGCGTTCGCGCTCGGCCTGCATACGGGCAAAGACGCTCTGCTGAACTTCCTTGGGCAGGTCGGCACGCTTGATGCGCACATCCACCACCTCGATGCCAAATTCGCCAGCTTTCGCGCGCACGCTTTTGGCGACAGCGTCCATGATGGCCTCGCGTTTGGCGCCGATGACGGTGGCGAAAGTGTGTCTGGCCACTTCGCTGCGCAATTCGGAAAACACCAGGTCATCCAGCCGGGCACGGGCACCGGATTCATCACGCACGGTCTTGAAAAAAACCAGCGGATCGGTGATACGCCAGCGGGTGACGGGGTCGGCCACGAGGCGTTTCTTGTCCTGGCTCAAGTATTCGGCGTGCGGGGCGTCGCTGACCAGAATGCGACGGTCGAAGCGGATGGCATTGTGGAGAAACGGCGTTTTCAAGGCCAGGCCGGGTTTTTGAATCGTGCGGATATATTCGCCGAACTCCGTGACAATGACCTGTTCACGCTCATCCACGATGATGAAGACCTGCTTCAACACGACGGACCCAATGATGAGGGTGAGCAAACCACCGATTAGAAAATATTGGGAGCGCATGGTTATTTCCCTTTGGCAGGTTCAGTGGGCGGGCGGAGCGTGGCGGGCAGCAGGGGTGATGTGCCCAGCGGCATCAACGGCAGGAGCCGCTGGCCGAGTTCGCTGTCGAAAATCACCTTGTCGATGTCGGGCAGAATCTTCTCCATCGTTTCTAGGTGGAGACGGTCGCGGGTCACTTCCCGGGATTTCTCGTATTCGGCCAGCACGCTGAGGAAGCGGGACGCTTCGCCTTGGGCGAGCAGGACGCGCTTTTCCCGGTAGCCCTCGGCCTCACGCAGGATCTTTTGCGCTTCGCCGCGAGCCTTGGGCAGAATGTCCGCCTGATAGCCTTTGGCCTGGTTGATGAGCTTTTCCTTGTCTTCACGGGCGCGCACCACGTCGTGGAAGGCGTCGCGCACGGCGTCCGGCGGATCGGCGGCCTGTAATTTGACCTCCGTGATGACCATGCCCGACTCGTAGGAGTCCATCAGCCGCTGAATAAAAGCGCGGGCGTCGTCCTGCACCTTGGCGCGCTCTTCAATCATGACCTGGTCAATGGTCATGCTGCCGACGGTGCTGCGCAGGGCCACCTCAGTGGCCGCGCCCAGCGCGACCTCAGGCTCGCGCAAGCGGAAGAGGTATTTGGAAGGATCCGCCACACGGTATTGCACCACGATTTGCGCCTCAACGATGTTTTCATCGCCGGTGAGCATCAATGCTTCCTCCGGCACGCGTTGCGCGCCGCGAAAGCCCACTTCAATGCGGCGGATTTGTTCGACGCTGATCACGTCGGCCCCTTGGAACGGCCAGGGGAAACGGAAATTCAGCCCCGGCTCCGTGCGGGCGGTTTCCTTCCCGAAGGTGCGCACCACGCCGACGTGCCCTGGATCGACGGAGTAAACCCCGGAGCCCAGCCAGAGCACCGCGATGATGCCCACCGCGATGGGCAGAAGTTTGGGCAGGACTTGCGTGAATCTCTTGCTGGCGCGCTCGAATTGCTCGTCCATCTGTTGGTCAAGCGGCGGATCATTGAATTGATTTGATTTCATTGGTTCAGCCCCCGGAGTTGTTAGGCGAAGCGCAGGGATCACCCACGAAGGAGTGCGCAAACGCGCGGGACGATTCCAGCGCCTCATCCGTGCAGTTTCGCTCCCGAGAGGGCACGGACCCGGCACGCACCGCCCCGTTTCGAGGCGGTGCGTCTGGGCGTTCCCACGTTGGTGTGCTGGTCTCAAAAGTCATTGGCATCGGGAGTTTCTCTTTTTCGGTCGAGTTGATCGGTAATTTTCGCGTTCTTTCGTTCAGCCCACCAAACAGGGGCGATACCAGGGATAGCGACGCACCAAGCGTTCGTAGGCGCCTTCGCTGTGCGGGCGTGTTTCAGCGACCGTGCTCACCGTCGACGATCGCGAATCGCTGCCGACACCCAAGGTGAGCTTTTCGAGCAAGAGCGCGTTGGAAAACTTCCGCGTCGGGTGTGTTTGCCGGTGTTTGCCGGTGAAATGTTCGAGGCGGATTATCGTGTTCATGAGCAATATTATCTCGGATTGAGCATTAGCACTATTACCAGTATTGAGCTGGATACTTAGTATTTTTGAAACCATGCTCCCGCGCATGGACTGGCTGAACTACCACCATCTCCTCTATTTCTGGACCGTGGCCAAGGAAGGGGGCCTACGGCCGGCCGCGGAAAAGCTCCATGTCTCGCAACCGTCGATCAGCACCCAGATCCGCCGATTGGAGGAGGCGCTGGGGGTGAAGCTGTTCTCCCGCCAGGGGCGCTCGCGCGTCCTGACTCAAACGGGCCAATTGGCCTTCGACTACGCCGAGAGCATCTTTTCGCTAGGTGCCGAGTTTCTGAATACGGTCAAGCAGCAAGACCCTTCCCGCCAGCGCGCGATTCGTTTGACCGTGGGGGTGGAGGACTCATTTCCGAAGTTTTTGAGCTACGAAATACTCAAGCCGGTTGTCGGGCTGAATCCCTCCGTTCAGCTGGTGTGCCGGGAAGGCAAGAGCGAAGACTTGCTGGCGGAGTTGGCCATCCACCGCCTGGACGCGGTGCTGACGGACGAACCTGCGACCGCCAGCTTCAAGATCAAGGTCTTCAGCCACCTGTTGGGCGAAAGCAGCGTGGCGATCTGCGCAACGCCCAAGCTCGCGCGTGTGTTGCGCAAAGGATTCCCAAAATCATTGCACGGGGCTCCCGCCTTGCTCCCGACTTCTAATACGACGCTGCGGCGCGCCTTAGACGAGTGGTTCCACGCCGTTGGCATCCAACCGCGCGTCATTGCCGAGTTCGAGGATGGCGCTTTGATGAAAATCGCCGCAGCCGACGGAAAAGGGTTCGTCCCTGTGCCGACCGTGGCGATGGACGAGGGTATCGCCCGATTCGGGCTCGAACGCGTCGGTCAGACCACGAAGTGTTCCGACCGTTTTTTTCTAGTCACAAGTGAGCGTCGCTCCGCTCACCCGGCAGTAACTCTGATCACCGAGCACGCACGGTCGCTTGTGTTTTTGTGAACCATTGCGCACGGCGCGCCACGCGCATCGTTCGCTGACTGTCGGGCACTGATGGACAAGAATGCAAGAACGGCACCGGGGCAGCCGACTGTGTGCGCAACTTTCCAAGTGCCCCGACCCATTTTGGGGGCCGCTTCACGCCTTGCATTTTGTTCAACGCAGAAGCACTCCATGCCTTTTCGCAACTGCACTCCACGCAAAATACTTCGAGCCTTCCACAGAGAAAACCGCGCGCGATGCAGCACAACGCCCAATGTGGCCACGTTGATCTTGAGTTCGCGACTCACGAGCAAAACAAAACACCCAGGTCTTGACTCTTGACAGTAGCTGCTCGGTCGCCTGCCGGCCCGCCGGGGTCGGTCGGAGGGAGTCGGGTTTCTTTTGTAGGGTCGCGCTTGCCGCCGGACCGCGGCCTGCCGACCAGCGGCAGCCCTAACATTAGAAAAACCCGCGAAGCGCCTTGGCCGTCGGAGCGGATTTCGCGGTGGCGAGCAACCACGTCTCGCGGTGTTTCAGGGTCTGGCCGGGCTTGAGCGTCGCGAAGGTGCCCATCGTCTCCATCTCAACCATGAAGTTTTTCGGGCCGATGTAGAGCGCGAGGTTGGTGCCCAACGGGTAGTTGCCGGCCGGGTCGTAGGCCGCGTGCTTGGCGAAAAGGAGTTTCTGCGCCGGGTCATGCCAGCCGATGATGCCGGCGTCGGCTTTGATCATCCGCTTGTTTTCGCGGCCGGAGGGTTTCAACACCAGCGCGTCCTTCGTGCAGCCGAACTGAGGGTCGTCGAAACCCACCCCGCCGTGTCCGCCACCCCAGGTGCGGAAGCTGACGATCGTCGTGTAATCCCACGAGGACCCGTCGCCCAGTGGCAGCGTGTAGGTGGATTTCTTGGACGGCACCGTGCAGGTCAGCGCCCACAGGCCGCCACTCCAGAGCATGTCGCTTTCGTTGCGCAGGAAATGATCGAGCATGACGCGGCCATCCGCCGTCGCGGTCACTGTGATGCCGCGCCGGGTCTTCTGCGCCGGGTCCAGCGCCCCCGTGACAGTGAAGCCGTTGGCCGACACCTTCACCGTGCAAGGTTGGTTGTCGGTAGCGTAGGTTTCCTCGGCCTCGTCGGCTCCGGGCCGGGCGGCCCAAAGCCGGTGTCCGCCCATCAACTCCCAGTCGCCGCGGAAGTATTTGCCAGGTTTCCACAGCAGAAGGTTGTCCCCCCCCGGCCGGCCCCAGAAGGCGATCCGTGGCCCTTTGGCCGTGATCGCAACAATCCGCAGCTCACGCGTGCGCAACTCGATCGCGTCGAGCCCTTCAAAGATGATCCGCTTGATGACCGGCTTAGCTTTCATGGACGCCGCCATGATGGAGGCCGTGGCCGGCCTCACGCAAACCTCGAGATTCCCGAGTCTGGTCGGCTTACTCGGTCAAAGGCTGACCAAGATCGGACTGGTCGTAGCGATCGCACGACATCCGGTTACTCCTCCCACCTTCCCTATCGGCGATCTCTTCAGCCACGTCCTCCCGGGCCAGCCGCCGTCTTTGCAGTGCATTGATGGCCGAGACCCGCTCCGCCAGGGAAAATTCCCCTGGCCGGGGACTGCATGGGATTCGAAAAGCTCACGTCATAAAATAGCGGTTCCCGCCGCGCCCGGAATGGGGTATTGCCCTATTTGCAGGTAGCCTCTCAGGCGCTTGACCGATGCGAAGGCTGCTGCCGTGGCCTTTAGCCAGGGGTCCCCGCAGGGCCCGAACGGAGGCGAACATCCTGTTGCCCCACATCCGTGCCCATCGCTTGCTGCCCGGCTTCATCAACGTTGCCGAGCAGCAAAGCGAGATGGCCGGCCCTGTGAGGGACTACCGGCCGCGCGCGAGGGATTTGATATACTCGGTCTCGGCGGCCCGATATGGGCTGCCGTCTTCACGGAAGATGTCGTGAAACCACAGCTCCGGCTCAGCCGCGTAATTTTTGGCCCACGAATCCCAGGGAAAGATCGTTTGTGACTTCCCGTTAACGAAGCCCCAGTTGATGGCGCCCACACCCGCGGCTTTAAAGCCACCGAGAATGGGGTCGAAGGTGCAGCCACGACCCCGCCGAAGGCCTTG
>JBKJRX010000127.1:0-3044 GCA_046593155.1 Lacunisphaera sp.
GTGGTAAGTTGTGCCCCCAATTGCAACGTCCATGCCAACCGCGGAGCTGAGCTGTAAGCTATTAGCTATAAGCTGTAAGCGTAATTATCGATAATCGCCTGTTTTGCGATTCAGAGCGAAGCCGGGATATGGGCGTCCCGGAAATGGGATGGGGCGGGCAGGTGACTGTTAATCACTTGGTCGCTGGTTCTATCCCGACCCGGACAACCATTTGAGACTGCTACATCAACATCTGCGGTCTGACCCGTTTGCCGGCCTCATTTTTGAAAGACTGAAATTGATCGTGCCTTCCCAGGCAGCGGTTCGACACGTATCGAAGGAGCATATCGCTTTAAGTGTCGCAAAAAGGCATCGGCACTCTCGGTGCTCATCTTCATCGCATGCGGCTCATCTGCAAAAAGCACGATTCGTTGATACCGCGCCTCACTCTTTTCGGAGCGAATGGCTATAGTCTCCCGCACCGCCCGAACCTGACACCACTCGACGTGTGCATACGGCACCATTTTCTTCTTTCCGGGGAATGAGGTGATTTCTATGCCATCCGAACACGCACGGGCGCGCCGTCCGAAGAGGTATTGCAGAGTAGCAAATGCGGCCGAAATTTTCTTCATCACCTAACGTCAAAGATGAGCCACGACGCGAGCTGGCGCGATTCGTGGCTCTGCACGAATTGTGACAGGTCGTGTCGTTGGCTCTGGCGACTTGTTAGCCCGGTTTGTTCTTGTCGATGACATAGACCTTCGAATCACGCTTCGATCCTGGCAAACGGGTGGATCCGCGGAGCAACGGCCGCAGACCAAGATCCTGTAGAACTGGACCGATGCTGGTGCGCGCCGCCTCGGTGACACCAAGCTCCTGGGCGCGAAACATCTTCTCGACCTTGAATACCTCATTCACCGCTTGGGCCACTGGAATACTGCTGTCGGAATATGCAACCTCACCTGCGTGAACCACCGTCTTGGCTTCAATCCTGAACTCAGCAAATTGAGCGTTCGTCATCTGCTTGCTCCACATCCAATTCCTCCCGCCAATAAGGTTATTCGTGATCGTCCACCATTCATGCACATCTTCGAATGAGGAAAATAGAATGAGAACGGCATCTCCAACCTCGCGCACAGGGTGGAAATAATTGCGAGGGTCGAAGTAGCCAAGCGCCTCAATGCAGGTAAGAATAAATGTCTCGACGCGACGCCTATTCAAATTCTGCCCGAGACTAGCAGACGTTTCTGTGGAACGAGAGAGGTCCGACAGAACAATGTAGTAGAGGCCGGCACGAAATACACGCTTTCGCTCCATCGCTCGCACATTCTTAATGGCAAGAAGCGCTTGCTCGCGTGCGTAGTGCGGAATGTGGTCGAACGAACCTTTTGGGATTCGAAGGTATTTTTCGACGGTGCGCGGCCGAGGCGGCTTCGGAAAGTGAAATTCCATTTCTTTGGCTAACAGTGTTATTCAGCTTCGTGGGAAAGCGTAAGTTTAGGGAGCGGCATTAGCACCTAAATGCAGGCCAAGTGTTTCATGCTCAAGCTCAGCCTTGTGAACTCACGCTTTTCGCGCGTCGCGGTAATTGCGGCAAAAGCGTAAGTTTTCGGCGACGAGCACGGCTTTCGCGGGACTGATGGTCCCGCCTCCAATGGGAGGTAATCAGGCAGGCAACCGGGGCTCCATTTATATCGGCAGACGCAGACTTCAATGATCTTGGGCGTCCAGCTGGGCCGTTGCGTCAGGTAGCGACGGCTGCAAGGCTGAATGGGCCGGCATTTTCATCCAGCGCCTTGGTCTTTTGGAAATAGTCGTGCGATGTTTCGAAGGAGCCGAAGGGCATCAGGCTGTTCATTTCGACAAGCTTGTGGCCGAAGCGAATGTAGGGCTCAGGGTCCTGACTCACGGTGAGTGCCTCGAGGACTGTAAGGTAGTCCGTGCGGAACGAGGTCGGTATGATGAGGCGGGCATGGCGGACGGCTTCCAGTTCCGCGTTCATGCCGAGGCGGGAAATGCGGCCGTTGCCGTCGTTGAAAGGGTGCACTTCCGCCAGGAGGAACAGGACGTAGAGCGCACGTCCGGTGGGTGAAGGCAGCTCGCGGCCGGCCGGCCATGCGCGGATCAGCGTCTCGTCCACAAGTTCGGGTGCGACGAAAACACGGGTGCCGAAGATGTTCTTCTTCTTTTTGAAAACGCCGGGTTCTACAGAGGGACGGCTTGCCATCATCCGCGCGTGGCGCCGCTTGATGAGGTCGAGCATGGCGCGAGGATCTGCCGGAACTTCTGCACTGATCTTCGGATCGGCGATAAGGCGGAAGGTCTCCCGGACGTCGTGGGCGTCCTCAGGACGCTTCTGGTTGAGGTCCTTCGCGGCGGATCCATTATAAACGATGGCCTGCGCTTCCTCGACGGTGAATTTCGTTCCTTCGATGAAATTTGAGAAGTAGGCTTCCCAGAAGGCGCGGTTGTCGAATTCGGCCGGGGGGGGCGCGGGCAGTTCTTGGAATTTTTCGGCGGCCAGCCGCGCTTGGAGGTTTCGGAACAGGAGGTTGCGCTCGGGATCGAAGGGGCGACCAACGGCGCGCGCGCGCGACAGTTCGGTTTCCAGCCGGCAGGAAGAGCGCTTGCCCTGCATCGCGTCGACCAGGCTTTCGAATTCCTGCTGGGCGCGCTGCCAGCCGAGTCGGCCGGCCACTTCGGCCGTTTGCGCGCGCATTTGCTCCAGCCAGGCGGCGCCGAAAATGCGCACCTGCCGGTCGAGCCAGGTCTCAAGTTCGGTTGCAGAAAGAGTCTTGGGCTCGTCTTCGCCACGCGCCCGCGCGATCTGCATGTTCTCCAGGAGTGCCCGGGGTTGGCTGGCCGTGAACAATTGTTCTTCTTCGCCGAAGGCCGTCTTGATGTCATCCGGTTGAGCTGCAGGTCCACGCCAGAGGCGAATTTCCAGGCCGGGTAGTTCTCTGACGGGTGTGACCGATCCTGGCACGCTCAGATGAAGTTTTCCGCGGGGGGAAACTTTTCCCTCGATCGCTGACCGATGGCTGATCACGGCTCCGGGATAGAAG
>JBKJRX010000065.1:0-2803 GCA_046593155.1 Lacunisphaera sp.
ATTCACGTTGTCGGTGAGATCCTTCCAGGTGCCGGCGACGCCGGGCACCACCGCCTGGCCGCCCAGGTTGCCTTCCGAGCCCACCTCGCGTGCGACGCGCGATACCTCGGCCGCGAATCCGTTCAGCTGGTCCACCATCGTGTTGATGGTGTCCTTGAGCTCGAGAATCTCACCACGCACGTCGACCGTAATCTTGCGCGACAAGTCGCCCTTCGCGACAGCCGTCGTCACGTCGGCAATGTTGCGCACCTGGGTCGTAAGGTTGTTCGCCATCGAATTCACGTTGTCGGTGAGATCCTTCCAGGTGCCGGCGACGCCGGGCACCTGCGCCTGGCCGCCCAGCTTGCCCTCGGAACCCACCTCGCGCGCCACGCGCCACACCTCGGAGGCGAATGCATTGAGCCGGTCCACCATGGTGTTGATCGTTTCCTTGAGCTCGAGAATTTCGCCCTTCACGTCGACCGTGATCTTGCGGGACAAGTCGCCGCGCGCCACGGCCGTGGTCACGCCGGCGATGTTGCGCACCTGTGCGGTGAGATTGCCCGCCATAGCGTTGACGGAGTCCGTCAAATCCTTCCACGTGCCAGCGACACCCGGCACGACCGCCTGGCCGCCTAGCTTGCCCTCGGAGCCGACCTCGCGCGCCACGCGCGACACTTCGGAGGCGAACGAGCGCAGCTGGTCCACCATGACGTTGATGGCTTCCTTGAGCTGCAGGATCTCGCCGCGCACGTCCACGGTGATCTTCTTGGAAAGATCGCCGTTGGCCACCGCGATGGTCACGTCGGCAATGTTGCGCACCTGCGCGGTGAGATTGCCGGCCATCTGGTTCACCGACTCGGTGAGTTCCTTCCACACGCCGGACACACCCTTCACCTTGGCTTGGCCGCCGAGCTTGCCCTCGGTGCCCACCTCGCGGGCCACGCGGATCACCTCGACGGAGAACGCCTCGAGCTGGCCCACCATGCCGTTCACCAGCTTGGCGGTGCGCAGGTATTCGCCCTTCAGCGGGCGGCCGCCGAGTTCAAGGGGCATCGCCTGCTGCAGGTCGCCCTTGGCGACGGCGCCGATCACGCGGCCCATCTCGACCGTCGGCTGGGAAAGTTCGTCCACCATGGCATTGATGGCCTCGACGCGCTCGGCCCAGTTGCCGACGGCGTCACCGAGCGCCATGCGCTCGGTGATGCGGCCCTCCTCGCCCACCTGGCGACGCAACCGCAGCAGGCCGGTGTTGAAGCGCTCCATGCGCGAGCCGATCTGGTTCAGGGCTTCGGCGATGCGGGCATCCACCCCCGAGCTGCGGTGGGTGACGCGCGCCTGGAAATTGCCGTCGCGAATCTCCACGAGTGTCGCGAGCAGCAGGTGCTTGAATTCCTCATCCGCAGAGCCGGAGCTGGTGGAACGGGCCGGGCGGGGCTGTTTGGGCGCAATCATTTTCACTGTGCTCATTTTTTAAGGCCCAGCGAAGCCGGGCAGGGTGATGAAATCGTCAACAGCCATGCCCGTCGTCTCGTTCGACCACCCATTCACGGGGGATGAATCCCATGAAGGTGTGCTCGGCACGAAGTGTGCGGCCATAGTCATCTGCGAGAAGCAGGAGGGGGGGTTAACTGACAAAAGTCGACTATAGGCAAGGGGATATGAAAAATAGGTATATACCCCATGGCATGCCTGGCGCAATTCCAAGATTCGCACGCCGCCAGCGGGTGCAGAACTGCGCACCCGCGCAAGGCTATCCTGCGCGGGGCGCAGGTTCCACCCCATTTACCCGTCTGCGACGACCTCCGCTGAGATGGGGTTCATTCCCCATTCGTTGAAACGCCGCCTTTGCTATGCTTAACCCGCTACCCGGATAACCTGCGGCGGACGACGAGTGAGCGTCCGCGGCGGTAATTTAACCTGGTGCCGCTCCCTATGAATAAACCCCTGTCCATCGCCCTGCTCATCGCCGGCATTGTGCTCCTGATCTTTGGCATCAATGCCCACGGCTCCTTCGCCTCCGAAACCAAGGAAGCCCTCACCGGCACTCCCACCGACAAGAGCCTCTGGCTGATCGTGCTGGGTGTCATCGGCATCATCGCCGGCGGCTTCGGCTCGTTCTCCCGCCGCAGTCGCTGACCGGCTTGCCGGGCTGCCCGCCTTTCCCTTCAGACCAACCTCAACCCACCCCCTCCATGGTAGACCATAAATCATCCTCCGCCTCTGACCCGGCCGATGCCGAGCTCCGCAACCTCCTCCTGGAAGCCGAGCAGGCGCTCGGCGAGACCGTCGGCGAAGCCGGCGACAAGTTCAACGAGCTGCGCGAACGCCTGCGCACCGCGCTCCACAACGGCGAATTCTCCCTGGAGCGCATCCGGGAAGAGACCATCCGCCGGGCCAAGCAGGCCGACCAGTTGGTGCGGGAGAACCCTTATTACGCGATCGGCATCGCCGCGGGTGTCGGCGCCCTCATCGGAATCATCGCTTCCCGCAGCTGCCAGCAATCCCGCTGAGCTGCGTTTCGTCACCGTTGCACCCGGGCTTCCGGCCCGGGTGACTGGCTGCCTTTCCGATGTCCTTGATGTCCATGCTTGCTCCGTCCGCCCCGGGTCCGCGGATACCCCCCCTTGGTGAATCGGTGCGCCTGGGCGCCGAGGCCCTGTCACATCGCGCCGAACTGGCCGTGCTGGAACTTGAGGAAGCCGGCAGCCACGCCCGCACCTCGGCCCTGCTGGCCGCCGTGGCCGCCTATCTGGTGCTTTTCACCGGTTTCGCCTTCACCCTGCTGGTGGCGGCGCTGGTGTGGGACTCCCCCCAACGCGGG
>JBKJRX010000144.1:0-2620 GCA_046593155.1 Lacunisphaera sp.
CCGCTTCTTTCCGCTTGGTGATGTCGCTCACCAAGCCGAGCATCCGCACCGGTTCTCCCGTCGCATTGGTGATGACATTCCCATGCGCCCAGATCCAGCCCAGCGAACCGTCCGGCCGGCGGATGCGACACTCAAAGTCCCACTGCGTTTTCGCCGCGACCCCGGCCTGAAAAAGCCGGTCCACCCGGTCGCGATCCTCCGGCTCCACATGAGCCAGGAATGTCTCATAACTCCAGGTCGGCTGCGGTTCCGGATAGCCAAAAATCCGGTCGTGCCGCACTGAACGATTCGCGGCGTGCGTCACCAGATCGAGATCCCAGTGGCCGATGTCGACCGCGTCGAGCGTGAGCCGGAGCGCCTCGGTCTTGGTGCTCATTTCCTGCTGCAGGTGGGCAAAGGCGCGAGCGAGCACCCCGATCTCACCGGCCGCCCGCACTTTGACCGGCCGGGTTTCCCCGCTGGAAAATGACTTCACGCTCCGCGTCAGGGTGACCAGCGGATTGGTCAAGGAGCGGCCCAGCCAGACCGCCAGGCCCACGGCCAGCAGGGTCACCGCGCCACCGGCGATCAGGCTGGAGCGGCGCACCAAGGCGCCAGCGGCCAGCAACTGCGCCCGGGGCACCACCTCGACCACGCCCACCCAGGGACCTTCGTGCGCGCGCGCGGGTGCCAGGGCCGCCCCGATAGTCTCACCTGTCCGGGACTCGGTCATCCGGGCAAATCCGCCGGTTGCCCCGAGACTGTCCGCCAGCCCGGGATAATCCTGCTGCAATCGGTCGGCTCTGCCCAAGTCGAATGCGTAGGTTTTTTCCGGCTGCGGATGATGCAGGTAAGAGCCATCCCGGTTCACCACCATCACCTGCCCACCAGAATATTCCGGCGTGCTCATCAGGGCGAAGGTCGGACGCAGATCGGCATTGATGATCAGAATCCCGAAAGCGTCGCCCGCCGCCGTGTAAACCGGCGTGGCCGCGCGGATCACCGGTCGGTGGGGAACCTCGATTTTTCCACCCTCCTGGTTCAGGTTGAGCCGGGAAAGATAGATTCCTCCCGGGGGCAGCCGGAGGGTTTCAACGAAATAATCCCGGTCCCCCTTCCGTTGCAGTTCATCGGCGGGCACGATGCGCACGGCCCCCGCGGGGCCCGAACGGTCCACCCGGACAATTTCCCGGCCGCCGTCGGCGACCCCGATCAGACGTATCTGGACATAATCAGTCTTCGCCTGCAATTCCGCCACAAAGCGACGGGCCAGCCGCATCCGCCATACTTCCTCGGATGAGCCGTCCTCGGGATCCACCCCACCGTTGCTGCGCGCCCGGATGATGCCGTCTAAAGCGGCCGCCCCGGTCTCGAATACCTGCACGTCACTCCGCACCCCCGCGATCAAAGCCTCGAGATAGGCCGCCTGCCGCCCGGCATGAGCCTGCAGCCGCGCCAGTTCGCTCGGCAGCACCGCCTCGGTTATGTTGCGATAGGTGACGAGACCGCTCACAGCTGCTGTCACCAGCACCAAGGCCACCATCGCCAAGGTCAACCGGGTGGAAAGGTTCATATGCAGCCTCCCCGGTCTACGAAATCCACCATCTGGCGCCACCGAGCCACGTTCTGCACCCATTTCATGACAAGGCAATTGCCGGCCATGCGGGGAAGAGTGCCTTGCATGGCCGCTGAAAAGCACAGCAATTTCGGGGGTGTTTTCACGATCTAAACGCAAGTGCTGGCCTTACTTGCGGCGAAGTTATTCGAGTCAGACTGGAATCGGGGCCGTCTGCAAGACCTATGCATCTAGGTGGACACGCGCCACGGTCCCAAGTGCGTAATTTGTATCCCGGCCTGGCTAGAATGGTGCCTAATGGCGCTCTGCCGCTTGGTCGATCCTCATCAATCTTCACGACCAGCACCAGCTTCCCCTTGTCTCGCGCAAGCTGGCGGCCACCGGCAGTGCCCGGAACTACACCGCGACCGTTTAATCCTTCCAACTTGCCTCTCCGTCATCCGTTCTCTGTTCTCAATCCTCCGATTCATGACCTCCGCCGAAATCCGCCAGTCGTTCCTCGATTTCTTCGTCTCGAAGCAGCACGCCATCGTGCCGTCGTCCTCGCTCATGCCGACGGCCCCCAACCTGCTGTTCACGAACGCCGGCATGAACCAGTTTGTGCCCTACTTCCTCTGCGACCAGACCGCCCCGTGGAAGCGTGTGGCCGACACACAGAAATGCATCCGCGCCGGTGGCAAGCACAACGACCTCGAGGACGTCGGCTTCGACACCTACCACCACACGATGTTCGAGATGCTGGGCAACTGGTCCTTCGGCGACTACTTCAAGCGCGAGGCGATCGGCTATGCCTGGGAGCTGCTGACGCAGGTCTACAAGCTGCCGGCGGAGAAGCTGTGGGTCACCGTCTATGCCGAAGACGACGAGGCTTACGACATCTGGAACCGCGCTGTCGGCGTGCCCGCCGAGCGCATCGTGCGCATCGGCGACAACAAGGGTGCGCGCTACGCCTCCGACAATTTCTGGATGATGGGCGACACCGGCCCGTGCGGCCCATGCACCGAGATCTTCTATGACCACGGCCCCGAGATCGCCGGCGGCCCGCCCGGCTCGCCCGAGCAGGAC
>JBKJRX010000177.1:0-13263 GCA_046593155.1 Lacunisphaera sp.
CTGGCCACGAATACATCGAGAATTTCAAGAAACACCGCACCCAGTTCGGCGGCGCCAACCGCGTGGTCATCGCCCTCGTGGCGAAACAAGGCGATATCTTCACGCCGGAGTTCTTCCAGACCCTCAAGGCCGTCACCGACGAGACCTACTACCTGCCGGGTGTGGACCGGGCCCAGGTCACCTCCCTCTACACGCCGAATGTCCGCTACATCGAGGTCGTGGAGGACGGTCTGGCGGGCGGCAACGTCATCCCCGCGGACTTCACCGCGGACGCCGCCGGCCTGGAGCGTGTGCGGCAGAATATCATCAAGTCCGGCCGCGTCGGCATGCTCGTGGCCAACGATTTTACCGGCGCCGCCGTCATCGCCTCCCTGCTCGAGGTCGACCCGTCAACCGGCCAGCGACTCGATTACGCGCAGGTGGCCGCCGCCCTGGAGAAAAACATCCGCGACAAATACCAGAACGAGCAGATCAGCATCCACATCATCGGCTTTGCCAAGGTCATCGGCGATATCACCGACGGCGCCAAGGGCGTGCTGGTCTTCTTCGGCATCGCCCTCGTGATCTCTGCGGTCCTGCTCTATTATTTTTCGCAGTCGCTGATGCTCACGGTGCTGCCGTTGCTTACGTCGTTCTGCGCGGTCATCTGGCAGGTCGGCATCCTCAACCTCCTCGGCTTCGGCATCGATCCGCTGTCGATCCTCGTGCCATTTTTGATCTTCGCCATCGCGCTGAGCCACGCCACCCAGATGCTGCGGTCGTTCCGTTTCGAGATCAACATGGGCCGCGACGAACCCGCCGCCGCCCGCGCCTCCTTCAGCAATCTGTTTGTGCCCGGTTGCGTCGCCATCCTGACCGGCACCGTCGGCTTCAGCACGATCTACCTCGTGCACGTGCCGACCATCCAGGAACTGGCCATCACCGCCAGCCTCGGCGTGTTTCTCATCATCTTCACCGACCGGTTCCTGCTGCCGGTGTTGATATCCTATACGAAGATGTCCGCGGGCTTCCGCAAGCGCGTGAATTTCCGGCGCTTTGCCCTGCAGCCCTACTGGCGGCGGCTCACCAATTTCACCACCGCGCCGGTCAGTTCGATTGTCATCATCATCGTTTCGACCGCCCTGCTCATCTTCGGCTGGGTCAAATCCTCGCAGGTCAAGATCGGCGACCTTCACGCCGGCGTGCCCGAGCTGCGGCAGGACTCGCGCTACAACCGCGACACGGCGATTGTCACCAAGGAATTCAGCATCGGCGTGGACGTCATTACGGTGCTGGTCGAGACCGTGCCCAACGGCGTCATCGACCACGAGATCATGGCGTTGGTCGATCGTTTCGGCTGGCACATGCGCAACATAGAGGGCGTCCAATCCACGATGGCGCTGACCGACCTCGCGAAGACGATCAATGCCGGGTGGAACGAGGGCAGCCTCAAGTGGCGCATCATCCCGCGCAACCCCGCGACGCTCGCCCAGTCCGTCTCGCCGGTCGAAACCGCCACCGGCCTGCTCAACGATGATGGCAGCGTCATCCCGGTGATGATCTACCTGCGGGATCACAAGGCCGAGACCATCAAGCGCGTGATCTCCGCGGTGAAGGAATTCCGCGCCCTTCACGGCACCGACCGGGCAAAATTCCTACTGGCGACCGGCAACATCGGGGTGATGGCCGCCACCAACGAGGTCGTGGCCGCCGCGCAGACTCCGATGATCATGTGGGTTTACGCCGCCGTCATTGTCCTCTGCCTGATCTCCTTCCGCTCCTGGCGTGGTGCGCTGTGCGTCATCGTGCCGCTGGTTGTTGTCTCTTACCTCGGTTACGCCCTGAAGTTTTACCTCCACATCGGCCTGAAGACCTCAACGCTGCCCGTCATCGCGCTCGGCGTCGGCATCGGCGTGGATTATGGCATCTACCTCTTCTCGGCCATCCAGGAGCGGTTGAGAGAAGGCGACACCTTCGAGGATGCGCTCTGCTTCGCCTTCGCGACCATGGGCACGTCGGTGATGTTCACCGGCAGCGCGCTGGCGGTGGGCGTCGGCACCTGGGCGTTTTCTGCGCTGAAATTCCAGGCCGACATGGGCATCCTCCTCTCCTTCCTCTTTTTCTTCAACATGCTCGGCGCGATGTTCCTCATGCCGGCCCTGGGTCGTTGGCTCTTCCACGACAAACTCGCCCACCGCCTCAAGCCACCGGAGACGCCAGAGGCCTGAGCCTTTAATCGTTCTCGTAATCCTACCCTTACTCGTTCTCTCCGCCTTCGATTCCAGAGAACGAGTAGGATTACGAGAATGAGAATGGTTCGATCCTACCTCCCCATCTGCACCCCGCCAGTCGCCGTGAACGTGAAAGCCACGTCCAGCTGCGTCTCAACCTTTTGGGTGCTGATGATCCGGTTATAGGAAATTGTGGGTGTCTTCACAAATTCGAGTCGTTCGGTTTCCGCCGGGCGAAAACGCCACTGCCGCACCACGGTCTCCACGGCCGCGCGAAAGTCGTCGGCCCAGGGTCCCGGCGTGGAAAACACCGCCATGCTGGGCACGACATCGCTGACGCGGCCCGTGGCGTCCACGGTGATCCGCACGCCGACGGTCGCCCGTCCCGCCTTGGCGGCCAGGGCCCGCGGCGGATACACGGGATTGGCGAACGGATAAACCGGCCGCGCCTCCCGATAATCCTCGAGCGGCTTTTGCTCCACCGTCTCTGTCGTGACCGTCCGCGCCGGCGGCGGCCCCGCCGGCTGCTCGACAAACGCGAATGAACTTGATCCCGATCCGGTTGCCTCCGCCGGCGCGTGCCGACATCCGACCAGCATTAACGCCACCGCCCACAAGACAACCGCTTGGGAATTCACAAAGTCATCAAAACGTCACTCCGCCCGCAGCGCAATCACCGGATCGACCTTGCTCGCCCGTCGCGCGGGCAGCCAGCAGGCGGCGAGGCCAACCGCAGCCAACAACAGCGTGGCGCCAGTCAAGGCGATCGGGTCCAGTGGATCGACATTGAAGAGCAGACTTTGCAGGAGACGCATCAGGCCCATGGCGGACACCAGGCCCAACGCGAGGCCCGCAACAAGCAGCTTTCCTCCCTGCTTCAAGACCATGGCCCGCACCTCACGATCATCCGCTCCGATCGCCATCCGGATCCCGATTTCCCGCGTGCGCCGGGAAACCGAAAACGCCAGCACACCGTAAATTCCGAGCGAGGATAGCGCCAAGCCCAGGAGTGCAAAAAGCCCGAGATAATTGCGGTAGGTCCGCTGGGCGAGGGTCGACTCATAAAGCACCTGTTTCGCCACCTTGATGCTGGGCGTCAGGAGCGCGGGCTCCGCCTCCTTGAGTTCGTGGCGAATGAGGGGAACGAACCTTTCCGCATCACCCGCGGTGCGGATCACGAACTGAAGCCCGGCACCGCCCACCAGGCGCACAGTGGTCCAAGGCGAACCCAGCGGATGATACAGGGAAGGCAGCGGTTCCTGCAGATACCCGTAAAGCCGGGCATCGCCGACCACGCCGACCACTTCGAACCCGGTGGACGACTTGCCGCGCCCGCCGAATTTCTTACCAACGGCCGGCTCGTTTGGCCAGAAATGCCGCGCCATGCTTTCATTCACGATCACGGCATCCGGGCGCGCGACATCCGCCTCCGTAAAATGCCTTCCGGCCAGCAGTGGAATGCGCAGCGCATGGAACACGCTGGCCGCGCCCAAGCCCGTGGTCACATGTTCGGCCACAAAGGCCTTCTCGCTTCCCGGCCATTCAAAAGATTGCATGAAAGAGCGTTGTTGAACGCCCACCGACTCCACCCCTGGTAGCGCGTCAAGGCGGGCGTGGATTTGTGCAAGGAGGACACGCTTTACTTTCTCCGCTTCCGTCCGGTCCGGAATACCATCTTTTGCCCGGGGAAGCTGGGTCTCGACCAGCAGGAGATTCTCGGGATCGAAGCCGGGATTCACCCGCAGGACCCTGGAAACGCTTAGCAACATGAGGCCCGCCCCGGTCAGCAACACGCCGGTCATGGCGACCTGCAGCACCACCAGCATATTGCGGTATCGATTGGCCCCCTTCCCGTCCGTCGCGTTCAGGCCGCCATCGGCGAGCGAGGACTGCAGTCGCACGTTTCCGCCGCGCCACATCGGCGCCAGGCCGAAACACAACGCGGTCGCGGCCGACAGGACCAGGGTCACTCCGAGAACAGGTCCGTCCATTTCCACTGGACGAAGCCGCGGCATCACGTTCAGGGCCGTCAGCGCCTTGATCCCCCAGGCCGTTACGATCAATCCGGCCGCGCCGCCCAAGAGGGCGAGGGTGACGTTTTCCGCCAGCAGCTGGCGCATCAAACGGCCCCGGCCCGCGCCCAGGGCCGCGCGCACGGCCAGTTCATGTTGCCGGCGCTCCAGGCGCGCCAGCGCGAGGTTCGCCACATTGGCGCAAACGATCAGGAGAACGAAGCTGATCGCCGCGAACAAACCCCACAGGGTCTGGCGCAGCTGCGCCCAGTTGCCGCCGTCCTGCAGCGCGGCACTCAGCGGGCGGAGCGAAATCCGCAGGCTTTGCTGCCGGGCACGCCACATCGCGCCGTAACCGTCGGTGACCGGGTGCGCCTCCATCAGGCGGGTGGCCAGCGTATCCAGCAACGCTTGGGCAGACGTGGCCGCATCGCCGGCTTGCAAGCGCGCAAAGACCTTCGTGTTCTGCGCTGCAAAGAAACCGGGGCGAATGACCTGGCGTTCAATGGGCAGCCAATAAAGCGTGTGGCGGTCTGGAAACTGGAAATGGACTGGCATGATCCCGACCACAGTGAAATGCCGTCCACCCATCTCGATAACCTGTCCCAACATCCCCGCGGCGCCACCCCACTGTGACTGCCACCAGCCGTAGCTGAGCACAATGGCCGTATTGCGGTTCAACCGGCCCTCTTCCCACACCGCCGCTTCCTCCTCCAAAAATCCCCGTCCGAGAAGCGGCGGGCACTGCAAGGCTGTGAAATAATCCCACGAAACCCCGGAGCCGGCGTCGGCGCTGATGAAATCCGGGGTCTTTCGCTCCAGGTTGATCGGAAAACTCCAACCGAGATTTGCGAACTGACCTCGATTGGCCAGCAGCGCCTCGAGCACCGGCGGACTGACTCCTTGGAATGTCTCCTGATGGCCACGATCCCGTGTGAGTATTTGCGAACGCTGGCCGATCTGCACCATGCGCTCCGGCTCGGGACCGCCGACCGGATTCAGGATCACCGTGTTGACCATGCTGAAGATCGCGGTCGTTCCACCAATGCCCAGGGCCAGGGTCAGCACCGCCACGATCGTGAAACCTGGCGTCCGGGCAAGTTGCCTGACGGCATACCGCAAGTCCTGCCCCAATTGCTCCAGCCACACCCAGCCCCGCAACTCTCGCGCCTGTTCCTGAACGACCGCCACGTTGCCGAACTGCCTGAGCGCCGCATGGCGTGCATCCTCGGCGTTCATGCCGGCCTTCAAATTCAGCTCGGTCTGCAACTCGACATGGTGCCGCATCTCCTCGGTCATCTCGGCGTCGAGTATTTCCTTGCGGAAGAGGGCGAGGAATTTGCGCAGGAGACTCATCAGTCGTAAGGTTGATCGTTCTCGTTCTCTTACTCGTAATCGTTCTCTCGTCTGGCCTGATTCGTGTTGAGAACGAGTAAGAGAACGAGAACGATTGGGCTCAGGCGCCGCCTAACACGAGATTGATCGCCGTCGAGAGCTTGGCCCAGCTTTGTTCCTCCGTCGTGAGCTGCTTCCGCCCGGGGGTCGTCAGCGAATAGAACTTCGCCTTGCGGTTGTTATCGGAGACGCCCCACTCGGCCTTGATCCAGCCCTGGTCCTCGAGGCGGTAGAGTGCGGGATAAAGCGAGCCCTGCTCCACGGTCAGCATGTCCTTCGACATCTGCCCGATCCGCACCGCGATGCCGAAGCCGTGCATCGGCTCGTTCTGGAGCGATTTGAGGATGAGCAGGTCGAGCGTGCCCTGCAGGAGATCGGCTTTGTTTTGCGTCATGGTTGCTTGCCTAGGGTTTCTAGGAGAGAAACCTCCTCTCCCCTAGAATGTCAAGGCGAGACAGTTTTTTCACCACTACTCCACACTGATGAATCACCAATCATGAATTGGTTCAGGTGGATCTGATTAGTGTCCCATTAGTGTGGATTAGTGGTGACCCTCTGCGGGCTTGCCGCCCCTTCCGTCCTCTGTTCTCTGCTAGTCGCGCCGAAGCTCAACGAGCGAAGGCGGATCCTCTGTTTTCTTCACCATGCCTGCCGACTCCACGCCGCTCCTGACCCCCGCCCAGCGCAAGCTCGTCGGGTTTGCGCTCGGGTTCGCCGCCTTCTGCGCGATCGGGTGGCTGCTCTTCGCGCTGCTGTCCGGTGTGGCCCGCTTCATCAGCACGTTTTCAGGCGTCATCTGGCCGCTGGCGATCGCCGGCATCCTGGCCCTGCTGATGCGCCCCGTGGTCACTGTCTTCGAGCAACGACTCAAGGTGACGCGACCCGTGGCCGTCGTGCTGCTTTATGTCGTTTTTTTGCTGCTCGTGGCTGGGCTCCTCGTCACGTTCCTGCCGGCGCTGGTGTCCCAATTGCTGGAGTTCATCGCCTACCTGCCGACCTTGTGGCAAAAGACCGTAACTTGGAGCGAGGCCCACTTTCCCGAATGGCTGGCCATCATCCGCCCCTATCTCGACAACCCTACGGTCAAAGCCGCCTTGGATGGATTGGCGCTACAGGCCCAGAATCTCCTCGGTCATGTCGCTCCCACGCTCAAGTCGGCCGGCGCGGGTATTTTTGGGATCTTTGGCATCGTGGCATCACTCGCGGTGATTCCTGTCTATTTGTTTTTCTTTCTCCTCTCCAACAACGACCCGACCCGCTCACTGCCCGAGCACCTGCCTTTCCTCAAGCAGGAGCATCGCGACGACGTCGTATTTCTGGTCCGCGAATTTCTCGGCATCCTGGTGGCATTCTTCCGCGGCCAGTTGCTCATCGGCCTGATCATGGGCGTGCTGCTGGCGATCGGGTTTTCCATCGCCGGGCTCAAGTTCGGCCTGGCGATCGGTCTGCTCACCGGCCTGCTTAATATCATCCCCTACCTCGGCAGCATCCTCGGCCTGAGCGTGGCCCTGCCGCTGGCCTTCCTCCAACCGGATGGCGGCGGCCTGTCTCTCATGGGAATTTGTGTCGCCGTCTTCATCATCGTGCAGGGCATCGAAGGATGGTTCCTGACGCCCCGGATCATGGGCCGGCAAACCGGCCTGCATCCGGTCGTCATCATCGTGGCCATCTTCTTCTGGGGTCAGGCCCTCGGCGGCGTGCTGGGCATGCTGCTGGCGGTGCCGCTCACGGCGTTTTTCGTCACGGCCTGGCGCTTCGTCCGGCGGAAATATTTCGCCGCTTAAGCGGGTTTCATTTTATAGAGGCCTGAGTTAGGCCACATAAAGCCCGACCTACGTCAGAAAAGCTGAAGCCGGGGCCGGAGTGTGCCGATAAAACGGGCAACCCTGCCTGTCTCATGGATGCTGATCAATTCCTGGGAGGTCGCACCACGCATGAGCGTGGCGACGACCGATGCGAAGGAAGTGCTCTACGGTTGCTTCAGCATCGCGCCGAGGTGAGGCGCGCGCGGATGGCTTGGGTGGGAATGTAGGGGCGCCGCCCTTCGACAAGCTCGGGGCCTTGAGCCTGTCGAAACGGCTCGTCGGCGGACCGTTCTACGGGCGAGACCGGCAATGCAGGAGCTTGCTTGCAAGCGATTCAGGACGATGTCCGGCGGCTAAAATCCTAAATCGCTTGCAAGCAAGCTCCTACAAACAAAAAGGCCCGGCGTTCGACGCCGGGCCGTGAGTCATCGCCTACACATCCCGCCCTGTCGGGCAGCAGCCTTCGCCCAAGCGCTTCGGCCCGCCAGGCCCCTCTTCCTAGAGGGGACTTGATCACCGCTGCCTTACTCCCCTCTAGAAAGAGGGGTGGCGCGTAGCGACGGGGTGTGGTGGGCCCGCAAGAATCGCGGTCACTGGATCTTCGCCGGATAGGTCCGCTTGAGCCAGGACTCGGGCACGGGAATGACGGCGATGTTCAGCGCGCGGCCGTCCGCCGCGAGCATCGAGGTCTGCACCTGGACGCGGGTGCTGTCGGCGCTGAAGGTCGGGTGGATGTGGTCCGCTGCAGTCGTCTTGCTGCCGAGGTCGGCCAGCATGATCCGCTCGCCGTTGGTCAGATCATAGAGCCACAGACGGTATTTGAAGTCGTCCGCCACGGCCCAGCGGCCGTCCGGCGAGCCGCCGACATGCCAGACGGAGCGGCCGGGATCGCCGATCGGGTTCTGGCCGGCGATGCGCATCTCGCGCGTGCGCAGGTTGACCATGGCGAGGCCGGTCATGCGTTCACCGGTGCCCGACGGTCCCCACTCCGCCTGCTGGCCGGGGCCTTCCTCCACCGCTTGTTTGCCGTCGAAGGCCGGGATGCGCCGGTGCGACAGGATCGCCACCGCCACATAATCCTTGCTGACGATCGCCTCGTGCGTGACCCAGTCCCACGGCGCCTCGGGAAACAGCGGGCGCAGGCCCGTGCCGTCGCCCATCACCGTCCAGGTGCGCTGCGGGGCCTTGCCGCCGGTCTCCCAGCAGAAAACGATTTCGCCCGGCATCCAGGGGTTGGTCTGCACGTGGCCGATCTGGAACGGCACCGCGACGACGAAGTTGACTGCGCCGGTCTTGAGATTCATGCGGCCGAGGCCGGTCGGGCCGGCACCCATGTTGCGAGGACCGAACGCGGCCTCGATCTTCGTGCCGGCGGGCAGGTGCTTCGCGGCCTCTTCCTTGCCCACGCGGAAATAAGCAAACTCCTCGGTGCAATCGAGGGCCATGTCGCCACCCGCACCCCACTCCATCGGGATGGTGCCGCAGACAGTTTCGTAGGCCTTCGCCGGCTGCAGTTTGCCCGCCTCGCTGTCGGCAAAAAGCTTGGCCAGGTCCACCCGCATGATCATGGCCGGGCCAGTCTGAAGGCCGCGTCCACCCGGGCCGCCACCCGGACGCTGCGGGGCACCGGCGGGCGCTGCGATGGCATCGGCCGGCCGCGGCGGGGGCGGCACGGAGGGCTCGCCCCCCTGCATCGCCGGAGCCGGACGCTCCATCGGGATGCGCAGGAAATACAGGTTCATCGTGTTGTCCGCCAGGCAGAGCATACCGGAATAACCACCCTCGGTAACCTGCACCATCACACCTGACTGCTCATTGACGGCCATGGCCTCGCCACTCACGCGGTTGGAGCGGAAGACGATCCACTTGCCGTCGGCTGTCCATTGATGGTGGGTCTGGTAGATCTTGGAGTCGCCCTTGGGCTCGCTGGTCAGGAAGGTCACCGGCACCCCGGTGACGGGATCGGGCACCACTTTCCTTTCCGAGGGGAAGCGGGTGCCGATCTGCGCGGAAGCGGCGGCGATCAGCAGGGTTAGCGAAACGGATACAACGCCGATGAGGCGGCAACGGGAGGTGGAATTCATGGGGTGATCAAGCTTGAGGAGTTAGCAAAGGACCGGCCAGCTGGCAGGTCACGGGGAGACGCGTCCTCTGGGAGGGAGTTTCAAGGAGGCGTGGATATTGAAATCTGACAGTATGAATTACCCCGCAGCGCCGCTTGGCAAAAACAAAAGGCGCCGGCGAGGTCCGCGGGACGAATTACGAGTGGATTTAATTATTCAGACAGTATGAATGAGGAAGGTATCCGCACCATGCAGCCCTTCATCAACCTCTCAGCCTATAAGTTTACGCCCCTGGACGAGCTCCCGGGACTAAAGGTGCGGCTGAAGGCCGTCGCCCAAGCCGCCGGTCTGCGTGGCACAATTCTGCTCAGCCCGGAAGGCATTAACCTGTTTGTCGCCGGCACCCGGGAATCGGTGGACACGCTGCTCGCTGCCTTGCAGGCCGTGCCAGGTCTCGCCGATCTCGTGTCCAAGGAAAGCGGGAGCGCGGAACAGCCATTCAACCGGATGCTGGTGAAGATCAAGAAGGAGATCATCGCCTTCGGCGTGCCTGGCATTGATCCCGCGCGCCATCCCACCGCCAAACTGCCCGCCCGCACTCTCAAACAATGGCTCGATGAGGGCCGGTCCGTGACGCTGCTCGACACCCGCAATGATTATGAGATCCGCCTCGGCACTTTTCGCGGCGCCGTGCGCGCCGGCATCGGGAATTTCCGGGATTTTCCCGCGGCAGTGAGAAGACTGGCGCCGGAACTTAAGGAACAGCCCATCGTGATGTTCTGCACCGGGGGGATCCGCTGCGAAAAGGCCGGGCCGTTCATGGAGCAGGCCGGATTTAAAAACGTGCACCAACTCGACGGTGGTATCCTGAAGTATTTTGAGGAATGCGGTGGTGCGCATTACGAAGGTGAATGCTTTGTGTTCGACCGCCGTGTGGGCGTCGATCCGGCCCTGCGTGAGACCGACTCGGTCATGTGTTTCAACTGCCAGATGCCTCTCACCGCACCCGAACAACTCGACCCGCGATACCTGCCCGACGTGAGCTGTCCCTATTGTCATCCCGGCCAGTAAAGATCCCCGGAGCACCTGTCAGCCATAGGCCCGGCGACAGCTGGTGCTCCGCCGAGGAAATCAAATTCTGACCCAAGTGCACCAAACTCCTATCGCCACTAGGGAGAGTCTTCAAGCCCGGTCTGTCATTCTGAACGCAGTGAAGAATCCATCAGGACTTAGGCCGCCTCCCCTCGGAAGCGAGTATCCAACTGGATTCTTCGCTACGCTCAGAATGACAGGCTTCGAATATTTAAGGGAGTTGAAGACACACCTCAGGACAAGACCAGGCGCTGCGGCGGGTGCCCAATTACGTAAGCTGTATACCCCATAGGCCGCGCCGCGTAATGGCCCCATGCTGAACTTCCACTAAGAACGGACATCCGGGACGAAGCAGTCTGTCGCTGCGAAGGCTCGGGCGGCTATATGAGCAAAGGATTATTTTTATGACCACAACCTCTAAGAAAAAAAAGATGTCCAATCCTCATGGGTCACACAAGTGCCCTACCGGCATCAAGGGTTTCGACCAAATCACCGAAGGCGGACTGCCGACCAATAGAACCACCTTGATCTGTGGCAGCGCCGGCTCTGGAAAAACTCTCTTCGGGCTCGATTTTCTGATCAAGGGCGCGCTCGACCACAATGAGCCAGGCATCTTCCTGTCTTTTGAAGAGACCGCCGAGGAGCTTTATAAAGATGTGGCTTCCCTCAATCTGGATTTACGCGGGCTGGTGTTACGAAAAAAGATTGTGTTGGATCACGTTGTTTTGGAACGCAGGGACATTCAAGAGCTCGACTTTAACCTTGAAGGGATCCTCGTCCGACTGGAGCAAACCATTGATTCCATCGGCGCCAAACGCGTTGTGATAGATTCCATCGAGTCGCTCTTTGCCGGCCTCACCGACGCGGGCGTTCTCCGTCTGGAAATAAAGCGGCTTTTTCACTGGCTTAAGAAAAAACAGGTTACCGCCGTCGTTACCGGCGAACCGGGCCAAGGCTCCTATACCCGCCATGGCCTTGAGGAGTATATTTCCGATTGCATAGTTTTACTGGATAATCGGGTGAATGAACAAACTTCGATCCGCCGGGTTCGCATCATAAAATATCGCGGCTCCAATCATGGCACCAATGAGTATCCTTTTGTCATCGATAAAGATGGGCTTTCCGTAATACCGATTACCTCAGCCGGACTTGATCAGCCCGGCACCGGCAAGAGGGTTTCGACCGGAATTCCTTCGCTGGATAAAATGTTCAAGGGCGGCGGCTTTACGCGTGGCAGCACCGTCCTCGTTTCCGGCACCGCCGGCACTGGAAAAACCAGCCTTGCCTCGGCGTTCGCCATAGAAACATGCAAACGCGGCGAACGGTGTCTTTTCCTGTCCTATGAAGAATCCTCAGGGCAACTCATTCAAAACATGAGTTCGATTGGTGTTCATTTTGCCCCCTTGATTAAAAAAGGACTGCTAAAGATTGTGTCCACGCGACCCTCGTTCTTCGGGTTGGAGATGCATTTGCTCGATTTATATAAGACCATTGAAGAGTTTAAGCCGCAATCCGTGGTGATCGATCCATTGACCAGCCTCATCAGCGAGGGAAACCAACGGGAAATCCAATCGATGGTTACCCGCATGATCGATCTTTTGAAGTCCAAGGGCATCACCGGCTTTTTCACCAGTCTCGTTTCTTCAACCGCCCAAAATTACACGAGCGGCGAAGTGGGCGTCTCCTCTTTGATCGATACCTGGCTCGTGGTCAGGGAATTGGAAGAAGAGGCGGGAAAAAAACGCCTTCGGGGATTGTATATCGTCAAGTCGCGCGGCATGGCTCACTCCAGCGACGTCCACAAATTGGTTTTGAGCAACGATGGCATTGCGTTGGTTCCTGTTGAGGTTGCCGCAGTCCCTGAGCAGAAACGCAATGAGGCGAAGAATAACTCTGAGAACGACAAAATGAGTTCCAAGCCGAAAGCACGGGATTGAAGCACCGGTATATAACCTAAATCATGCGAACACTACGTCCCAGCTTCATTGTCGGCATTGGTGGCTCCGCGGGAGGCCTTCGTTCATATAAGGCGCTCTTCGATGCCCTGCCCGCCAACACCGGCATGGCCTTCGTAGTTATTTCGCACATGATGCCCACTGCTCATAGTGCGTTGGCTCAAATTCTGTCGCGACACACGAATATGCCCATACTGGTCGCTCTCCCGGCGATGCCGATCGAGGCAAATCACGTCTACGTGATAGCTCCGAATGAGGACCTTTCCATTGAGAACTATGTCTTTAAAGTCGTCTCCCCTCGCAAGGGGAGGAACAAGCAAGTGGATTTGTTTCTGATTTCCTTGGCGGAAGCCATGGGGGTGCGCGCGATCGGCATTATTCTCTCGGGGTATGATGTCGATGGCACCGAAGGGTGCAGGCAAATCAGAGCCAAGGGCGGGGCAACTTTTGCCCAGGACAGTTCGGCCGAAGTAGACGACATGTCTCTCCATGCTCAAGCGGCAGGCTGTGTTGATTTTGTGCTACCGCCCGAAAAAATTTCACGTGAGCTACGACGGCTGGCCAAGGGCGGTTAAGAAAGTTGCCCTTGGTCGCCTGTTGCTAATGGCTGAACTCCCTATTACTAAAATTGTGAGCCTATCCTCTTATCCCTCCGAACAACTGCGTAAAAAACTGTCGGTCGCTGGGATTCCGGAATCGGAACATAGCCTGGAAGCGCTGGGCTCGAGAAT
>JBKJRX010000214.1:0-28637 GCA_046593155.1 Lacunisphaera sp.
CCTGAAGTGTAGCCACAAAGGAACGCATAGATCGCAAAGAACAGCAGTCTGAATGGATTGTCTTTGTGCTCCTTGCGTTCCTTTGTGGCTAAAAATCCGGCTACGATTTTCTTTAAAATGCTCTAGAGGGGACTTCGGCTGCGGGAATCGAATCCCCTTTATCAAGAGGGGTGGCGCGCAGCGACGGGGTGTGCCGTTCGAGATTGAACCCACGTAACGGAGTAGTGCTAACGGATTTCTATCCTCAACGGGCCGCCGCAAGCGGTGGTTCTACTTTGCTGCCACCGCCGCCGCGAGGGCGTCGCCCAGTTCATTGACCGCCTCGCGAATCTGGCCCACCAGCACGCCGTAATCGCTGCCTGCCCACGTGCGCGGACTGGCGGTGAAACTGCCGCGCCGGGTGGTGCCGCCGGGCGCCAGAATCGTGTAGGTTGCCGCCAGCTGCACGCTGTTGCCCTCACTGCGGACGAGTTCGCAGCGCTGAAGTTGCACGGTGATGACGCTGCCCGCTCCGGCCGCGCCGATGCGCGCCCGGAGCAACTGGGCAATGGCGTCATCAAGTGACTCGGCCCAGCGGACGTCCTCGTTGTAGATCACCTCGCTGACGGCGATGCGCACGGCCATCGGGCGTCCGCGGAGATGACCGGCGAGTTGCACGGGGCGCACCAAGGCCCCGTCCGCCGCCGCGACCGGGCTGGTCAGGGTGAAATACCGCACCGTGTCGGCCTGGGGCTGCGGGAGGATGTTGCAGGCGGAAAGCAAAAGGCTGAAAGCTGAAACCTGAAGGCTGAAAATCCACTTCTTCCATCGGTGTTTATCGGTATTCATCGGTGATAATCCTCGGCTTAGGGCGTGTCCGGTTTCTTTTTGCCGACGAGGAGCGAACTGGGGTTGCGCGTGAGTGCGTCGGAGAGCCGCTCGAGCGCGGCCGCGGCATCGCTGAGCTGACGGAGCGAAGCGGTGACCTCATCGCCCAGCGTGCCTTGGGCCGCGACAAACCGCTGCGTGGTGGCTGCGGTGGTTTCCAGCGATTTGAGCGCGCTTTGCGCGTCGAGGAGCGTCTTCTTGAGGTCCTCGCTGATCGGCCCCACGTTGCCATCGATCCGGGCCAGCAGCACCCGCAGATCGTTCAGCGCGGCGTTGAGGTTCACGAAGGTCTGCCGGGTCTCCGGCGCGTTGACGAAGGTGGTGACGGCATCGGCCGCCGTGCCCACCTTTGCACTCAGCGCCTTGGCGTCGAAATCGGTGACCTTCTGGTTGGTGGTGGTGAGGAGCGTCTTCACCTGCTTGGACAAGCCGGCGAAGTCCACCTGCTTGATGTCGGCCACGATCTCGACGATGCTCTGCTGCACCTCGGAAATGGGCGAAGTGATGGAGGGCACGACCGGATAGGCCTCGGCCATGAAACGCGGATTGGCGGGATATTCCCGCGGATCCTCGATGCTCAGCTCGACAAACAGCAGACCGGTGATGCCGGTGAAGTTGAGCTTCGCGCGCAGGCCACGGTCGATGAAGTTCTGCAACTCACCGGCGTTGGTCAGGTCGATCGTTGTGCCGGCACTGTCCGTCAGGACGTTGCGATTGAGTTCGCAGACGGTCTGGACCACGGCCTTGCGCGTGGTGGCGTCATAACGCGCGTTGACTGCCGCGACGCGTCCGACCCGCACGCCGTAGAATTTGATGGGCGCCCCGGGATCGAGCCCGCTCACCGACTCGTCAAAATAGATCAGGAACCGCGCCGGCTTGCTGAAGATGTTCGACCCGCCAAAGGAGAGGAACCCCACCACGAAAAGCAGCAGGGCGCCCAGGACGAACAGGCCAACGGTGGCGGGGCTGATCTTGGTTTTCACGTGGACGGCCCCTTTTGTTGCCGAACCCGCTCGTCGCGTCTATTCAAAAAGTCCCTTACCCGCTCGTCGGGACTTTCATCCCGGAGTTCCGCCGGCTGCCCCCCGGCGATGATGCCCTTCGCCCCGGCGTCCAGCATCACCACGCGGTCGGCCAGGTCGAAGATGCTGGCGAGCTCGTGCGAGACGATGACGATGGTGGTGCCGAGCGTGTCCCGGATCTCGCGCACCAGTTCATCGAGCTTGCGCGACGTGATGGGATCGAGGCCCGCCGACGGCTCGTCGAAGAACACGATGCCCGGGTCGAGGGCCAGGGCGCGCGCCAGCCCGGCGCGTTTTTTCATGCCGCCGCTGATTTCCGCGGGATAGTAGTCCTCGTAGCCCGCCAGGCCGACCTGCGCGAGTTTCAGCGCCACAATCTCTTCGCGTTCGCGCCGGTCCAGGTCGGTCAAAAGCTCGAGCGGCAGCGCCACGTTTTCGCGCAGGGTCATCGAGCTCCACAGCGCGGACCCCTGGTAAAGGACGCCGAAGGTGCGCAGGAGCTCCTTGCGCTCCCGGGCGGGGGCGTGCGTGAAATCGCGGCCAAAATACTTCACGCTGCCGTGCACCGGCAGGTTCAACCCGATCATGTGCCGGAGCAGCGTGCTCTTGCCGCAGCCGCTGCCGCCGATGATGAAGAAGATCTCCGCGCGCGGCACCGCAAACGACACGTTCTCCAGCACCACGCGGTCGCCGTAGGCACAGGTCACGGCAGTGAGTTCGATGGCGGCAGGTTCGGTTTTCATGGCCGCGTTCACCAGCCGAGGATGTCGAAGGCCACGGCAAAAATGGCGTCCGCCACGATCACGAGCAGGATGCTGGTGACCACCGCCGCGGTGGCCGCCTGGCCGACGCCGGCCGCACTGCGATCCGCCTGCAGGCCCCGCCAGCAACCGGCGAGGCCGATCAGCAGTCCGAAGGCCGCGGCTTTGATCAGGCCGGTGTTGATGGTCGAAAGGTCCACGATGGTCTGCATCTCCGCCCAGAAGAGATTGACCGGGATGTTCAGGGGCGGAAGCAGGGCAATCGTCATGCCGCCCAGGATGCCGAGCGCGTCGGAGTAAAGGGCGAGGAAGGGCATCATGAGGAACAGCGCCACGATCCGCGGCATGACCAGGAAGTCGATGGGCGAAACGCCGAGCGTCGAGAGCGCATCGATCTCCTCGTTGGCCTTCATGTTGCCGAGGGTCGCGGCGAAGGCCGCGCCGGTGCGGCCGGCGAGCACGATGGCCGCCATCATCGGTCCCATTTCCCGCAACACCGCGAGGCTCACCATGTCGGCAATCCAGATGTCCCCGCCATATTGCCGCACCACGATCGCGCCGGTGTAGGCGAGCGTGACGCCCACCAGGAAGCTGATGAGCCCGACGATCGGCAGCGCCGCGATGCCGCATTGCTGCATTTCCGAGAAACAGTCCTGCCAGCGAAAATGGGCCTGGCCACGGAAAAACCGGCCGATGCTGAACACGCACTCGCCCACCAGCTGCGCGAGATCCTTGGTTTCCCGCCAAAGGTGGACCACCTGGTTGCCCACGGCCGTGGGCAGGCCCGTCCTTCCGTTCGCGGGCGTCGGTGGCACCACGGGCTTTTGCGCCAGCAGGCCGGCCAGTTTGGCCACCCCCGCGGGCATCTCCTCCAGGACCGTGACTGCAGCGTGGGCTTCACTCCACACCCGCTCGGCCCGGATGAACAAGGCCAGCGAACTGTCCCAGGCGCCCAGTTCCCGGCCGGACAATACCACGCGCCGCGGTTCCCGTCCCGCGCGCACTTCGGTCCAGCCGGGATGCGGCTGCGTGATCCGCCAGTCGCCACCGAGCCGGATGGTCAGCGTGTCGCCTTCCAAGGAGGCGTCGGCACGGGCAGCGGTCGAAGGAGCAGCGGGCGGCATGAGACGGGTGAAGTGTGAAGGACGCGGGCATGGGTGCCAGACTGATTTTGTCCGTGCCATTCAGTGTGCGCCCGCCGCACATTGTTCCCCATGCGTTTCCGCACCGTCCTCTTTGATCTCGATGGCACGCTCATCGACCATTTTTCCGCCATTCACCGCTGCCACGCCCATGCCATGAGGCGGCTGGGCCTGCGGGAGCCGACCCTGGCCGAGGTGCGCGCGGCGGTCGGCGGCGGCCTCGACGAGGCCATTGCCCGACTCGCCGGCCACGAGAACCTGGCCGCGGCGCTGCCGCTCTTTATCGAACACTGGAATGCCACCAATCTGGACGACGTCACGTTGTTGCCCGGTGCGCGCGAGCTGCTGGTAGAACTAAACGCCGCCGGCGTCCGCTGCGGCGTGCTGACCAACAAGCGCGGCTATGCCGCCCGCCAGGTCTGCACGCATCTTGGCCTCGATCCGCTGTTGGCCGGTGTGTTTGGGGCCAACGACACTCCCTGGATCAAGCCGGACGCGCGATTCGCCGGGCACGTGCTGGCGGCCCTCTCGGCCGAAGCCGGCAGCACCGTGCTCGTGGGTGATTCGCCTTATGATCTCGCCGCCGCGCAAAACGCCGGTCTCGCGTTTCTCGGCGTCACGACCGGCACGCACTCGGCGGAGGAACTCCGCGTCGCTGGTGCCACGGAAATTTTTCCCGATCTGGCCGCCGCGGGGCGGGCATTGCGGTAGGGGCGCTTGCCCTCAAGCGCCCTTCAGAGGGCCGTTGAGGGCAACGGCCCCTACCGGGCCAGACACACCAGCCCCAGCGCGACCGCCCCCGGCACCGCCTGCACCCACAGGATTTTCCGGCTGGCCGTCGCGGCGCCGAAAACTCCCGCAATCACCACGCACGACAGAAAAAACACCTTGATGACGTGCCCCTCCGCCCCCGCCAGCAGCCCCCACCCCAACCCGGCGGCGAGGAACCCATTATAGAGACCCTGATTCATCGCGAGTGACTTGGTCATCTCGGCCTTCTCCGGCGTCAGGCCGAACACCCGCCGGCCATACGGCCTGGTCCACAGGAACATCTCCAGCACGAGGAAGTAGACGTGAAGCAATGCGACGAGCGCGGTCAGGACGTTGGCGGCGGTTTGCATAAATTCGGTTCAGGCCGGCTGCCAGGCCAGGGCATGCAGCCCGGCCCCGATCAGGAACAGGAAAACGAACGCGCCGTTGACGGCCTTGCGCTGCGTCGGCCAGAAAACGGGTTGCAGGCCGGCGCGGAGGATCCAAAAGAACATGATCCCTGCGAGCAAAGCCCGGCCGAGTGACGAATTCGTCATCTCATCCGCCAGCAGCACCTGCAATCCCGCCAGGAGCAGGAAAACGAATGACAGCATGATGTTCATTACCTGCATCACGCCGCGGTTTGCCGGGTGCAGCTTCGGCAACTCCTCCCGCCACCGGAAGATCCGCCAGAAACACAGGTGGAACAGCACCAGCGCCAGATTATAGCCCGCCGCCGCATACAGCCACCCGTGTGTATTCATGGCCCCAGCCAACCGGCGCCACGCACGGGAGGCAATGCCGCAATCACGCTGGCATTCGCAAAATGGAGGCGGGGCCATCAGCCCCGCGGTTTGTCATCGAATGTAGGTGGCGCGCTTGCGCGCAACGTGGCGTGCAAGCACGCCACCTACAAAATTCCGTCATCCTTCACACCGCCCGCCGCGCCACGAGCAGCGTGGCGGTCATATCCTGCACGACCTTGCCGTCCTGGTTGTAGGTGCGGCAACGCAGCTTGACCAACCCGCGGTCGGGCCGCGCCGGCGCCGGCCGCAGCTCGGCAATCTCCGTCACCACGCGCAGCCGGTCTCCGGGCAGCACGGGCCGCGGCCAGCGCAGCGACTCCATGCCCTGGCCGATGACGCCGCCGTCGAGATCCATTTCCCCCAGCACCATCAGCCGCATGCTCACGGCGGCCGTGTGCCAGCCACTTGCCACCAAGCGGCCAAAAAGCGTTCCCCCCGCCGCCACCGGGTCAGTGTGAAAAGCCTGCGGGTCAAATTTATTGCCGAAGGCGATGATCTCCGCCTCGGTCATCTCATACTCGTCGGTCTGGAATTTATCGCCTGCTTTCAGGTCATCGAAATATCGCATGGTTGCTAGGGTGTGTCTCCAACCCCCTTAAATATTCGAAACCTGTCATTCTGAGCGTAGCGCAGAATCCAGTTGAATACTCGCTTCCGAGGGGAGGCGGCCTAAGTCCTGATGGATTCTTCACTGCGTTCAGAATGACAGACCGGGTTTGAAGACACGCCCTAAATAATCCCTGCCCGGCAGAAGTCCACCACCAGTCGCGGCGGTCACAGACCGCCGCGACCGCAAACGGAACTAACGCCGTGTTGCCTCACCGCATATCTGTGTGCATCTGTAGGCCTCCCGTGGCCCCTCCCGCCCCCACTTCCCTGACCGGCGTCCTCGAGCGCATCATTTTCTTCAACGAGGAGAACCACTACACCATCGCGGAGTTGAAGCCCGAGGCAGGGCGCGGAGTCCCTTCCGCGCCGGCTGACACCGTCACCATCGTGGGCGCACTGCCGGGCGTGCAATGCGGCGAGACCCTCCAGCTCACGGGCGAGTGGACCCGCCACGCGCAGCACGGTGCGCAGTTCAAGATCCTCGCTCACAAATCCGAGCTCCCCTCCTCCGTCTACGGCATCCGCAAATACCTCGGCAGCGGCCTCGTGCCGGGCATCGGCAAGGTCTACGCCAACAAGATCGTCGACACCTTCGGCACCGACACCTTCCGCGTCCTCAGCGAGGAGTCGGGCAAACTCCGCCAGGTCGAGGGCATCGGCAAGGTCCGCGCCACCGCCATCAAGCAGGCGTGGGAGGAACAGAAAACCCTGCGCGAGGTGCACATTTTTCTCCAGACCTACGGCGTCACCACTTCGCAGTGCGTGAAGCTCGTCAACAAATACGGGACCGACGCGAAACAGGTCATCACCAACGAACCCTACCGCGTCGCCCGCGAGATCGACGGCATCGGCTTCAAGACGGCCGACCGCATCGCCATCAACCTCGGCTACGCCAACGACGCCCCACCGCGCCTCGACGCCGGCCTCATCTACGCCCTTGAGACACTGCAGGAAGAAGGCCACACCGCCTATCCACGCGGCGAACTCGTCGACTATTCCGCCACGCTCCTTGAGACCTCCGCCGAACTGCTGCAGGCCCGCATCGACGCGTTGCTGAAGGACAAAGCCATCGTGCAGCACGAAGGTGGAACCCGACCTCCGGGCGGGTTTGATCCGGCTGCGAATCCTGAAAGCGCGTCCGGAGGCCGCGCTCCACCTTCCCGCGACCCGCATTCCTTCCTCCAACTCCCTCCCAACGACCGCGCCGAGCGCAAGATCGCCGAGGTCGTCAAGCGCTTGAACTCCGTGCCTTCCGGCCTGCCGGTCATCAAGGTCGGGGCCGCCATCACCTGGGCGCAGGAAAAAGCCGGCTTTGAATTCCACGAGCTGCAGCGCGCCGCGCTGCATAACGCCCTTTCGCACAAGCTCAGCATCCTCACCGGCGGTCCGGGCACGGGCAAGACGACCATCCTCCGCGCGCTCGTCGAGATCCTGAAGGCCAAGAAGGCTCGCGTGCACCTCGCCGCCCCCACCGGTCGGGCCGCGCAACGCCTCGCCGAGACCACCGGCGGCTACGCCTCCACCATTCACCGCCTGCTCAAGTTCGAAGGCACGAAGATGGGCTTCACCGTCAACGAGTCGGCGCCGCTCGCCACCGACTTCCTCATCGTGGACGAGGCCTCCATGCTCGATTCACGACTGGCTGCCGCGCTGCTCCAGGCCGTGCCGGTCCGCGCCCACCTCGTGCTGGTGGGCGATGTGGATCAATTGCCCAGCGTGGGTGCGGGCAATGTGTTGAAAGATTTGATCGCTGTTGGAGGCGGGATGCCCTCACCCCGCTCTGACCTGCGGGGTGAGGGCATCCCGCCTCCATTGATTCCCGTCACCCGTCTCGCTGTCGTCTACCGCCAGAAGGAACAAAGCCTCATCGTCACCGTCGCCCACGCCATCAACGGCGGCGACAACTCGCCCCCCCCGATTGTCAGCGAGGTCGCCAAGGCCCAGGCCTGGAGCGATCTCAACTTCATCGCGGCTTCGTCCCCGGAAGATTGCCTCGCGAAGATCACCGAGCTCTGCACGAAGTTCATCCCGCAGCACTTCAAGTGGTTTCACCCGGTCAACGACGTGCAGGTGCTGGCCCCGATGCACAAGGGCGTGGCCGGCGTCGGCAACCTCAACGCCTCCCTCCAAGCCGCGCTCAACGGTTCGACTCCGCTCACCGCGGGCGGCCGCGGCCCGGGCATCAAGACCGTCAGCGGCGAGTTCCGCCCGGGCGACAAACTCATCCAGCTGCGCAACAACTACGACAAGGATCTCTTCAACGGCGACATCGGCCAGGTGCTCTCGACCGATGGGGTGAAGGGCACGCTCACCGCCGACTTCGACGGCGCGAAGCACACGTTCGAGCGCGGCGAGTTCGGCGACCTCGCCCTGGCCTATGCCATCAGCATCCACAAATCACAGGGCAGCGAGTATCCCATCGTCATCGTCCCGCTGCTCAAGGCGCACTTTGTGATGCTGCAGCGCAACCTCATCTACACCGCCATCACGCGCGGCCGGAAAAAAGTCTTCATCGTCGGCGAGCCCGCCGCCTACGGCATGGCCGTGCGCAACGCCGAGTCGAAATTGCGTTGCACCCATCTGCGGGAGAAGATTCTCCGCTCCGCCACCTAGGTCTATGAAAAGGCTGTTGTCTTTGCTCGTCTTCGTCGCCGCGTGCGGGGCCGCCGCGGAAACCCCGGCCGAAAACCCGCGGTGGTTGCGCTACCCGGCCGTGTCACCCGACGGCACCACGATCGCGTTTACCCATGGTGGCCGGATCTGGCGCGTGCCGGCGGCCGGCGGCGATGCCACGCCCCTGACCGACGGCGAGCATTACGACACCCGGCCGGTGTGGTCGCCCGACGGGGCAATGATCGCCTTCGCCTCGAAGCCGCACGGGAATCTCGACGTTTTCGTCATGCCGGCGAGCGGCGGCCGGATCACGCGGCTCACCCATCATTCCGCGGACGATCTGCCTTGCGCCTTTTCCCCCGACGGCTCGTCCGTCTACTTCTCCTCGCCCCGCCTGGGCAGCCCGCAGACCATCCTCGCCGGCTCCTACGCCGAGAGCGACCAGCTCTACGCCGTGCCGGCCATGGGCGGGCGCAGCCGGCTGGTCATTCCGACCCCGGCGCTCGAGGTTTCCCCCGATCCGGCCGGTCAGCGGCTGCTCTACGAGAACCGCCCCGTCTACGAAAACGAGTGGCGCAAGGGCGCGGTGTCCGACGGCGCGCACGATGTCTGGCTCTACGACCTTGCGCAAAAATCCCACCGTAAGCTGACCGACTTCCGCGGCGAGGATCGCGACCCCGTCTGGACGCCGGATGGCAGTGGCTATTATTATCTGAGCGAACGCTCGGGTTCCTTCAACGTGTGGCAGGCCGGCCTCAAGCCCGGTGCCAAGCCCGTGCAGGTCACCCGCCACCAGGGTGCGCCCGTGCGCTTTCTTAGCGTAGCTCGCGACGGCACGCTGGTCTATGGGCTTGAGGGCGAGATCTGGTCCCAGCCGGCCGGCCGCGCCCAAGCCGCCCGCGTGCAGGTCCGCCTTCGATCGAAATCCCCCGTTCCAGAAAAGGTCACGCTCAGCGCCAATGACTACCTGACCGAGATGAAGCTGTCGCGCGACACCAAGCAGATCGCCGTCGTGGCCCGCGGCGAGGTATTCGTCCTCTCGACCGAGACAGGCGCCACCCGCCGCATCACCTCCACGCCCGGACACGAGCGCAACGTCAGCTTCGCCCCCGACGGCCGTTCGCTCGTCTACATCGCCGAGCGCGAGGGCGACATGGACATTTACGAGGCGGCGCTGGGGGACCCGGCCATGACGTCGTTCAGCTCGGCCGGCCCCATCGTGGAGAGGAAACTCGTCGATGCCGACGGCGACGCGCTGCATCCCAAGCTTTCCCCGGACGGCAAGCGCCTCGCCTATCTCGCCAACCGGAACAGCATCCGGGTGCTCGACCGGATCACCGGCGAAACCGTGACGGCACTGCCCACCGGTTATCTTTACTCCTATCTGGACGACGACCTCCTCTTCGAGTGGTCGCCGGACAGCCGGTGGCTCACCGCGACGGTGGGCTCGATCGTGACCAACCAGGACGTCGTTCTCCTGGATGCGACCGGCAAAGGCGCGCCGATGTCCGTCACGCACAGCGGGTATAACGACACGGAGCCGCAATTCAGTCCGGACGGGAAAGCCGTCCTGTGGACCACCGGCCGCGAGGGCCTGCGCCAGGCGGATGCGGGCGCGGGCCAGCTCGACATCTTCATGGCTTACCTCACGCGCGCGGGCTTCGACGCCAAGGACGAGGCCGACGGCGCCAACTGGCAGCCCCAACCCGTCGGCATCGAGCACCGGACAAAGCGACTGACGCCGTTCTCGCTCACGCCGCTGCTGTATGCCCTCACCCCGGGTCATGACTCCCTGCTCATCGTGGACCGCGCGCCGAACGGCAAGGCCGTGGGCCGCCGGCTCGACGTGGCGACCAGTGAAATGACCGAGCTCTTTACCAAGCCGCTCGCCGACGCCTATGCCTTGGATGTCACGGGGCAGCAGCTCTACGCCCTGCTCAACGGCGCCGTGGAGCGGACCGACCTTGCCACCGGCGTGAGCAAAAGCTTCCCCCTCGACACCACCATGGACGTCGACCCGCGCGGCGAGGCGGCTTTTTGGTTCAACCACTTCTGGCGCCTGACCAAGTTCAAGTTCTACGAGCCCACCATGCACGGCCGCGACTGGGACGCCCTGCGCCGCCGCTATGCGCGGTTCCTGCCCCACCTTGAGAACTGGGAGGACTTCGCCGAGATGATGTCCGAGCTCGCCGGCGAGCTGAACGCCTCGCACATGGGCTGCTATTACCTGAAGCCCCCGCCGCTGGCCGACCACACCGCCTCGCTCGGCCTGCACTTCGATGACGACTACCCTGGTCCCGGCCTGCGCGTGAGCGCGGTGCTCCCCGGCGGACCGGCCGACCTCCCCGGCGGCCATCTGGCGCCCGGTGCCGTCGTCCTCGCGCTGGACAGCGAAGTGTTCAACGAGTTCACGAACCTCGACCACCTGCTCAATGGCATGGCGGACACCGCCGTTCAGCTGCTCGTGCAGCCCGCCGGCGCCAAAAACACGGTGATCGAGACGGTGGTGCCGGTCACCCTGAAGCAGGCGGCCGGCCTCAGCTACGCGCGCTGGGTGGCGGAGCGGAAGGCGCTGACCGAGAAATTTTCCGGCGGCCGCCTCGGCTACGTGCACATCCCCGCCATGGACCAGGATTCCTACCGGCGCGCCTACAGCGAGGTCATCGGCGACTACCGGAACAAGGAGGCCCTGATCGTGGACGTCCGCTACAACACCGGCGGCAACCTCCACGACCAGCTCATCACGCTCTTCACCGGCGACGTCCTCGCCGGCTTCACCAACCGGAGCAACGAGCTCGTGGGCCGCATCCCGACCGGCCGCTGGGCCCGGCCGACCGCCCTGGTGCAGAACGCCGGCGCCTACTCCGACGGCAGCATCTTTCCCCACCTCTACAAGCGCCAGCAGCTCGGCACCGTCATCGGCGAGCGCGTGCCCGGCACCGGCACCGCGGTATGGTGGATGTATCCCATGAAGGGCGCGCTCAAGTGGGGCATCCCCCAGCTCGGCGCCAAGGACTTCAAGACCGGCTGGTTCGAGAACCAGGAGACCGTGCCCGACCTCCTCGTCTACAATGACCCCGCCGCCATCGCCGCCGGCCGCGACCCCCAGCTGGAGGCGGCCGTCGCCGCCCTGCTCAAGAAACTCCCCCGCCGCTGAGCCACCCGGCTTGGTTTATCGCCGGCCGGCCGCTTTTGTCTTGTTGCAGCGAGGAGCTGGCCCACTAGGTTGGGCGGCCTTCCCCCTTATGCTTATGATGAAACGTTCTCTCGCGTTATGCACGCTGAGCATTGCCACCTTGGGCCTGTCGCCCGCGCTCTTTGCCGCCACGCCCGTCCTGCCACCCCGCGTCGTGGCCCCCACCGATACCGCCGTTTTCCGGCGTTTCGTTCTCGATAACGGCCTCAAGGTCCTGCTCGTCTCCGACACGAAGTTCAATAAGTCCGGCGCCTCCCTGGTCGTAAATGTCGGGCAGATCGACGACCCCGCCGACCGCGAGGGCCTCGCCCACTTTCTCGAGCACATGCTCTTCCTCGGCACGGAAAAATACCCCGAAGTCTCCGACTACAGCAACTACATGCGCTCGAACGGCGGCTATAACAACGCCTACACCACCAGCGACCACACCAACTACCAGTTCGAGGTGCGCCACGAGGCCTTCGCCGGCGGCCTCGACCGTTTTGCCCAGTTCTTCATCGCGCCGCTCTTCACGCCCGAGTTCACCGGCCGTGAGGTCAACGCCGTCCACAACGAGGCCATGCGCCATGTCCAGAACGACCAGCGGCGCGTCATCGGCGTCTCGCGCGAGCTTTACACCCCGGGCAGCGGCGAGAGCAAGTTCTCCACCGGCAACAAGGAGACCCTCGCCGGCGCGACGCCGCAGGCGGTCCGGGCCTTCTACGAAGCCCATTACAGTTCCGACCACATGGCGCTCTGCCTAGCCGGCAAGGCGTCCCTCGACGAACTCGAGCAATACGCCCGGGAATACTTCAGCGCCATCCCCCGTCGCAGCATCCCGGCCGTCGTGCGGGAGGCGAAGTTCCTCCCGCGCAAACCCGCACTCCGGCTCGCCTTCGTCGAGCCCGTGAAGGAGTTGCGCCAGCTCCAGCTCGAGTTCGTGTTTCCCGCCACCCGGCCCGACTTTGCAAGCAAGCCGGATGAACTGGTCTCCGCCCTCATCTCCTATCCCGGCGCCGGCGGCCTCCTCGACTGGCTGAAGCGCGAAGGCCTCGCGAACGGTGCCGGCGGCGGCGTCTGGGAGCGCACCGGCGCCTACGGTTCGTTCATGCTGACCGTCACGCTCACTCCCGCCGGCCAGCAGGAATATGCCCGCGTGCTGGGCGCGGTGATGAGCTACCTCGCGCACCTGCGCGCCTCCCCGTTCCCGGAGGACTTCTATCGCGACCGTGCGCGCGTCGCCGCGCTCAACGAAACCTACGCCGACCGCGGCGAAGGGGCCGCCTTGGCCACCAAGTTCGCCAACCAGGCACTCTTCTACCCGCTGGAGGTCGCCGAGCGCGCGACCGCGGCTTGGGGCGCCCCCGACGAGGCCGCCTACCGCCGCCTGCTCGTGGCGCTCACGCCCGACAACCTGCTCGTGGCGCTCGTTGCCAAGGGCCTGCCGACCGACAAAAAAGAACGCATCTACCAAACGGCCTACTCCTACCGCGAGGACGCCGGCCCGGCCTACGCCGCCTTGGTGTCGCCCCCGAAGCTGGCCTTCGCGCTGCCCGGCGCCAATCGCTTCATGCCGGGTGACACCGCGCTGCTTCCCGAGCGCCCGCTCCCCCTCATCAACGAGCCGGGCATTAAACTCTTCTACGCCCAGGACACCGAATTCCAACGACCGCAGACCACGCTCATCTACCGCTTCGTGCCCGTGCGCTCGCTCGCCACCGCCGACCACGCTGCGCTCCTCAACCTTTATGGTGCCTGCCTGCGCGACTCACTGGACGCGGCCGCGGGCGACGCCTCGCTCGCGGGCCTGGAAACCTCCATCGAGAGCTCCCTGGAAGGCCTGCGTCTCACCGTCACCGGCTATGGCGATGCCCCCGCTCGCTACGTCACCCACGTGGCCGGACAGCTCCGCGCCTTCCCACTCACGCCCCAACGCTTCGACGCCGTCAAGGAAGCTATTCTCCGCGGCCTGCGCAGTTATGAGGAGACCGAGGCCTATCTGCTCGCCCGCGACCGCCGCGACGCGCTTGCCCGCGAGTTTCATTTCCTGCCCAACGAGCTCATCGGCCGCACCACGACCGCCACCTGGGCCGATGTGCAGGCCTTTGCCCGGAACTTTTTCTCCACCGGCACCCTCGAGGCGGTCGTCCATGGTCATCTCTCTCCGGACGCGGCGGTCGCCGCCACCCGCGAGGTCGCCGTCCGGATCGGCGCGAAGCCCGCGCCGGCGGCCGAACTGCTCCGCCGCCACCACCTGGTCCTCGCGCCGCGGGAAAACGTGCTCGACGCCGGGCTCATCGCCGGCGTGAACTCCGCCTTCGTCCGCGACTACCTGCTGCCCGACGACTCGCCGGCCACCCGCGCCGCCGCGGTCGTGCTCGCCAATTTCATCGGCGAACCCTTCTTCACCGAATTGCGCACGAAGCAGCAGCTCGGCTACATCGTCGGCTCCTCGGCCTCGGCCTCGCTGCGCCAGCGCTTTTTCACCTTCACGGTGCAATCGAGCGGCTACGCGCCCGACGAACTACAACGCCGGGCCGAGGCCTTCATCGCCACGCTGCCCGCCACCCTCGCCGCCCTTCCGGACGCGCAGTGGGCGACCCTCGTGGCCGGGGCGCGCTCCACCTTGGAGGAAAAACCCAAGAGCATGGGCGATAAGGCGGCGCAGTTCTTCTCGAACGCCTTCGTTTACGACGGCGAATGGGATCGCCGCCAATCCGCGCTGGCCGCCCTCGACCGCCTCACCAAGGAACAGGCCGTCGCCCTGCTCACGGCGGCGCTGGCGCCAGAAACGTCCCGCCGCCGGACCATCCTGCTGCACAGCTCGAAACATTCCCCGGCCGCGACCGAGGCCGAGGCGCCCGCCTTCACCGACCGCCAGGCGTGGAAAGCCACCCGCAAGTTCAACTAAACCTATTCCTCCATCTATGAAAAGTTTCCTCATGTTCCTTGTGCTCTGTGTCGCCACCCTCGGTCTGCGCGCGCAGGCCCCGGTCGACATCCCACCCCGGCCCCAAGCACCCAATGATGATGCGGAATACCGCCGCTTCGTTCTCGCTAACGGCCTCAAGGTCATCCTGCTTTCCGATCCCAAGCTCAACAAGTCTTCCGCCTCCCTCGCCGTCGCGGTCGGCTCCTACAGCGATCCGGCCAACCGCCAGGGCCTCGCCCACTTCCTTGAGCACATGCTCTTCCTCGGCACCGAGAAGTATCCTGACGTCACCGACTACGGCAACTACCTCAAGTCGAACGGCGGTTACAACAACGCCTACACCGCCGGCGACCACACCAACTACCTCTTCGAGATCCGGCACGAGGCCTTCGAGGGCGCGATCGACCGGATGTCCCAGTTCTTCATCGCCCCGCTCTTCACGCCGGAGTTCACCGAGCGCGAGATGAACGCCGTCAACTCCGAGAACCAGAAGAATCTCGAGAACGATCTCTGGCGCCAATATCAGCTGCAGAACTCCCTTTACCGCGCCGGCCACCCGGCCAACCACTTCAGCACCGGCAGCCGCGAGACCCTCGGCGGCACCACCCGGGAGGAGCTGCTGGCCTTCTATCACGCCCACTATAGCGCCAACCGCATGACGCTGGCCCTCGTCGGCAAGGCCAGCCTCGACCAACTCGAGCAGTGGGCGCGCAAATACTTCACCCCGGTCCAGGACCGGAAGCTCGCGCCCATTGCCTATCCCGCCGACTATTTCCCGCCCCAGGCTGCGGTGCGCCTCGTCCGCATGGTGCCGATCAAGGACCTGCGCACGCTCACCCTCGAGTTCCCGCTCCCCGGCATGCGCCAGCATTGGGCCGCCAAGCCAGCCGCGCTCCTCGGCTTCATCCTCGGTCACGAAGGCGAAGACAGCCTGCTCTCGACGCTCAAGGCCGAGGGCCTCGCCACCGGCCTCGGGGCGGGCGCCAACAGCAATTCCACGGGCTTCGGTTCCTTCGACGTCCAGATCCAGCTCACGCCCGCCGGCCTCGAGAAATACCCCCGCGTCATGGAGCTCTTCTTCGCCGCCGTGAAGCAGGTTTCCGCCGCCGGTTATCCGGCCTACCTTTTCAAGGAGCGCGCCGCCATGGCCCGCCTCGACGAATCCTACAAGGACAAGGGCGAGGGCGCCGACCGCGCCGTCCTCCTCGCCAACCAGATCCGCGACTACCCGTTCGAGATCGCCGAGCGCGAACCCTACCTCTGGCTCACGGAGGATCCCGCGGCCTATGCCGATCTCCTGGGCCGCATCCGTCCCGACAACCTGCTCGCCATCCTCACCGCGAAGGGCCTCACCACCGACCAGCACGAGAAATACTACAACACCCCCTACAGCTACACGGAGGACCGCGGCCCGGCCTATGCCGCCCTGCTCAATCCGCCCGCCGTCGCCTCGATCAAGCTGCCGAAGGCCAACCCCTTCATTCCCGCCTCCGCCGCACTCAAGCCCATCGAGCCCGTGCACCTCATCAACGAGCCCGCGCTCAGTCTCCACTATGTGCAGGATGCCGAGTTCCTCCGTCCCATGGCCGCGCAGGTCTACCGCTTCCGCCTCCCCCGCAAGCTCGCTTCACTCGAGACCTCCGTGCTGCTCCGCTTCTACGAGGCCTGCGTAAAGGAATCCCTCAACGAGACCGCCTACACCGCCAGCGAGGCCGGCCTGAACTTCGCCCTCACCGCCGCGCTCGAAGGCGTGCAGTTTTTCGTCGAAGGCTACGATGCGTCCGCCCCTCTCCTGCTCGAGACCGTCACTGGCAATCTCGTCAACTTCTCGGTCTCCGAGGAGCGTTTCACCGCGATCAAGGACCGCATCGTCCGCGCGCTCGCCAGTTTTCCCCGCGGTGACGCTTACCTGACCCTCACCGAAAGCCGCCGCGCGGTCGCCCGCGAATTCTATTACCGGCCCGACGACCAACTGCCCGCCGCCGAGAAGATCACCCTCGCCGCGGTGAAGGCCTTCGCGAAGCAGCTTTATGCCGAGGGCAAGCTCGAGGCACTCGTCCACGGCAACATCTCCGCCGACGAAGCCAGTGCCAGCGCCCGCAAGGTCGCCGCCGCCCTCGCCGCAAAGCCCGTGGCCGATGCCAACCTGCTCCGCCGCCGCCTGCTGGTGCAGACCCCCGGCGAGACCATTCGCACCAGCGAGAAGCTGCTGGTCAACAACTCCGCCTACCGCCGCGAATATGCGCTCGGCGACGCTTCCCCCGCCTTGCGCGCCGCCACGGCCGTGCTCGCCAACTTCATCAGCGAGCCCTTCTACGCGGAGATGCGCACCCGGCAGCAGCTCGGCTACATCGTTTCCGGCGGCGCGGGCGACGAGGAGAACCGCACCTTCTCCTACTTCATCATCCAGTCCGGCGATCACCCCGCCGACGTGGTCGAGGCCCGCGCCGACGAGATGATCAACAAGCTCCCTGTGATGCTCGGCTCGCTGCCCGACGCCGACTGGACCCAGCTCATCGGCGGCGTCCGCGCCCAGCTCGAAGAAAAGGACAAGAGCGTTGCTGCCCGCGCCAACCGGCTCTTCACCCTGGCCTACGACCGCGACGGCGACTGGGACCGCAACCACGAAACCCTCGCGGCCCTGGACAAGCTCACGAAGGAACAGGCGCGCGATCTCCTCGCCCACGCGATCTCGCCCGAACACCGCCAGATGCGCACCTTCCTCGGCTTTGCCCGCCAGCACGAGGCCAAGACCCCGACCCCCGCGACGTTCACCGACCGCCCCGCCTGGAAAAAAACCCGGCTCTACGATCAGAAGTGAGATCGGTGCGTTTCATCAAGCCCGCCAGCCGGCGGGCTTTCCTTTTGTAGGGCGGGATCACCGCATCCCGCCTCGAACGTGATATGATTTTCGAACGAAGGCGGGATGCGGTGATCCCACCCTGCAACATGCCCGGCTTGTCTCAGTTCTGACTTCTGTCATCTCACTCCTGTCCTCGATTCTCATGCCGCAGATCCTCTACACCGTCCGCGCAACGTGCCGCAACATTCAGCAACGCGGCCGCTATCTCTCCTGGCTTTCGCCCAACCACATCATGGAGGTCATGAAAGGCGGCGCGATCGGCGCCCGCATCGTCCTCCCCGACCGTGCCAACGACACCGCACCTAGAAGCCCTGAGCCCGTCGAACGGGCGGCCGTTGTGGAAACGCAATACACTTTCCCCTCGCGCAAGGCCTTCGACGACTACGTCCGCCTCCACGCCCCCGCGCTCCGCGCCGATGGCCTGAAGCATTTCCCGCCCGACAGCGGCATCACCTACGAGCGTCAAATCGCCGAAATCGCCGCGGAGCTGTAGCGCAACGTCCAAATCCGAATTCATTCATCCTTGGACGTTGGAAGTTGAAAGTTTGTTTTTATCAGCCCTTCGGCTTGAGCAGCTGCTCGTAGGGTGCGAAGCCGCGCAGCACCGCGAACTCCGGCTCGCTGCGGCCATAGTCAAAGGTCGGCGAGTTGAAGCCGCCGAACCACAGGCCGCCAGCGACCGCCTGGCGCAGCAGCTCGACGGTGCGCGCCTTGTCGCCGGTCCGCACAGCCAGACGCGCGCGCCAATATTGCGGCAGGCCGCGGGCATTGCGCGAATCCCACTGCTCCAGCCGCTTCACGAGCGGAGCCGCCTCCTCCGTCCGGCCCATGACCGTGAGCACCAGCGCCCGGTGGCCGATGACCGTGGCTAGCTCAGGATACCGCGCCATGAGCAGGTCCGCACCCTGCAAAGCCTCTGCGTAACGGCCGACGGCCAGGTTCAGCGAAACCCCCGTGCTCAGGAACTGAGTGTCCTCGCGCCGCGCCGCCGGCATGTCGTCCCACGCTTTCTGCGCGGCCGCCAGCCAGCGAGTCGCCTCTTCAGCCCGCCCGCGGTGCAGTGCGATCAGGTAACCCTGCCAGTTCAGGGTGACCGGGTCCAAGCGGCTGGCGGCCGGCAACACCGCCGCCGCCTCCACCATCTGCCGGCGTTCGTCCTCGCGCCCGAGGGTCGCCAACGCGGCGCCTTTCAACCAAATGGCCGGGGGAAACGGCTGGCCTAGCGCCAATTCATTGACGCGCTCCAGGACGAGGAGGGTTTTTTCCGGGTGGTCCTCCTGCCAGTGCATGAGCGCCTCCGTCGCGATCAGGCCGAGTTGGTTGGCGCGGCGCGCCTGCTCGGGCAGCGCGGCCTGGTTAGCCTGCCACCAGCGGTCGAGCTCGGTGAAAGCCGCCCGCGGGCGGTTCTGCGCCCAAAGGCACGAAATAACCTGCGTGATCGCATCGCTGACCGGCCGGATCTCAAGCAGCCCGCGCGCTGCCGTGATCGCGCGCTCGGGATCGCCGGCCAGCATGGCCTCGTCGAAGGTGACAGCCAGCACCTCGGACTCGGACAGGCGGCTGCGGTCGGGCCCGAGGAGTTCGCGAAAAAGTTTTTGGGATTCATCGTAGCGGCCGAGCCCCATCAGCAGGCGGGCCAGGTCGTGCTTCGTCTTGAGCATCTCCGGGGCCTCGGCGAGGAGCGCACGGTATTGTTCGATGGCTTTGGCGTGGTCCTCGGGGTTCGAGCTCAGGGCGCGGATCGCCTGGTTCCGCGTTGCCATCGACCAACGCGGCCACGGCCGGTTGTAGGTGACGGCGGACATGCGGGTCGGGGCATTCTGGAGCGTGACCGACACATTGTGCGCACCGGTTGACAACCGGTCGACAAAGTCCGCCAGCGTCGCGCCGCGCAGGTTGGCCGCCGGGGTTGCGGCGGGCCCGGCGGTGCCAAACACCTCGCCCGAAGCCACGAGCACGATCTCCGCGCTGATTTCGATCTGGTCGCCCTGTTTCAGGTAGGAACCGACGATCACCGAGGAGGCACCCGCATCGCGGGCGGCCGAGCGGGCCGCGGCGCGGCTTGAGGCCTCGATGGGCAACAGCCGGATGCTCGACAGCGTGCCGAGCCCGCGCGTCAGGTCGGACTCCAGGAGGCGGGCGACGTTGTCGAGCGACGCATCGCCGGTGAGATTCTCAAACCGAGCCAGCGCCACGCGGCGCGGATCGAGCGCCGGCGCGGTGGCGGGCGCGGGCGCGGGCGTCGCCTTCGCCGGTTCCGCCGCGACGACAGTCTTCGCCGGCGCAGCGACCGGCGGCACGTGCGCGACGGATTCGCCCCGGTTCCGCAGGGCGAAGAAGGCAATTGCCACGCCCACCATCACTCCGGCGATCACAACCGGGAACAACCAGCGCGGCCGCCCGCCTTTCCGGTCCCGGTCCGGGGGGGTCGGACGCAGCCCTGTCTGGCTCGCGGGCTCGGAGGTCGGCGCCGGCGCCCCCTCGAGCAAAGTGCGGACATTGCCCACGAATGCCGGCGGCAGGCCCGCCGGGCCGATGCGCGTCCACTGGACGTGGCGGAATACCTCGGGCACAAGCGCCTCGCGGTCGGGCACCCCGTCGAGCACGAGGGGGAAGAGATAGGGGACACCGTCCGCCATATCCATGGTTCGCTCCACCGCGAGTTTCCATTCCCGCCGGAAATAACCCTCGCCGCGCGTTTGGGTGTTGGCGGAGATGACGGGCACGAACAGCGCGCAATCGCGGATCTGCCGGCGGATTTTCTGGTCCCAGGCGTCGCCGCCGCGCAGCTCGGCCTGGTCGAACCACACCTCGAGCCCGCCGGCCCGCATTGCCTCCGCAATGGCGCGCACCACCTCCGCATCTTGCGAAGCGTAGCTCAGAAACACCGCTTTGGCCGTCGCGCCCATGTCAGACTAATACCCGCGAGCCCCCGCGGTTGGCAAGAGCGCGTAGTCGGGGCGATTCACGGCCCGTCCTTCAGCTCCACGCTGATGACGTGCAGCTCCCGGTCGCCGACATTCTCCAGGGTGTGCGGCGGCAGCGCCTCGCCCCACATGATGGCCGGCAGGATGGCCGGCGCCGGACGCGTGCGGGTATCCACCTGCACCTGGCCCGCGGCATCGCGCCGGACGAAATCGCTCCAGCTCATGACCTGGTGAACTGCCGGCCAGCGGTGCGTGTGCAAGGGCACGGTGTCGCCCGGCGCGATTCGCGTATCCAGGACCCGCACGCGGTCGTTCTCCAGCACCAGCCGGTGATGTTTCGACGCCGCCACGAGCGCATCCAGTTCCGGAGGCCAAGCGCTCATTTCAACTGGTCGTCCGCGAGGCCCACCTTGCGCAGGAAAACCGGCCAGCGGGGATCGGAGCGGAGGCTTTCCAGATACCAGCTGTTGCGCAACCAGGACAAACTGGGGTCGCGCGAAGCCCGGGCTCTTTCCAGCGCGGCGAAGGCGCGGTCCTTGTCCCCCAAGCCGACGCTGAGCCAAGCGATGTTCATCTGCACATCTGAATTGTCGCCGTGAGTCAGGGCGATTTCCTCCAATCGAGCCAGCCACTTGCGCGCCACCAGTTCCTGGCCCCGGGCGATCGCCAGGCTGCCAAAGGCTTGGGCCTGCTCGCTCTCGTTGTTGTCCCGGGCTATTTCCGCCTCGGCCTCGTCATAGCGTCCCTGCGCCGTCAGGCTCCAGCCCAGAATGCTCCGATAGCTCCCGCCCCCGGATGCCAGTTGCAGGGCCCGGCGCGCCGATTGTTCCGCTTCGCGCCAGTTGTGATTCAGATAAAACATGATGCTCAGGTCGATTTGGGTGGCGGCGTTGAGCGGATCGAGCCGCGCCGCCTGTTGGCCCAGACGAAAGGCCTCTTCGATCTGGCCAACATTGAAAAGGAGCACCGCCGCGCCCGCCAGGGAATCGGGGTGATTGGGCCGCAACTGGAGCGAACGGCGAAAAGCCTGCTCCGCGCCCCGCCAATCCCACTCGGCGGTGCGCTTGATCCAGCCCAGCGCCAGCAGGACATCCGGCGAGTCCGGCTCGAGGGCGAGCGCGCGGTCGATCGCCGCCCGCGCGGCCGCCCACGATTGCAAAGTCGGGGCGCCGCCCCAGCGACCGAGCTGGGTGTGCGCGCCCGCCAGCTGCACCCACGCCGCCGTGAACTTCGGCTCGATCGCCACGGTCCGGGTAAAATGCCGGACCGCCTCCTGCAAATCCGTGTTGCCGGCTCTGGCGACCGCCGCCCGACCGGTGAGGTATTCCTGGTAGGCCTCCAAGTCGATCGTGGGACGCGGCGGCGCGAAGCCCATCTTGAGCTCGAGATTCTTCGCGATCAGCCCTGCGATCTCGTCCTGCACGGCGAACACATCCTTGATGTCCCGTGTGAATGTATCGCTCCAGACGTGGAAGCCGTCCGCCGCCTTGATCAACTGCGCGGTGATGCGGACCTTGTCGCCCGCCTTGCGCACGCTGCCCTCGACGACGTAGGCCACGCCGAGTTGCTTCGCGATTTCGGGGATCGGCGTGTCCTTGCCCTTGAAGTGGAACGCCGAGGTCCGCGCCGAGACCTTCAGGCCCGGCACCTTGGCCAGCACATTGAGCAGCTCCTCGCTGATGCCGTCCGAGAAATACTCGTTGTTTTTGTCGTCCGAGAGATTCGCGAACGCCAGCACGGCGACGGATTTCGCGTCGTTGCCGGTGGCCGGTTTTGAGCCCGACGCATGCCCCCACATCGTGCGGTAACCAGCCGCGAGCTTTTCGAAACGGGGATCTCCCCGCAAAGGGTCCCAAATCGGATCGTAGCGATAGCTCGCGCCGCCGGGGGAGAGTCGACCGAGAAATCCGGCGTGGGAAGCCAGCCCGTTCCACGGCTGCTTTGGCAACGCCGCCAGTGCCTCCTCATTTTTTCCCAGTAGGACCAACAGGGCCGCCTTGTTCTGACCACTCACGGCATTCGCGTCGGATTGCTCCCAGAGTCGTGCAGCCTCTTCGGCGGCAGCTTTCTCGCCGAGGAGTGCCAGCAGGCGCGCCTTGGCATAGTATTTCATCTGGTCGCTGCCCATCACCATTTCCGCAATCTGCTTCTCGACCAGCGCCAGCGCGGAGCGCCAGGCCTGTTGTGCGGCCTCCGCCCGGCCCATCAGCAGGTAGGCCTGTCCGAGCGCGGTGCCCTTGGGCGAGTCGCCGAGGTAATTCTCCCGCCAGCCCGCCAGCAGGCGCACGGCCTTCGCCGGCTCGCGATTCCACATCCACAACTGCGCCGCACAATACGTGATGTCATCACGCAGGAAATAGGATCCCGGCAGTTTTTCGAGCAGAGCGCACGCTTGCGGAAGGTCATCACGGACCGTGGCAAGAAAGTTCAGCTTCATCAGATGCGCTGCCGGACCCGGCCGCAACTCCAGCGATCGCTCGATGCTCCGCTCCGCCTCATCGTAGCGGCCCAGACCGGAAAGCACCGCCGCCTTGAGCCGGCACGACACCGGATCGCCCCCCGGCAAGGCATCGGCCCGATCATAAAACGTCAGCGCCTCGTCATACTGCTTCTGCAGTTGTGCCAGGGTCCCCCGCGCGCGCCATAACCGGCGATCGTTGGGATGTTGCTCCAACAAGGGCCGCAGTATCGGCTCGGCTTCGGCCCGGGTCTTGGACTCCATCGTATAGGCCACCGCGAGTGCGAGCTTCGCCTCCGTCGACTCGGGGCCCAGCGCCACCGCCTGCCGCGCGCGTTGCAGCGCGGCCGAGAATGAGGTGTCCCGCGAAACATCCATGGTTAGAAAGCGGCCCAGTGCGACTCGGGAATACGCCGCCCATGCCTCCGCATTGGCCGGCTCGAGTTTGACCACCTGAGCGCCAAGATTCTCGGCCAGAAGCCAATCTTCGCGACCGGCATCGGCGTCTTTTTCCACGATGGCGGCAATCTTCGCCAAGAGCTGCTGCGCTTCCGAAAGCACGACCTCAGGCGGGGTGGGCGGGCTCATCGACACGTCCGTCTTCGAAGTCCGTCGCAGCCCAACCCAGCCTGCGATTCCAAGTCCAAGAACCGCAGCGAGACCGATCCATGCGGCCGCCGGGACGCGACGGCGCACCTTCGCTCGAGATGGAAACGCGGCGCCCTCGCCGCGTGAGTGCGTCAGGTCTGTTATTTGACTTAGCTCGCCACCGACCATTTTCTTCACCCGTCCCGCAAACGCGGCACTCGCCTCCCCGCCCGGCAGCCGCGTCCATTGCACCTCGCTGAACGAGTCCGGCACGTGAGCGTCGGCGTCCCTGGTGTCGTCGATGACAACCGGCAGGAGAAACGGGCGCCCCTTCGCCATCAGGTGCGTGCGCTGGTCGGCCAGCCGCCACTCCAATCGGAAATAACCCTCGGTCCGGGACTGGGTGTTCGCTGAGATGACCGGGATCAGCAACGCACATTCTTTAATCTGCTTCCGGATCTTTTGGTCCCACGCGTCCCCTCCGATCAGCTCGCTCTGGTCGAACCACACCTCGACGCCGGCGGCGCGGAGGGCGTCGCAAATGCGCTTCGCAGCTTCCGCGTCTTGTGAAGCGTAGCTCAGGAAAACGGCTTTGTGTGAGTCGCTCATTTCAATTGCTCGTCCGCCAGACCTAGCGTGCGGAGGAATTCCGGCCAGCGGGGATCGGCATGCAGGCCAGCGAACAGGCTCGTGCGTGCCCACGCGATGCTGGGGTCACGGGCCTCCCGGGCTTTTTCCAGATGGTCGATTCCTTTGCCCGTTTCGCCCAAATTCCCGTAAACATGGGCCACATAGGCATGGATATTCCCCAGCCCCCGCATCGAACTCGCCTTCGCTTCAAGCTCCCGCATACGTTCCCAAGCCTCCGCAACACGACCTTGTTTCGTCGCCGTCAGCGCCTGCGCGATCAACCGGGTGATTTCATCCGATTCCAACCCGGCTTCGGTGACGGCCTCGGCGAACCGGCGCTGCTCGGCCAGGCTCATGGCCAGCCAGCCGTGGTAGTGCTGGCCATCCGGTGCGAGTTGCAGCGCCCGCCTGCCGGCTTGCGTCGCCTCGGCGAAATGACCGTAACTGTAGAAAATAATCACGAGGTCGAGCTGGGTCGCCGCATTGAGAGGATCGAGTTCCGCCGCCCGCTGGGCCAGCGCGATGGATTCCTGCTCCTGGCCCAGGTTGGCCAGCAGCACGGCCGTGGCGGCGATCGTCTCGGCATGGTTCGGCCGAAGCTTTAACGCTTGCCGGAAGGCCTCTTCCGCCCCGCGCCAGTTCCATTCAATCGTCCGCCGCACCCAGCCAAGCGCCAGCAATACGTCCGGTGATTCGGGTTCGAGACGGACGGCCCGTTCGACCGCCCGCTTGGCCTCATTCCCGTCCGAACCCTCGGGCAGGCCGCCCCAGCGGGCCAGATGGACATAGGTGCGGGCCAGTTGCACCCAGGCCGCCGTGAAATTTGGTTCGAGCGCAACGGCCCGTTCGAAATGGACCAGCCCGGCCCGGGCGCCCGACGTCGTGCCGGCTTCGAGCATGGCGCGACCAACGAGGTATTCCTGGTAAGCCCCTGGATCAATCGCCCGCCGCGCGGCGACCTGCTCCATCCCCATCTTGAGCTGAAGGTTCTTGGCAATCAGCCCGGCGATCTCGTCCTGCACGGCGAAGATGTCCTTCAGGTCGCGCGTGAAGGTGTCGCTCCAGACGTGGAAGCCGTCCGCCGCCTTGATGAGCTGCGCGGTGATGCGGACCTTGTCGCCCTGCTTGCGCACGCTGCCTTCGACGACGTAGGCCACGCCCAACTGCTTCGCGATTTCCGGCACCGGCACTTCCTTGCCCTTGAAATAAAACGCCGACGTCCGCGCTGAGACCTTCAACCCCGGCACCTTGGCCAGCACGTTGAGCAGCTCCTCGCTGATGCCGTCGGAAAAATACTCGTTGGCCTTGTCGTCGGAGAGGTTGGCGAAAGCCAGCACGGCGACGGACTTGTCGTCCGCAGCCGAAGCCACCGCGCCGACCTGTTTGCTTTCCTGGGGACCCGGCGCGGACTCAATCAGGCCCCGAAACCTCGGGTCATCCCGCAATGGATCGAACACTGGATTCAGGCGCAGGATGGACTTCGTTGTCACGCGCGGCTCCTTGGCTATTTGGGCCAGCGCCACATCGCTGCGACCCATGGTGAGCGCCAAGGCGCCGAATCGGCCGAGGACGCGGGCCATGTTTCGCATGGAGGAATTTCCCTCCATCAGCTGTTGGAGGATCGGCGCGGCAGACGCGGTATCACCCAGGCGGGCCAGCGACCACGCCTTCCAATGCAGCGCATAGGCTTCATTCGGCCTCGCCTGCAGTTCGCGCTCCGCCACCTGCTGAACGACCCGCCAGTCAGCCCGTGCCGCCTCCAAATTCCCGGCTTGTTCGTTGGCCCAGGCGCTGAGCACCGCCGTCGGGCCGGTAAACATATAATCCCGAATATAATCCCGGGGATATTTCTGCACGAATTGCAGCGCCAGGACCGGATTGCGATTCCAGAGGGCGGCATACACGGCGTGCACGACGCCACGGTCCTCGAGCAAAAACCAGGCCGGCCAATTTTGCACGGCGGCGACCGCTCCGGCCGGATCGCCGCGCCACACGAGCTTCAGCAGGACGTTGAAGGCGAGGATGCGCGCGGAGGTGCGTCCCCGCATCATCACCTCAAGTTCCTTTTCGGCCGTTGCCCAGTCCCCCGTCCGGGATAACAATGACAACCGGTTGCCCTTCACCAGAAAGTTGTCCGGTGCAAGCTGCAGTGCCCGCTCGTTCGCTGCCAAACCCTCGGTAAATTTCCCTTCCAACCGGAGACCTTCGGAAAGCAGGTCGAACACGCGCCAGTTTTCCGGATACTTGGCCGCGAGCGCCTGCAACCTTTCGACGATACCTGGAACATTCTGCCCAAACGCAATGAGGGAATCGCACTCCACCAGTTGCGCAGCCAGCGACGCAGGCGCAAGTTGGACCGCGCGATTCGCCTGGGCGCGCAGCGCCTCCCGGCGGGTCGTGGAATCATCGAGGGCGTAGCCAATCAACGCCGACGATATCTGGGCGTGCAGGATCCAGGCGGAGGCCTCGCTGACATCGAGTTGCTCCGCTTTGATGAGCAACTCTTCCGCGAGCGCGTAGGTCTCGCGGTTCAACTCGTCGCCCTGGTCGACGATGGCCTGAGCCTTCGCGACCAGTTCCTGGGCGGGAGTTGTCGCGGCAGCCGACGGGGACATCGACCTGACCGGAGCCTCCCGGTGCGCCGGCCCCTTCTCCTTCAATAAAAGCAACAGCGCCATCGTCACGCCGAAGATCGGCAGCACCCACCAGAGGCGGCTAAGCCGCCGGTTCCCGGTTCCGGGTTCTCGGTGCTGGGTCAACGCAGCGGGACGGGGGCGTGCCGCCTCCATTTCGGAGCCAAGCAACAATCTTCTCACCCGTTCGCTAAACTTATCAGCCGCCCCGCCGCCAGGCAGGCGCGTCCACTGCACTTCCATGAACGAGTCGGGCACATGGGCGTCGGCATCATGCGTGTCGTCGATGACGACCGGCAGGAGGAACGGCCGCCCCTTCGCCATGAGATGCGTGCGCTGGTCGGCCAACCGCCACTCCAAGCGGAAATATCCCTCGGTCCGGGACTGCGTATTCGCGGAGACGACTGGAATGAGCAGCGCACACTCCTTGATCTGCTTCCGGATCTTCGCATCCCACTGGTCCCCGCCCACGAGTTCGCTCTGGTCGAACCACACCTCGACGCCCGCGGCGCGCAAGGCATCGGCGATGCCCTTCGCCGCCTCCGCATCCTGGGACGCGTAGCTGAGGAAGACGGCCTTGGCGGCGGAATCGCTCATTTCTTCGCCTCCGATTTTCCCGGCGAATGCGCCTGGCGCCACGCCTGCGCGCGGGCATGGGCCTCGGTCATGCCGATGATGGCAAGGAATTTCACGAAACGCGGGTCGCTGCGGATCGGGTCGTAATGCGGCTCGAAGAGCACGCTCTGCATCATTGAAGCCGAGGCCTTGGCTGGATCCAGTGCGGCGAGCGCGTCCTCGTAGCGGCCGAGATACGCCAATGCGACGAACTTGCGCTCCACCGGAACGCCAGCGAGACGTTGCTCCGCTTCCGTGCGCAGGCCGGCATTTACGAACACGCCTATGCCTATTGCAGCGCCGATGGTGCCGTCCAGGCGGAGCCGTCTCAGCAGGGCGACAGCCTCGTCGTGGCGGCCGAGCAAGGACAGGTCGGTAGCTTTATACCAGTTGGGTTGCAGGGCATCGGGATGGAGGGCGAGCACACGCTCTTCGAAGGCCAGAGACTCGGCAAACCGCCCTGCTAGGCGCAGCGGCATGGCGCGATTGTCCAGTATGGAATGGGAGAGTGGATCGAGCTCGGCCGCACGCTGCAATGCGGCATCCCCCTCATCGAGCCGGCCGACGGTGAGCAACACGCGCCCAAGATATTGGTGCGCGGTCGCGTCGTTCGGATTGAGCGCGATGGCGAGGCGCAGCTCGCGTTCGGCGTCGTCGAATTTCCACCGATGCCAATTCAGGTTGCCCTGCGCGGTGTGGGCTTCGGCGAGGTTCGGCTCCAGGGCGAGCGCATGATCAATCTGGGACTGAATTCGCGTGAATGCCGGAGACGCGCGCTGTTCAAATCGGCCGATGATGCCTCCGCTCGCATCTCGGGTAGTCCAGGTCTGGGCCAGCAGCGCGTAGGCTTGGGCGAAGTTGGGAGCGAGGACGATGGCCCGGTTGAGCAGTTCGTCCGCTTGGGCAAATCCCTGGGGCGTCCGCAGATTCCACGCCTGCCGGGCCCGCATATAGAGCTCGAGCGCCGCCGGGTTCACCGCCGCCACGGAACCGACACCAATCTTTAGCGACAGCTCCTTCGCGATGAGCCCCGCGATCTCATCCTGCACGGCGAAGATGTCCTTGAGGTCGCGCGTGAAGGTGTCGCTCCAGACGTGGAAGCCGTCCGCAGCCTTGATGAGCTGCGCGGTGATGCGGACCTTGTCGCCCTGCTTGCGCACGCTGCCTTCAACGACGTAGGCCACGCCCAACTGCTTCGCGATTTCCGGCACCGGCACTTCCTTGCCCTTGAAATAAAACGCCGAAG
>JBKJRX010000350.1:0-2756 GCA_046593155.1 Lacunisphaera sp.
CCTGAAAAATGAAGCGGCCTTTCGGGCTACACCTACGGCTTGTAACCTCAGGTCTCAGGTTTCAAGTTTCAGGTCTCTCTTCCCATGACCCGATCCGAACTTGCCTTGCTGCTGGGTGCTCCCATGGGTCTCGTCGCCGAGCCGCGGAGCGGGCCGACCGTGGTGGCCGCGGGTGAGCCGCGTCGTTTCATGACCGAGCTGGCCGTAGCGGTGGCGCAGGGCGGGGTGGTAATGCTCGCGAGCGATGCCTGGGGCGAAAACGAACACCGGCAGCTGGCCACGTTGCGGCAACAGGAGTCATTCACTCCGGCGACCGCGGCCGGTAAAGGCTGGCTCTGCATTCCGACCGGGGGAACATCCGGGCAGCTGAGATTTGCGCGACACGATGAGGAGACCCTGTCCGCGGCTGTGCGCGGATTTTCGCAGCATTTTGCCCTGACTCAGATCAATGCCGTCGGGGTCCTGCCGCTGCATCATGTCAGCGGTCTCATGGCGTGGCTGCGCTGTGCATTGACCGGCGGCGAATACCGGCCGCTGGACTGGAAGGCAATCGAGGGGGGCGAACGGCCCGCCTTGCCGGCGAAGCCCGCTGGCTGGACGATCTCGCTCGTGCCGACGCAACTTGAACGCCTGTTGCACCACCCCGCGACTGTGGCGTGGCTCAAGGGTTTTCGCATCATTTTCCTGGGCGGCAGCCCTGCCTGGCCGGAGCTGCTCGACGAGGCGGCGGCCGCGGGCCTGCCGGTGTCGTTGGGTTATGGCATGACCGAGACGGCGGCGATGGTCACCGCATTGCGCCCGGAGGAATTCCTGGCCGGGGCGCGCAGCTGCGGGGCGGCGCTGCCGCACGCGACGGTGCAGGTCGGGGCCGGCGACACGATCGTCATTGGCGGTGACTCGCTCTTCCGCGGCTACCATCCGTCCTGGCGCGACCGCGGGGATTTCGAGACCCAGGACCGGGGCCGGCTCGACACCCATAAACACCTGCAGGTGCTGGGCCGCCACGACGCGGTCATCATCACCGGGGGCGAAAAGGTGGAGCCGGCCGAAATCGACGCGCTTTTGCGCGGCACAGGCCAGTTCCCAGACCTCGTGGTGCTGGGATTGCCGGACACCAAGTGGGGGCAGCAACTGGTGGTGGTTTATCCGGGCAACGCCCATCCCAATTTTCACGAGGTGATCCGGGCGACCAGCCGGCTGGCGGACTTCAAGCGCCCGAAACGCTACATTCCTCTCGCGGGCACCTGGCCGGCCACCGGGCAGGGGAAGATCAACCACGCCGAGGTTATGGAGCGGGTGGTGGCCCAGTTAAAAGAACGGCGGTAGGGCTAAGAGACTTTGCTTCTTCGTGGCTTAGTGTTTTCTTGGCCGCGTGAACAAGTCCGAGATCGCCTCCGTTCTCACCGAGATTGGCACCCTGCTCGAATTGAAGGGCGAGAACCCCTTCAAGACCCGCGCTTACCAGGCCGGAGCCCGGGTGGTTGAGTCCCTCAGCGAGGAAGAACTCACGGAGCGCGCGGCCGCCGGCACGCTGCAGGAGGTCAAGGGCATCGGTGAGGCGCTGGCGCAGAAGATCACGGAACTGCTGACCACCGGGCAGCTGGAGTTTTTCGAGAAGCTCAAGGCGTCGGTGCCGGCGGGGTTGGTGGAGATCCTTTCGATTCCGGGCATTGGCCCCAAGAAGGTCCGGGCGTTGCAGGGAAAACTCGGCATCGACACGGTCGCGAAGCTCCGGGCGGCCTGTGCGGCCAACCAGGTCGCCGCCCTCGAGGGTTTTGGCGAGAAGACCCAGGAGCGCATCCTCGCTGGCATCCGCAATCGTGAGGCCTACAACAAACGCCATCTGTGGATCAACGCCTGGGAGGCGGCGGCACCGATTCTGGCGGGCCTGCGGAAGCTGCCGGGGGTCAAGCAGGTCGAGGCCTGCGGCAGTCTGCGCCGGAAGATGGAGACGGTGGGGGACATTGATTTCCTGGTGGCGATGACCGACCCGGCGCCAATCGTTGATTGGTTTGTGGCCCAGCCGGGTGTCAAGGAGGTCACCGCTCGCGGTGAGACCAAGGCCAGCGTGCGGCTGGAGTCCGGCCTGCAGGCGGACTTGCGCCTCGTGCCGCCGGAGCAGTTCGTCTTTACGCTGCACCACCTGACCGGCTCGAAGGACCACAACGTCCAGATGCGCCACCGGGCGCTGGCCCGCGGGCTCTCGATGAGCGAATGGGGGCTGTTTCCCTCGGACGAAAAACACGGCTCGACCGCCGGGGTCAAAAAGCAGGGCGCTGCGCCCAAGAGCCTGACAGCAAAAACCGAGACCGACCTCTTCAAGGCGCTCGGCCTGGCTTTCCTTCCGCCCGAGCTGCGCGAAGGACAGGGCGAGATCGAGGCGGCCGAAAAGGGCACGCTGCCCCAGCTCCTGGAGGAAGCCGACATCCGCGGCGTTTTCCACAACCACACGACGGCGTCCGATGGCCACAACACGCTCGACGAGATGACCGCGGCCGCGCAGGCCCTCGGGCTGGATTATCTCGGCATCGCCGACCACTCGAAGTCCAGCGTCCAGGCCCGGGGTCTCAGCGAGGAACGCCTGGCGGCCCAAATCGAGCTTCCCGTCGGGCAGGATGTCGCACTCCGTGCCGGTGAAGACATGGCACTTGAACTTCTTCGCGGCGTTGAGCCGGCCGATCTCCTCGATCTGGGCCGCCAGGCGTTCCTCGCTGAGACCCCGGGCCTGGACGCTGGACTTCGAGTGGTCGGCGATG
>JBKJRX010000285.1:0-4914 GCA_046593155.1 Lacunisphaera sp.
CGACACGGTCATCGAAACCACGGCGAATTCCCACAACACTTTCGTTTATTCGAACGGCACCGGCATGTTCGTCGACCAAAACAGCCGGGTGAAAATTGACCGTTTCGTGCAGGAGCCTTTCCAGCCCAACCGCAACGCCACCGCGGACGCACCCCGTGAGCCGTCAGTTTCCCAGAGCAATGTGCACGTGTCTCAAGGGGCGGTCGGGGTTTGCACGAGCCCGCTTGTTTCGGGCAGCTCGATGTCGTATTCCACGCCGCAGGCCTCGGTGAATATTCGCGGGGGCAAAGTCTCGATCGAAACGAATGCCGACGTGACGATCATCGATCTCCTCGAAGGTGACATCACCGTGCGCGGCGGAAGCAAGGACGTCGGCGGCCAGGTGCTCCGTCCCGGCGAACGCGCCGTGGTCCGGGCGAGTCCGGCCGGCCTGCCCCCCACGGTGACCATCAGCCCCATTCCCCCCGAGGCTCTCCAAACCTCCGACTCACGGGTCAGTGTCGCTTGCAACGCCAAGAAAACCGTCACCTTCGAAACCATTGAAAAGAAAGCCCAAGAGGGTCTCGATGCCCCGGCGGAGACCACCCCGGCCGACGGCAGCTCTCCGACCACGCCGGCGGAGGGTGCGAACGAAACCGACGACAGCCAGGAGATCGTGGCCAAGCCCACCGTTCCGGCCGAACCCCAGATCAATATTGTCATCAGCCCTGACCGGCTGCGTGGCACCTGAGGCCTTCGCAACCTGACGTGACTTTGCCCCTCCCAGCCAGAACCTGCCTGCTTGGCGTTGCCGTGTTCCTGCTGGGCCTGCCCCCCGCCCGCGCGCTCATCAACCTCGACGGCTCACGCAACCAGCTTTTTGTCTTCGGCAGCGTGACCGTCGGCTGGAATTCCAACATCTTTTCCGATGCCACGGGCCGCGGGGATTACACGGTGAATGGTGCCGTCGGCGCAGAAATCAAGCGCCGCGCCGGCATCATCGCCGTGAATGCCATGGCCACCTTCAGCTATTCCAGCTTCGTCACCTACTCGGAAGAAAACTCGTTCGATCCCAATTTCCAGGTGGAATTCAACAAGACCAAGGGACGGACCACCGGCGCGTTCACCCTCAGCGCCTACCGGGAAAGCCGGTCGGACAGTGCCGTCAACCTCCGCACCAATTCCTGGAACTTCCCCGTTGGGCTGAGCCTCAAATATCCGGTGAACGACAAATACTACCTCACCTCCCAGACGAGCTACCTGCGCCGACGCTACGTTGAGACGACCTCCCTGGCCAACAACACGGATTACTCACAGGCCTTTGACGTGTTCTACGTCTATACCTCCAAGCTCGACCTGATCGGTGGCTACCGCATCCGGGTATCCCAAACCTCCATCGGCAACAAGACCTTTGACCACTGGTTCAATGTGGGCGCCACAGGCGGGCTTTTTGCCAAGCTGAACGGCAGCGTGCGCCTCGGCTACCAGCTCCGCGAGATCAGTGGCAGCAGCAACGAAAGCTACACGCATCTCAACGCCCTGGCATCACTCGAGTGGCCCGTCACCCGGAAACTCAACCTGACCGGCCAGCTCGTCCGCGACTTCAACACCATCGCCACCGGTGCGTCGGTCGACTCCACGACCGGCACGCTTCGTGCCAGCTACGCCTTCACCCGCAAGATCGAGTTCAGCACCGGACTGGCTTATGGCCAAAATCGCTTCCTCGGCACCACGCCCCCGGCACGGCGCGACACTTTTTTCAGCTATGATCTGGGCGCCCGTTACCGGATGAACGATCACTTGCAAGTGGGCTTCACCTACACCTACTTCCGTAACGGGTCCACGTTCAGTTTTTCGGACTTTGATCGCCAGGGATTTGCCCTCGACGTCTCCAGCCGCTATTGAAAACACCTTCATGAAGACCGCCCGCTTTCTTCCCACCCTCCTTGCCGTTCTCGCCCTCGGGGGCGGCCTGCCGGTGTTTGGTCAGAGCCCGGGCAAGACCGACAAGAAAAACTACATGCACACCCTGGGGCTGGCGGATCGCGTGCGCATCGCCGTCTATCAGGAAGAGGACCTGACCAGTCTGACCCGCATCGATGCCCGGGGCCGGATCAACATGCCGCTGCTGGGCGAAATCACCATCGGGGGCCTCACGGTCGTCGAAGCCCAGGCCGCGATTGAGCAAGCCTACAAGGAGGGCCGCTTCCTGCGCAACCCACAGGTCACCATCAGCGTCGAGGAATATGCCCCGCGCGAGGTGTCGATCTCCGGCGCCATCCGCAGCGCCGGCCGCTACATCCTGCCCATTGAGTCCACCCTCACCGTGGTCGAACTCGTCACCAAGGCCGGCGGCATCACCGATATCGGCAAGGGCACGGCGGTCACGGTGACGCGCATCCTGCCCGATGGCACCAGAAAGATTTTCACCGTCGACGTGGACAGCGCCATCAAGGGCAAGAAAAGCACCAAGGAAGAGGACAGCTCCCTCATGCTCATGCCGGGCGACAATGTGTATGTGCCGGAGCGCCTGATCTGATTTTTTCATGTCCGCCCCCGACGCCTTTCCCTCGGCCGCCCCGGCCAGATCCACCGGGCCTTCCCTGCATGGCAACGACAACCAGGTCGTCGAGCGCCGGTCACTGCGTGATTATTATATCATCATCCGGGAGCGGCTCTGGATCGCCCTTCCCGTGGCGCTGCTCGTCGCGCTCTCGGTCGGCTATTATCAGGCGCAGGAGACCCCGATGTATTCGAGCACGGCCACCATGCAGTTCGAGCGCCCGGAGCGGGTCGTGCAGAACGAGCAGGTCGTCGACACCGCCGTCCGCTCCGACATCGATCTCAACACCTACATCCAGATCCTGAACAGCGGCCGGCTCCGCACCATGGTCGCGCAGTCGCTGACCCCCGATGAGATCAAGCTCCTCCAGCGCCCCTACCTCCAGGACCTCGCGCCGGGCGCCAATCCGCCCGCCGTGGGCGGCTTGATCGGCAGCATGACGCCCAATTCGATCCGCAACAGCTACCTCATCACCATCACGGTTGCCAGCCGCGACTCCGAGGGCGCCGCCCTCCTGGCCAATCGCTATGTCGATCAGTTCATGCGCTACCTGGTGGAAAACGTCGGCGGCAAGAACGAGTTTGCCGTGGACTACCTCCGCACCCGGGCGAAGGAACTCCAACAGGAGTCCGAGGTGGCCGAGGGGAAGCTCCAGGACTACCGCCGCAAGCACAACCTCGTCTCGCTGGACAACAGCATGAACATCGTGGGGGATCGCCTCCGCGCCATCAACACGGCCCTCACGGCGGCCCGCTTCAGCCGTCTGGAGACCGAAAGCCTCCTCAGCCAGATCGAGAAGATGCAGAAGGAGAACCCCGCCAATCTCCTCGAAATCGGCTACATTTCCGCCTACGGCAACATCCCCGTCCTCAAGACCCAGCTCGCCGACCTGAACAAAACCCAGGCCATCTTCAGCGAACGCTACCTCGAGCGCCATCCCAAGATGGTTGAACTGGCCAATTCCATCGATGTCGTCACGGCCCAGATCACCGGTAACATCGAGCAATCCATCTCTGATCTCCGCACCCAATATGTGAAGCTGCAGGACACCGAGGCTTCCTACATCAAGGAATACCAGTCCGCGGAGAAGGACAACCTCCGCCTCGGCGACCTATCGGTGGACTTCAAGAGCTTGGAGAACCAGGCCGTGGTCGCGAAGAACAATTATGTCGAGATCCTCAACCGCCTGAACCAGGTCACCACTTCCAAGAGCCTTGAGAACATCCCGGTCAAGCCCCTCGACCGCGCCCTGCCCGCCGGCGGGCCTTACACGCCCAATCTGCGCAACATTCTCAAAACCAGCCTTTTTCTCGGACTGGCCGTTTTCGGTCTCGTCGCCATCGGCCTCAGTTTCCTCGATGACCGCGTCAAGAGCGCCTGGGATATCGAGGGTTTCATCGGGGCCCACCTGCTCGGGATCATCCCCGAACTCGGTGATGTGCCCGACACCGAGAAACACTCCCTCGTAAACAGCAACCGGACCTCCCCCGGCTCCGAGGCGTTTCTTAGCGTCTACAGCGCCGTCAAGATCCAGTCGAAGCTCGATTTCCCCAAGGCCGTCCTCGTGACCAGCACGATTCCGGGCGAGGGCAAGACGATGATCAGCTGCAATCTCGCCGCCTCGTTCGCCCGCCACGGCAAGAAGGTGCTGCTCATGGACTGCGACCTGCGCCGGCCGATGCTGCACCGCCACTTCAAGCTCACCAATGAGGCCGGCCTCATTGCCTGGTTTGAAGCCGGTGCCAAGATCCCGGCCGATCCCTTCACCGATGCCGCGCTCGGCTTCACGAAGGTGGACGAGAACCTCTATCTGCTCCGTTCCGGCGGCCGTTCCAAGAGCCCGACCGAACTGCTCGAGACCGCGGTCTTCGGCCAGTTCATCGAGTCCATGAAACAACATTTCGATCTCATCGTCGTCGACTCACCACCGATGGGCGCCGTCACCGACTCATTGCTCATCGCCGAGCGCACCGACGAGGTCATTTACGTCTGCCGCTTCAATCGCGCCTACCGCAAACACATCCGTCTCTACATCAAGCAGCTCAAAGAGAGCAAAAACGAGCTGCTCGGCATTGTGCTCAACGGCCTCTCCGCCCGCCGGATCGAGTATTACAGCAACTACCGCTACTACCGCAGCTACAAGAAATACTACGGCTCGCAGTCGTAGTTTGGTAAGTCGAAATGTAGGGCCGGCGCTTGTCGCCGGGCCGGTTGGTGACCATGGCACGGTCCGCCGACAAGCGGCGACCCTACAACCAGCAGCAGGAGCCTGCTTTAAGTTGGATTGCAGGCGACCGGCCGGCCCTGCAACCTTCCTCCCGATGCCTTCCGCCTTCCTGCCCAAGGGCTTTGATTCCACGCGTCCCGTTGTC
>JBKJRX010000134.1:0-3390 GCA_046593155.1 Lacunisphaera sp.
CGACCTCCACATCCAGGGCAAGGAGAGCATCCAGTTCTACACGCAGCAAAAAGTCGTCAGCAGCCGCTGGTTCGGCGGCGACGTCGGCGACGTCTGGAAGAAATAATACGGGGTCTCCCGCTAATCACGCGAATACACGCCAATAAAATCCTCAGAATTCGCGTCTATTCGCGTGATTCGCGGGCAACACTTCCAAGCTCATGGCACTCCTAATCAAGAATGGTGAGATCGTAACCGCGGACACCCGCTACGTCGCCGACATCTTCTGCGAAGGTGAAACCATCACCCGCATCGACAAGAATATCCCGGCCTCCGCCGGCGCCGAGGTCATCGACGCCACCGGCAAGTTCGTCTTCCCCGGCTTCATCGACCCGCACGTGCACATCTACCTGCCGTTCATGGGCACGTTCTCGAAGGACACCTACGTCACCGGCTCGAAGGCTGCGCTCGTCGGCGGCACGACGACGCTGATCGAGATGTGCTGCCCCGCGCGCAGCGACGATGCGCTAAAGAGCTTCGAACTCTGGATGAGCCAAGCGCAGGGGAAGAGCGCGTGTGATTTCACCTTCCACATGGGCGTGACGAAGTTCGACGCCACCGCCGAGAAACAGCTGCGCGAGATCGTCGCGCGCGGCATCAGTTCCTTCAAAATCTTCCTCGCCTACAAGGGCGCGTTCGGCGTCGACGACACCGAGCTCTACCGAACGCTCAAGCTCGCCAAGGAACTCGGCGTCATCGTCACGGCTCATTGCGAAAACGAGACCCTCGTCGCCGAGCGCTGCAAGGAATTGCTCGCCGCCGGCAAGACCGACCCCGGCCAGCATCACGAGAGCCGCCCGCCGGCCGTCGAAGCCGAGGGAGTGCATCATCTCATGACCTTCGCCGAGCTGACCGGGGCGGCGACCTACATTGTCCACCTGAGCTGCAAGGAGGCGCTCAGCACAGCCATTGCGGCGCGCCAGCGGGGTGTTCGCGTCGCTGTGGAGACACTGATCCAATACCTGACCCTCGACAAAACCTACGCGGAGAAACCCAACTTCGAGGGCGCCAAATATGTCATGTCGCCTCCGTTGCGCGACGTCCGCAACCAGAACGTGCTCTGGAACGGCCTGCGCGACGGCCTGATCCAAACGGTCGCCACCGACCACGCCCCCTTCGACTTCGAGAAACAAAAACCGATGGGCAAGGCCGACTTCACCAAAATCCCCAATGGCATCCCGTCGCTCGAGGAACGCATCAACCTGCTCTACACCTATGGCGTGAAGACGGGTAAGATCGACCTGCACACGTTTGTGAATGTCGCCAGCACGCAGGTCGCGAAGCTCTTCGACCTGTTCCCACGCAAAGGAACCATCCAGCCCGGGGCTGACGCCGACCTGGTGGTGTTTGACCCGGATTACCGCGGCACGATTTCTGCAAAGACCCAGACGATGAACGTCGATTACAGCGCCTTTGAAGGCTGGAAGCTCGAAGGCCGCGCCAGCGTGGTCACCGTTCGCGGCCAGATCGCCGCGCAAAATGGCAAGTTCTGCGGGACGCTCGGCCGCGGGCGCTTTTTGCAAAGGACCCCGTCTCATTTCTAACCGCGCCCGAAGCTCCCAGTTCCAACATCCAAGCTCCCATGAATTATCAAGCCACCAAGCCACCAACCACGGTCATTCTTTGGGATATTGACCTTGGGAGTTTCTCTGGAGGTTGGATGTTGGAGCTTGGAGCTTCCTAACATGTCCACCTCCGAAGGCCTTCGCCAGAACGCTCCCGACGTCGAAGCCGACATCGCAACGAGCCATCTCTACAACGAGGACCTCGCGCCCGTGCCGGCTTCGCGCCGCAAGTGGGGCATGCTGAGTTTCGCGGCCCTGTGGATCTCCATGGCGGCGTGCATCCCCACCTACATGCTCGCCTCGTCGCTCATCGGTGGCGGCATGAACTGGTGGCAGGCGGTGCTGACCATCTTCCTCGGCAACCTGATCGTGCTGGTGCCGATGGTGCTCAATGCCCACGCCGGCACCAAATACGGCATTCCCTTCCCGGTGCTGTGCCGCGCCTCGTTCGGCACCCGGGGCGCGAACATCCCGGCCCTGCTCCGCGCATTCGTGGCCTGCGGCTGGTTCGGCATCCAGACTTGGATCGGGGGCGAGGCCATCCACAAGATCCTGGCCATTTTCTTCCCCGCGCTGGCCGGCGGCGATCTCCTGCCCGTGCTTGGCATCACCGGCATCCAGTTCACCTGTTTCCTCTTCTTCTGGGCCATCAACATGGCCGTGGTCTACAAGGGCATCGATTCGATCCGCCTGCTGCTGAACATCAAGGCCCCGCTGTTGCTTGTCCTCGGGCTGCTCCTGCTCTGGTGGGCGCACGGGGCGGCCGGCGGTTTTGGGCCGATCCTGTCGCAGCCGTCGGCCTTCGATCCCGGCCAGCCCAAGGCCGGTCAGTTCTGGGTTTTCTTTTTTCCCGCCCTCACCGGCATGATCGGATTCTGGGCCACGCTCTCGCTCAACATTCCCGATTTCTCGCGCTACGCCCACACCCAACGCGACCAGGTCGTCGGTCAGGCCCTCGGCCTGCCGCTGACGATGGCCCTCTATTCGTTCATCGGTGTCGCCGTCACCTCCGCCACCACGATCATCTATGGCCAGACGATCTGGGATCCGGTGGACGTGCTCACGCGCTTCAAGAATCCCGTGGTGCTCCTCGTCGCCATGGTCGCACTCTGCGTCGCCACGCTCGCGACCAACATCGCGGCCAATGTCGTGAGCCCGGCCAACGACTTCGCCCACCTCGCGCCGCGGAAAATCTCGTTCCGGATCGGGGGCCTGATCACCGGCCTCGTCGGCATCCTGATGATGCCGTGGAAGCTCGTGGCGGATCCCAGTGGCTACATTTTCACCTGGCTCATCGGTTACAGCGCCCTGCTCGGCCCCATCGGCGGCATCATGATCGCGGACTATTTCGTCATCCGTGGCCGCCAGCTTGACCTCAAGGCGCTCTACGATCCGCACGGCGAACACCGCTACACCAATGGTTTCAGCACCGTGGCCCTCATTGCCCTCATCGTCGCCATCATCCCCTCGTTGCCCGGTTTCCTCGCCCAGGTGCAACTGATCGACGGCACAGGGATGTCGCCGTTCCTGCTCGGGCTCTACAACTACGCCTGGTTCGTCGGCTTCGGCCTCGCGTTCGCCGTCTATGTCACGCTCCGCAAACTAGCCCCAAATTCCTGAGTCTTTGACCACGGATTTCACGGATGATCACGAATGGGGAAACAACCACCGAAACCTGTCATTCTGAGACTGGACAGCAAGCCGGTGGCTGGCGTGGCACACGCCGATGAACAGACCAGGGCATTGTCATGCTGAGCGTAGCGAAGCATCCATCAGGATGGGCGCC
>JBKJRX010000139.1:0-8563 GCA_046593155.1 Lacunisphaera sp.
CCCCCTGCCGGATCATCCGCATGAGCGTGACGCCGGTTTCCTTCTCGCCACAGGCGGTGGCCGTCTGGATCGGCGAGGCGCCGCGATATTTTGGCAAAATGGAAGTATGCAGGTTCAGCGTGCCGAGCCGCGGCGTGTCGATCACGTCCTGTTTCAGGATGTGACCGTAGGCCATGACGAGCGCGAGGTCAGGCTTGAGGTCGGCAAGCTGCTGGCGCTCGGCGTCGCCCACTTTTTCCGGCTGCAACACCGGCAGACCGCGGGCCTGCGCCCAGAGCTTGATGTCGTTGGACGAGATCTTCTGGCCGCGGCCGGTAGCCCGATCTGGTTGGGTGAAAACGGCGACTACCTGCCCGAGCTTGCTTCCCTCGCCCGCCAGCCAGTCCAGCGCGGGCCGGGCGATCGCATCCGAGCCCATGAAGACGATCCTAAGCATGCACCCTCCGGTATGTCATCCTGAGCGCAGCGAAGAAGTCAGCAGCACGCCCGCAACCGCACGTCATACTGGATTCCTCGCTGCGCTGCCAATGAACTCCCCTGTTTGTCATTCTGAACGGAGTGAAGAATCCATCGGCACAACCGCCGGCGGCCATCCTGATGGATGCTCCGCTACGCTCAGCATGACAATGCCTTGGTCTGTTCATCGGCGAGTGCCACGCCCGCCGCCGGCTGGCTGTCCAGTCTCAGAACGACAGGTGACGGGAGTCATGAATCAGTCGTCGATCAAAGAGGGGTCGACATCCTCGCCCGCTTCCGCCGCGGCCAGATTCTGCCGCTGGCCCTTGGCGGCGAGGCGGTCGGCGACGGACTGCTTTTTCTTGCCGATGAGATCGAAATGGATCGGGCAGCCGTCGAGGTCGAACTCCTTGACGAGGCCGGACTCAAGGTAGCGGCGATAGGACTCGGTCAGGCTGCGCTCCTGGTTGCAGAAAATCTTGATCCGGAACGGCCGCGTGCCGGTCTGCGTGGCGTAATAGATGCGGAAGCGGACGCCGAATGTGGAGTGCGGCGGCGTGCGGTCGGCCAGCCGGATGATGGCGGCGTTGAGTTTGGCGGTCGGGATCTTCGTATCGAGGCGCTTGTTGAGGGCGCGGGCTGCCTTCAGCATGCGGGTGATCTCGTGGCCGGTGAGGGCCGAGACGAACATCACCGGGGCGCCGGGCGTGAAGAAGAGTTTCTCGAAAAGGGTCTTCTGGTAGTCCTCGCGGTATTCGCGCTCGGTGGCGAATTTCTCGACGAGGCGCTTCTGGAACTGTTCGTGCACGAGGTCCCATTTGTTGACGACGATGACGATCGGCTTGGCGGCCTTGATGATCTCGCCGGCAATGGCCTGGTCCTGCTGGGTGATACCGTCCATGGCATCGATCACCATGAACACGACCTGGGCGTGATGGATCGCCTCAAGCGAGCGCAGGCGGGAAAAATACTCGACCGAGGACGCGAGTTTGGTCGCCGGGCGGATACCCGCGGTGTCGATCAGGCGGAACGGCCACGGCTTGCCCTCGCGGCTGTTGTAGGTGAAGTCGAGTTCCACCGCATCGCGCGTGGTCCCGGGCTGATCGCTGACGATGAGCCGGTCGCTGTTGAGCAGGCGGTTGCTGAGGGAGGATTTGCCGACGTTGGGCCGGCCGACGAACACGATGCTGAGCCGCTCCTTGTCGAGGTCGGTTTCCTCCGCCACGGGCCCGAGTTTGGCCAGAACGGCCACGCGCACCTCGGCCTCGCCGTTGCCGTGCTCGGCGGAAATGTAGAACGGTTCGCCAAAACCCAGGCGGTGAAATTCGGAGATATCGGCGATCTTCTCCTTCCCACTGTCGGCCTTGTTGGCCACCAACAGGACCGGTTTCTTGCTCTTCCGGAGCAGTTGCGCGATGCGCTCGTCAAGGGCGGTGACGCCTTCGCGGGCATCGATGGTGAAGAGAATGACGGTCGCCGCGGCGATGGCGAAATGCACCTGTTCCTCCGAAGCCTTGGTGATGCGCGCCGGGGTGTCACTGCCGGTCAAACCCAGGCCGCCGGTATCGAGCAAGGTGTAGCCGCCTTCCTTCACCTCCGCCGTCACGACGTCCCGGGTGACCCCCGGCATGTCGTGAACGATGGAGATGCGCTTCTTGGCCAGCCGGTTGAACAAGCGGCTTTTGCCCACGTTGGGGCGGCCTACGATGGCGACGGTGCGAGACATAGCGCTAAGGTCTAAGGGACAAGCCCGAGTGGCCAGCAAGAAGATTCCTGGTGATGGAGGTGGAACCGGCCCTCCGGGTGGGTTTGGCAACGAACGACCTGAAACCCGTCCGGAGGCCGGGTTCCACCTTAAGACCTCCAAGAATAGTGTTTATTCGTGCCCATTAGTGGTTTCAGTTCCGGGTTCCATGTTCGAAAGCCTGACCGATAAACTGACCGGCGCCCTGCGCAACCTGCGTGGGGTCGGTTCCTTGTCCGAGGCCAACATGGCGGATGCCCTCAAGGAAGTGCGCGCCGCCCTGCTGGCCGCCGACGTCCATTTCAAGGTCGCCCGCGAGTTCATTGACCGGGTGCAGGCCGAGTGCACGGGCCAGGACGTCCTCAAGTCCGTCACGCCCGGCCAGCAGGTCGTGAAGATAATTCATGACGAGCTCGTAAAACTCCTCGGCGAGGGCACGACCGAACTCGCCCAGAAGCGTCCGCTCAAGGTCCTGATGGTCGGTCTCCACGGTTCGGGCAAGACGACCTCCACCGCCAAACTCGGCAAGCTGCTCAAAAAAAAGGGCGCCCGGCCGTTCGTCGTCGCGTGCGACGTCCATCGTCCCGCCGCCATCGACCAGCTTGAAATCCTTGCGAAACAGGAGGAACTGGGCTTCTACTCCGATCGCGTTTCAAAGGACGTGCCCGCCATCGGTGCCACCGCCCTCGCCGCCGCGCTGCAGCAGAACGCCGATGTCATTCTATTCGATACGGCCGGCCGGCTCCAGATTGACACCGACCTGATCGAAGAGGTCAAAAAGCTCCACGCGAGGATCCAGCCTGATGAAGTTCTGCTCGTGGCCGACGGCGCACTCGGCCAGGAAGCCGTGAACGTGGCCAAGGCTTTTCACGACGCGCTTGGCCTCACCGGCCTCATCCTCACCAAGCTCGACGGCGACGCCCGCGGCGGCGCCGCGCTCTCCATCAAGGCCGTCACCGGCGTGCCGATCAAGTTCATCGGCACCGGCGAAAAGACGGCGGACTTCGATATTTTTTATCCCGACCGGCTCGCCTCGCGCATCCTCGGCATGGGCGACGTGGTATCGCTGGTCGAGAAGGCGCAGGAGAACATCGACCAGAAGGACGCCGAGCGCATGGCCGAAAAGATGCGCAAGGCCGACTTCAACCTGGAGGACTTCCTTGCGCAGATGCAGCAGGTCAAAAAGATGGGCTCGATGCAGTCCATCATGGGCATGATGCCCGGCATGAGCGGCGTGCAGATCCCCGACGACGCGGAGCGCCAGATGAAGCGCACGGAGGCCATCATCCAGTCGATGACCGTTCAGGAGCGCCGCAAGCCGGGTCTGCTCAATGGCAGCCGCCGGATGCGCATCGCGGCCGGCGCCGGCGTGAAGGTTCTCGAGGTCAACCAGCTCATCAAGCAGTTCGAGCAGATGCAGAAGCTCATGAAAATGATGAAGGGCGGGAACCAAAAGAAGATGATGCGCCAGATGGAGCAGATGAAGGGCCGCGGCGGCATGCCGGGGTTCTGAGGAAGCCATGAGCCGTTTCCTGCAGCTATTGCTCGCCCTCGCCGCGTTGTTCGCCGGCCTCGGGCTGCTTTATGCCGGCTACAGCCGCGGCGTGTCACTGGCGAGCAAGACTTCCACCAGCTTCGCCCATCTGAAGACCGGCATTGACGGCAAGACCCGCATCCCGGTGCATCACTGGCAATACGCCGGAGGCGCGGCCCTCATCATCGGAAGCGCGTGGTGGCTGGTGAAAGGCGGGTCGAAACAGCGCAAGCGCAGCCGGTAAGGGCGGACGTATCGTGGGCAGTGACCTTGGTCGCGCTTCAGGATATAAAACCGGCGCGTGCAAGCACGCTGGCCCACCCACACCACCCCGTTTCGCCGGTTATTTTACCATTGGACTGTTGCCCGGGCCTTTTTCACGGGTCTATATCCATATCCTCTCGTGAGCATGCCCAACCGCATCACCGCATTCTGGCGCAGTCTGTCGAACTGCAACCAGTCCCGGATCCGTTATCTCGGCCTGGCGTTGCTGGTTGATCTACCGGTCGCATTGGGCGTGGGACTCGTGCTGAATTGGGTGACCGGCACGACGTGGCCGGAGTTTCCGGCTGATTCCCTGCCTCGGATCCTCGTGGCCATGTGCGTGTTTGCACCGCTCGTGGAAACCTTTGGCATGGCCGTCATCATCTGGGTGCTGCGCCGTTTCATTAAACGCACGGAATATCTGCCATGGATCACCGCCCTGATCTGCGCCGGCCTGCATTCGTTGTCGAAACCGCTCTGGGGGATCGAGATTTTCTGGAGCTTCGTGATTTTTTCCCTGTGCTATATCACGTGGGAAAAGAAATCACTGCTCCAGGCCTTCTCGATGACGGCGATACTGCATGCCCTGCACAATCTGATCCCCACTCTGGTGCTGATTGCGACGAGAGCTTGGCTCTAAAGGTTGCACCCGAGGAGTCGGCCTTCACGGAATAGCGGGCCGCTTCAGCGAGACGCGGGGTTGTCCCGCTTCGTTGCGCTGTGCAGCGCGAGCACGAAGGCTTTGAGTTTCGCCGGGCTCTTGATGCCGGGTGCCTGCTCCACTCCGCTGTTCACGTCGATAAACTTGGCCCCGGTTGCGGTCACGGCCTGGGCGATGTTTTGCGGATTCAACCCGCCCGCGAGAATCCATTGTTTCTCCGGATGGGCCTTCCGGTAGCGCTGGTATTCCGCCCAGTCGCCCGTCTTGCCCGTGCCACCCGGTTTGCCCGGATGGAACGTGTCGAGCAGGAAGGTCCCGGCATACGGCAGCAGTTCGGTGTCCAACGCCACGCCGGGCGGCAGGCGCGGGGCGAGCCAGAGTTTTTCCGGGCCGACCAGCTTGGACCACATGGCGACGGTCGCCGTCTCGACGCTGGGGCTGTAGTGGATCTGGTAATAGTCGAAACCGCAGGCGACGATGCTCTTCAGGTCGGCGGCGGTCGGTTCAACGCTCACCGCCACCTTCTTGGGGTGCGGCAACTGGCCGTTCATCGCCGAGAACTGGGTCAACGGTGAGTGCCGCGGTGATTTTGGGTAAATGATAAACCCCAGATAATCGGCCCCGACGGCATCGGCGGCATCGGCATCCACCAGCGAGGTGATGCCGCAGACCTTTAATTTGATACCATTGATCATTTATATTTTAACCACGAAGACACGGAGATCACGAAGTAAAGTAGGACAGGCTTTTTGGAACTTCGTGCCCTTCTCGTCTTGGTGGTGAATTAAAAGGCATTTACCGAGGTGATGACGTGCGCCACCTGCTCGTCCGTCAACTCGGGGAAGATCGGCAGGCTCACGCACGTCGCGCTGGCTTTCTCCGCGATCGGCAGGCTGCCCGCCGCGTAACCGAGTGACGCATAACACGGCTGCCGGTGCATCGGGCCCGGGTAGATTATCTCGGTGCCTATGCCGGCCTTCTCAAGATGGACCCTAAGCTCATCCCGCTGGGGATGCAGCAGGGTGAACTGGTGCCACACCGACTCACCATAGGCTGGCACGACCGGCAGTTGCACGTCGTTCCGCTTGATGCCGGCGCGATACCGGGCGGCGATGGCGCGCCGCCGCGCGGTCCAGCCGGCGAGTTTTTTCAGTTTGATGTTGAGCACCGCGCCCTGGAATCCATCCATGCGAAAATTGAAACCGACCTCGGTGTGGGTATACCGCTTGGGCGAGCCATGCACGCGCAGCAGCTGCGCCTGGTCCATCACGTCCGGGTGCTTCGAAACGAACGCCCCGCCCTCACCGCAGGCGCCGAGGTTCTTCGTGGGATAAAAGCTGAACGTGCCGCAATCGCCTATGCTGCCGACCGGCGCCCCCTTGTAGCTGGCGCCGACGGCCTGCGCGCAATCCTCGACAACGAAAAGCCGGTGCTGCTTCGCAATGGCCATGATCTCGTCCATCCGCGCCGGCTGGCCAAAAATGTGCACGACGACGATGCCCTTCGTCTTCGGAGTGATGGCCTTGGCGATGGCGTCGGGGCTGAGGCACCACGTGTCCGCGTCAATGTCGACGAACACGGGCTTCGCGCCCACGTAGCTGATGCCCCAGCAACTGGAAGCAAAGGTGAAGGGCGTGGTGATGATTTCGTCGCCCGGGCCGAACCCGCCGCAGATTGACGCGAGGTGCAGCGGTGAGGTGCCGCTGTTCAGGCCCAGCGTGCGGTGGTAACCCAGGGTCGTGCTGAAAGCCTTCTCGAATTCCTCCACATCCTTGCCCAGGCAGAAGCGCGTGTTGTCATAGGTGTCGGCGAGTGCCGCGAGCACCTCCGTCCGGATAGCCTGATGCTGGAGCTTGAGGTCGAGGAAGGGAACTTTCATGGGGAATTTGATTCCCCGCGGATTACGTGGATGAACGCGGATTAGACAAGAAAACACCCATTTCCGTCATTCTGAGCGGAGCGAAGAATCCACGAGGATGCGAAAGTGCTGCTGGATCCTTCGCTGCGCTCAGGATGACAGGAATCGTGGACTTGGTTTTTATCCGTGATCATCCGTGAAATCCGTGGTTAATAAAGTTTACTGATCAACGCCGCCACCAGCGACTCAAGGCTGGGGTCGGCGGCCTCGAAGTCCACGGGCAGGCCCAGCTGCTTCATGGTCGTGGTGGTGGTGGGGCCGATGCTGCCCGCGAGTGGACGACGGGCTTTGGCGGCAAGTTTGAGCGAGCCAGCCTGGTCGAAGAAAGACTGCGCAGCCGACGGACTCGCAAAGAGAATGGCGTCAGCGCCCTTGGCGCGGAAATCTGCGGCAACCGGGTCGGCCGTCAGGTCGGTTTCCTCGGTCTTGTAGACCACCAGCCGGTCCACGATGGTGCGGGCCTCATGGAGCTTGTCCACGAGTTCCTCGCGATTGCGATTGCCGGTGACGACCAGCACCTTGGCACTGTCCATCGCCTCGCGTTCGATCAAGGTTCTGGCCAGTTCCTCGGCGCTCGCTTTTTTCGGCTGTAAATCCACCCGGAGGCGCAGTTCCCGCACGGCGTGGGCGGTCGCCTCTCCCACCACCGCGATGCGCACCAACCCGAGGGCCCGGATGTCCTCATGCACGCGGATGAATTCCTCGAAAAAATACCTTACCCCGTTGGCGCTGGTGAAAATCAGCCACTCGTAGCTGCCCAGCTCGGTCAGCACCTCGGCCAGCGTCTCAAGGTTCACGTCCTTGCTGACCTGGATGAGCGGCAGGGCGACCGCCTCGGCGCCGAGCGCTTCGAGGCGGGTCCGCCAGTCGGCGGACGAAGCGGCGGGACGGGTGAGCGCGATGCGGCGGCCGGTGAGAGGTGCTTTAGACATGAAATCCGAGTTCCTGGAGCATCCGGGTCGCGCTGTGAAGGGGTTCGTTGAAATCCGTCTCGGTGAGCAACAGGATGCGGCAACCGATCTGTTCGTGGAAAAAATACAGTTTGTCCTCCGTGGCATGCGCCGCAAAGGCGATCTGGCAACCGGCGCCCAGCAATGCCTGGAAAGCGCGTTCGAGTGTGACGCTGCGCGCGGTGGCGGAATCGAGCGCGTCGGCAAAACGCCCGGCATCAGCCTCGCGGCATTGGAGCGCGATCGCCCCCTGCCCCACGGCCGGCACGCTTTCTTCAAAACCGAGCGGCCTGAAAACCAATCCGGGCCAGTTGGTGATGCCCAGACGGTTGAGTCCGGCCGCGGCGAGCACGGTCGCGTCGGCCTCACCGGCCACAATCTTCTTCAGCCGCGTGTCCACGTTGCCCCGGATCTCGGCAAAGACGGCTGCCGGAAACAACGCCTTCAATTGCAACTGACGCCGCGGACTGCCCGTTGCGATGGTCACGGGCTGGATGATCCCCTCCCGCATTATCAACACATCGCGGGTGTCCTCCCGGGGCAGAAATCCCGCGACCACCAGGCCGGGCGTGTTCTCGCCGGGCAGGTCCTTGCAACTGTGCACGGCCGCGTCGGCCTCGCCGCGCAGCATCGCCTGTTCGAGTTCGGCCGTGAACAGCCCCTTGCCGCCCTGTTTGCTGAGCGACCACTCGGCCTGTTTGTCGCCGGTGGTGATGACCTTCAGCAATTCACATTGCGCCCCGGGAATCCTGGCCGTCAGTCGCGCCGCCACCAGCCCGGCCTGAACCAGGGCGAGCGGGCTTTTGCGGGTGGCGAGGATGATTTTCATGGAAGCCAGCAGACTGAAACCACTAATGGACACTAATGAACACTAATTTTGCTGAATCGTTCTCGTTCTCTTGATCTTACTGGTTCTTTCGGTGCCAAGCCTAAGATTAGGAGAACGATCCAAGCCTTTGCAGAGTAATATGGACGCTGAGGGACTCGAACCCCCGACACCCTCGGTGTAAGCGAGGTGCTCTAACCAACTGAGCTA
>JBKJRX010000009.1:0-3603 GCA_046593155.1 Lacunisphaera sp.
CTCTCACGAACTCTGCCTCACTCCGCTTTGCGAAAAACCCGGGGGTTGCCGGGCGGGGAACGCTAACTGGCGCTGCGGCCAGCGGTGGCTTCGCTGGCGATCCTTCGCCCGGGGCCGCAGGGCCGGCAGGTTCCACAAGAATGTCTTTGCGGACGGTGGGAGCGATTCCCGCGGGTCGTCCTGCCTCCCTCGATTGCTCGGCCTCCTCTGGCGTTGCATCACGAATCAGCAGGTCTCCGAATTTCTCCCCGTCGGGATGTGCTGAACTCTGCGGAGTGCGTTTCACGAAATCAGCTTTCCCTCGGGCGCTGTTTTCCGTCGGGCGGTAGTAGGATCTCGCGTCTTGCGCCGAGGCGAAATTCCGCACTTCGGGTTCGCCATTCTCACCGGTTGACGCACCGCGCGCTGTTCCATCCGCCATGACGCGCAGGGCATACCCAACCGGGCGCTTCGCCTGCGGCGAGATCGAAGCGTTTTCGCCAAGCTCGGCGCTCGCTGGGTCTTGCTTCGCGGCAAGACCGGTCACCGGGTCCGACATAATGCCTGCACGAGAATTTCGCGCCGTCCGCTCCTTCACCACCGAGCTTGGCACCGCTGGCCGGACCGGAAACCCGCGCCCTGCTGAATACTCCGCGACGTCCCGCTGGTCCTGGGTGACGGCCTCGCGGTCACGCGCGCCGAGTTCGCGGGGCGTCAGCCGGCGAGGCTGAATGGCGCCCTCGACCCGACCGCCCATGCGCGAGGTTTCGTTTTCAGCACCAGTCCGCATCGCCAGGCGCTGCCAGTCTCGATCGCTTAGGCGATCTCCGGCCCGCTGGCGGCGCAAAATCTCCTTCACGTCCTCGCCCGGCGCCGGGAGGGCCCAGCCCTGCATGGGAGTGTCCGTAGTGTCCGCCATCGGCACACCACCTCTTCGTTTGCCGAACGAGTTGCGCATTTCCTGGCTTGGACTGAACATGGCCGGTGTCATTTTTTTGGTCTCCCTGTTTTGATGTAGGTTACGCGAGCGTTCCCACACGACAAGCTTGGGCCTCGCAGAAGTTGAAGTTTTCCTTCGCGTTCAACAAACGGGTGATTTCTGAACGGCGGGTGAATGAGTGCGCGCGAGTTCGTCCGCTTGGTCCAGTTGGCGGCGGACGGCCGCGCGGAGCGCCGGCGAGCGGGCAAGTTGCTCCTCCATGGACTCCGGCGCCCTGTCGGTGCCAGGGAGCACCAGGTTTGACTGCAGCAGGCCCAAAAGACGGGATTGTGATTCGATCGCTCGCACAACAATCACGGCGGCTCGAGAGCCCTCAGGATGGTCCGGGTTCTGGGCCACCTGCGACCAGACGCCGACAATACCGTCTAGGCGGGCAAGCTGCAGGGCGCGCCACGTTTCCGCGCTCTGAATGGCCGACGATTTAAGCTCCTCCAGGGTCTCCCGGAGGTAGGCGGCCACGGTGGACACACTGACCTCCAATTCCGCGGCGATCGCGGTCTGTGACTTTCCTTCAACGCGGAGCTGCCAAGCAGACGCCCGCAGGGCTTCCCGCTCGGCGTGCCTAGCGCCGTTGATGGTGACGAGCTGATGGGGCATCCGGGGACGTGGTTCGGGTTCAGGCATGGTTCAGAGACGCCATGGCCTTGCAGGCACCGCCCCAAGGCCGTCCAATCGCGTTTGCCGTGCACCGGCGCCTTGGCGGTGGTCCTGACCCCTCCAGACACGAGATCCCCCGCGGACGGGCCGCTGGCGCGCCCTGGGCCCCGTGCCGAGCGGTCGACAGGGAGGACATTAGGCGGCCTCCTTTGGCGCCAGTCCCACGATTTCGGTGTAAAGGAGAACGGCGGCCATTTGCCGGCGGCCGTCGTCAACGGTGATGCTGTCCCCATCCGGGGAATTCAGGACCTGTTTGGCCCCGAGTTCGCGAATGATCAGGGCCGCACCTTCCGCCGCCTTGCCGTCGGCCTCGAGCTGGTGGACGCGCCGCCGAAGGTCATCAAGTGCTCGGTCAACAGGGTCGTCCTGTGGTTCGGGCGATTCGCCTTGGGGATCAAATGTAGCGATCATCTGCGGGCCCCCGGCTTTTTGCTGAGCACGTCGCGAACCGCGGCCGCGTGTTTTGCCGGCTGAAGGGTGACAAATTCAACGTTTTCGGGTTTCATGTGGTTGGTGGTTTGGGTTGATCGGAAGGAAATCGCTTCGTTTGGCGGGTTGCTGGGCCGGCAGCAAAGTTTTCAGGCAAGCAGCCATTGGTAACGGGCGGCCTGCGGTTTGATGCCCATGCCCTTCTTCCATTCGGTGCCCTTGGCAGTGATCCGAATGATCTCTCTGTTTGCCAGGTATTCGAGTTGGCGAGCCGCGGAGCGTGAGTCGCATGCCAAACGATCACCCAGTTGCTTGTCAGAAAGAAAAAAGCGACGAGTCGCTTTGTTGTCATTTGCCAAGCTGAGGCTGCGGCAAATCCGGAAACTATCCCGTTGTCGGTCGTCCCGCAGAGTGCGATATGCTTCTCGCTCCGCGACATTGAGTCCGACTTTTCTATTCGCCGGCCAGCTCTCTAGGCATCCCTTAATTGCGGCTAACGTTTCGCGCCAATGGTCATCACGGGAGGCGGAAAACAATCGCGCCGGCGCTTGATCAAACCATCGCAGTAGCAACCAAGCCGCGTTTTCCGGGGCGACGAGGTTCAGCAACAAGGGCGCCCGCTCCTTGATCGTGGCATTCCGGGCGCTAGGACGATGCGGAACGCGCTTGAGCCAGTTTGCCCAGATCGTCGCGTCGACCACGCCAGGTAGCGGAAACCCGGGGGCTGGAGGTGTCCCATAGATATGGGGCTGTCCTATAGTCTTATGAGAAGGAATCTTCTCCTCGTCTGCTGCTTGGGGAGGAGAATGAGGAGACATATCCTCTACCTTCCCGGTTTCCGTTGAGGCTTGGAATACCGCCCTCGGTTCAGTCGCGCGCCACAGGTCCGGGTCGTGCGACACGAAGCAGTTTCCCGCGACACTGAGCGGCTGCTGATCTAACACCGCACCCGAAGGCAGTAGTGGTTTAAAGTGCGCTTTGCTGGCGTCAAAGCAGAGGCGATGCGTATGGGCGTCGTTTGCCCGAACAGGAACAATGATCTTGAGCCCGTTTCCACTCGGCGAAGTGAAGAACGCCAATACGTGGGGATCATCCGCAAAGGTTAGGCGGAGGCCGCGTCTTGCCTGAATGGGCACGCCGTCAACATCGAGCATAAGCAGACCGGAGTGACGAATTAGGTCTGCGGCGGATAGGCCCCGAAACACGCCCGAGAATTTCACGGCTGGCAAATTCCCCTTTAGCTTGCCGGCCTCGAGTTTTGTGGCGGATTTCCTGGCCTGCCCAATCCCCGTCTGCCACCTGCCTCCCTGGATGTCATTCAGCAACTTCGCCAGCATTACGTGCTCCGGCCGCTCGCTTGATCGGCATGAGGCGAAAAGCGATACCGGCCTCACAAGCAGATCGGTAACTGGTATCAGCCCCGCTTCCCTCGTCAGCGAAACCGGATTTGGTGCGCAATCTTCTTCACGTATCATGGTTGGCGACTTGACCGGACTGTCCTTCGAGGAGGGCCAGAGATGCCTCAAGTTGGCTGAGAT